>CATQHX010000009.1 GCA_958296065.1 Vicinamibacterales bacterium | reverse complement strand
CGCTCGATTCCGGTACCTGGAAGGTCCCGATCGGCAGGGGGTGGGCCTCTTCCGTGATGTCGAGCATCAGCGCGACGTGGCGCGTCTCCTGGCAGGCGTTGGCGACCGATTCCGAGACGACGAACAGGAAGTCGCGCGTGGCGTGATCGCGGTTGCCGGCGTAGTCCGCGATCTCGACGCCGAGCAGCGGCATGGCGGTGTGCCCGCCCCAGAACGACGGCAGGTCGATGCGGCCGATCTGCGGGTAGGCGAGGGCGGCGGGGCTGGCGCCGAGCGGCGCTGCGGCGTCGGGGTCGCCGCTCAGAAGCCGGTCGCGGTCGAGGATTTGCACGGCGCCGTCGGCCGAGGTGCCGTAGGCCAGGTAGACGCGATCGCCCAGACGGACCGCCTCGTGGACGCCCGAGCCGCCCGGTATGGGGCCGCTGGCGTCCGGCTGCACGCCGGGGAGGCTGAAGTCGCGGATCCGCCGCGGATCGGCCGGGTCGGCCAGGTCGAAGATCTGCAGGATGCGGGGCGCGCGCCAGCCGTCGACGGTCCCGGCGAGGTAGGCGACGCCGGTGTCGCACTCCCACCAGTTCTTGTGGGTGTGCTGCTCGCCGTTCGGCGTCCGCCCCATCTCGGCCACGGTTCCCACGAGCTCGGGCAGGGCGGGATCGGTGACGTCCCATGTCTCGTGGCTGCGGTTGCCGTTGGAGCGGAGCAGGTAGAAGCGCCCGGCGTCGGCTCCCGGGAGCCGGTCACCAGCGCATGCCTGCACCATCTGGGCGCCGCTGGCGCCGCCTGTCGCGGGAATGTGAGCCAGGTAGACCGGCGCGACCGGGTCGGTGACGTCGACCACCGACGTGCCGTTGGGCTCGATCCTGCCGGTCAGCGGATTCATGGCCTCTCCGGCATGGTGCCCGACGTACAGGATGCGCCGCGCTCCCTGCCGGACCGGCAGCGGCTGGTAGGCGGAGCGTGCCTGCAGGTCGTTCGAGCCGACCAGCCGCGTGTTGAAGCGTTCCTCGCCATGGCCCGCTTCCGCGGTCTGCGCGCGCGGCGCTCCCGCGCCGGCGGCGATCAGACAGGCGGCGATCGAGGGGGTGAGCCAGCGCGTCATCGTCAGCCTCCTGGTAGCGGGTCGTGTCCAACGGCGCCACACCATGCCCGGGTCGTGTCCGCCGGCGCCTGGCTGCAAGCCGGAGAACGGAGGTCGCGGGTTCGACCGTCCGTGTCTCTTGCGCTGCCGTTCAGGTTACCCGACAGCGCAACCGGCGGCGGCGAGATCGGGGATGCCGGTGGGGTTCCGGTGTTCCCCGCGGACGGCCGGCGAGCGTCGAGCCTGCGGCCGTCGGTTCTCGCGGCTCCGGTTGCGACCCGTCCTTCGAGGGCGTAGCATGGGCGCAACGCCGCTGTGCGCGTGTCTCGGGAGGAGGTCGGATCGAGATGCCCAACGCTTTCAGGATGCGAGCAATCCGTCGCCGCTGGCGGCCGGGGTGGATCGCGGCGGCCACGGCGGTCGCCGCGGCGGTCGCCGTCCTCTGGTTGTCGGGCCTGCCGGCCGCCGCGCAGAGTACTCTCTATCGGGCCCCGCGCCTGCCCGGAACCTCGAATCCCGACCTCTCCGGGATCTGGCAGGCGTTCGTCACCGCCAACTGGAACCTGGAGGACCACGGCGCCGAGGCTGGTGAGTTCCCGCGCCTGCTCGGCATATGGGGCGCGCAGCCGCCGGGCCAGAGCGTGGTCGTGGGGGGCCGGATTCCCTACCGGCCGGAGGCGCTGGCCAAGCGGGAGGAGAACGCCGGCAACCGCTTGACCGTCGATCCGGACAACATCAACACGGTCGGGGATCCGGAGGCGAAGTGCTACATGCCGGGGGTGCCGCGCGCCACCTACATGCCCTTCCCGTTCCAGATCATCCAGAGCACCGACCGCATCGTCATCGCCTACCAGTTCGCCAACGCCAACCGCACGATTCCCATCGGGGGCACGATGCCGTCGCCCGTCGATTTCTGGATGGGCTGGTCGAACGCCCACTGGGAGGGCGACACGCTGGTGGTCGAGGTGACCGGCTTTCACGACCTGTCGTGGTTCGACCGGGCCGGCAATCACCACAGCGCGGGGTTGCGCGTGATCGAGCGCTACACGCCGATCAGCCCGTTCCACATGCAGTACGAGGCGACGATCGAGGACGAGGCGGTGTTCACGCGGCCGTGGACCATCCGGTTTCCCCTGTATCGCCGCATCGAGGAGAACGTGCGCCTGCTCGAGTTCAAGTGCGTGGACCTCGCCGAGGAGTACGTGTACGGGGGCCTGGCCGACGAGCCGGCCCGCTGAGGGAGGTGCGAAGGTGAGATTTCGAGGGCTGGCGGCCGGACTGCTGGCGTTCGTGTTCGCGGTCGGCTTGCTGGCGGCGGCCCCGGCCGCCGGGCAGGCGCAGGACGACTACGACGCGCCGCGGACCCCGTGGGGCGATCCGGACCTGCAGGGGCTGTGGGACACGCGGACCTACACGCCGCTGGAACGGCCGCCGGAGTTCGGCGACCGGGAGTTCATGACCGCCGAGGAGGCGGCCGAGCGCGAGCGGCTGGGCCTGCGCCGCATCGTGAGCGACGACGACGACGACCTGCTCGCGGCCGAGCTCGTGGAGCAGGACGTGCAGCGCTACGCGCGGTCCGACCGGCCCGACGACGGCCGGCCCGGCTTCCGCATCCAGGGAGCCGAGTACAACGCCTTCTGGAGCGCCGACCCCACCTCGCCGCGGCTGTCCCTGCGCACGTCGCAGATCATCGAGCCGCGCGACGGGCAGATGCCCCCGCTGACGCGCGAGGCGCTGGCGACGTGGGAGCGGCGCGAGGCCGAGCGGCGCGCGCGGACCCAGGCGGACGACTGGGAGGACCGGGGCCTGTCGGAGCGCTGCATCACACGCAACGGCCTGCCGGGCGAGATGCTCGGCAGCTCGCAGCAGCCGGTCAAGGAGATCGTGCAGAGCCCCGGCTACGTGTCCATCGTGATGCCGTACGGCTACGTGCGCATCATCCCGGTCAATGACCCGACGCCCGTCGGATCCGACATCCGCCAGTGGAACGGCTACTCGCGCGGGCGCTGGGAGGGCGACACCCTGGTCGTCGAGACCGCCAACTTCAAGAACACGGTGAAGAACGTCGCCCCCGCGCACGGCGGCCCGTTCGGCGGGTCCGCCCACGTGCACTACTACTTGGGCACCGGCGAGACGCTGCGGCTCACCGAGCGCTTCACCCGCATCGACGGGGAGACGCTGGAGTACCAATACACGGTGGAGGACCCCTCCGTATTCGTGCGGCCCTGGACCGCCGTCAACTATTTCTCCCTCGACGAGTGGAGCCAGGCCGGCTTCCAGGATCGGATCTTCGAGTACGCCTGCCACGAGCACAACTACGGGATGATCAACGCCATCCGCGGCGCGCGCGTCGACCACGCGTGGGCGCTCGACGAGGCGCTGCGCGAGGCGGGCGTGCGCGAGGGCGAGCTGGAAGAGAAGCGGGAAGAGCTGCGGGCCTGGGAGGCCGCGAACCAGGAAGGCCGCTGAACCGCGCCGGAGTGGAGATTTCGATGCAGAAGGAGAGGACGATGCGAGCCGTACACGCACTCGTCGGGATTGCCGCCGGTGCGCTGCTGGCGATGGCCGCCACGGCGCCGGCGGGGGCGCACCACGCCTTCGCGGCGGAGTTCGACGCGAGCAACCCGGTCGAGCTGACCGGGACGGTGGTCCGGATGGAATGGGTCAATCCCCATACCTGGATTCACATCGACGTGCCTCAGGACGACGGGACCGCGCAGCGCTGGATGATCGAGGGCGGGCCGCCTACCTCGCTGCTGCGCCGGGGCTTCACGCGGGACTCACTGCTCGCGGGCACCGAGGTGTTCGTCGAGGGATTCCGGGCCAAGGACGGGTCGCAGAAGGCCAACGGCCGGGACGTGACGTTCATCGACGGCAGCAAGCTGTTCCTGGGATCGTCGGGCACCGGCGCGCCGCGCGACGGGCGGGACCCGACCGAGCCGGAGTAGGTGCTGGCGCGGCTCCCGCCGGCCCGCGAGCCGTGCGCCCGGTTCCGAGGGTGGCGGCGCCGGTGGTGCGCCGTGCAGCCACAGGGAGTGGACGGTGTGAGCTCGGTCCGTTCCAGTGCGCAGTTCCGAGTGCCGGCTCCCGGCTCGGCACGGCAGGGCGGGCTTTACGGAGGGAAAGATGAAGTTGCGATCTCTCGTCGCGGCATTGGCGCTCGTGCTCGCTGCGGGCGCGCTGGTTCCAATCGCAGCGACCGCTCAGGAGACGGCGCCGCGCACGCCATGGGGCCATCCGGATTTGCAGGGCACCTACACCAGCAAGACGATCACCCCGCTGCAGCGCCCCGCCGAGCTGGCCGACCGCGCGTTGCTGAGCGCCGAGGAGGTGGCGAGCCTCGAGCGGGAGGTTCTCGACCGCAACGCTGAGTTGGCGGCGCGGCCGGCGCGACGGACCGGGGCCACCGAGAGCGTGGACGTCGGCGAGGACGGCGCGCCCGGCTTCTACAACAACTTCTGGCTGGATCGGGGCACGACGTCGACCGGCCGGACGTCTATCGTCGTCGACCCGCCCGACGGCCGGATCCCGCCGCTGACCTTCGAGGCGCAGCAGGACGAGGACGCGCGGCTGGCTGCACGCAGCATGCGCGGCGAGGCGGACACCTGGACCGACATGGACCTGAACGACCGCTGCATGCTGTGGTCGGTGGGGCCGCCGATGCTGCCGACCGGCTACAACAACAACTACCTGATCCTGCAGACGCCCGAGTACGTCGCCATCCAGGTCGAGATGATCCACGACACGCGCATCATTCCGCTCGACGGTCGCCCGCGCCTCGGCCGGCCGATTCCGCAGTGGCTGGGCGAGATGCGCGGCCGCTGGGAGGGCGACACCCTGGTGGTCGAGACCCGCAACATCGCCCGCAGCGAGGAGGGCTCGTCGTTCGGCAACGACGTGGTCCGGATCCGCGCTGCCAACGGCGGGCGCACGGAGAGTCTGCGCGTGATCGAGCGCTTCACCCGGGTCGACGCCGACACGCTCCGCTACGAGTTCACCGTCGAGGACCCGACGCGCTGGACGAGCCCGTGGTCCGGCGAGCTGCCGTTGCGGCGCACCGACGAATCGCTCTTCGAGTACGCCTGCCACGAGGGCAACTACAGCATCGTCAACATGCTGAGCGGCGCGCGGGCGGAGGAGCGGATGGCCGCCGGCGGCGAGGGAGCGTCGCGTTGACCGCATGAACGTCCTGAAGATGGCGTGGCGGAACATCGGCCGCAACCGCCGGCGCACCGTGGTCACGGTGGCCGCGATGGCCTTCGGCTTCTTCGCCATGGTCGTCTGGTTCGCGATGCTCCAGGGCCTGCTGGCCGACATGGAGCGGACGGTGATCGACGTCGAGATCGGCGACCTGCAGATCCACGCGCCGACCTACCTCGACGACCCCTCGCTCTACACGCGCATCGACGATGTCGACGCCCTGATGCCCGCGCTGGAGGCGGCCGGGTTCCGCGCGAGTGCGCGCCTGGTCGGCGGTGGGCTTGCCGCGGCCGGCGTGTCGGCTGCCGGCGCGTCGCTGCAAGGAGTGAACGTGGGGGACGATGCCGGCGTCAGCTCCATCTCGACACGACTCGGCGAGGGAGCATGGCTCGATGACGACGATCCCTACGGCGTCGTCGTCGGGCGGCGTCTCGCCAGATCGCTCGACCTTGCTCTCGGCGGCGAGCTGATCGTCCTGAGCCAGGCGGCCGACGGCAGCATCGCGAACGATCTCTACGCCGTGCGCGGCATTCTGCAGAGCGTGAGCGACGCCGTGGACCGGTCCACGGTCTTTCTCACCGAGGCGGCGTTTCGCGAGCTGTTCGTCATGCCGTCGGGCGCGCACCGGATAGTGGTGCGCAAGCCGGACGACCTCGAGCTGGCGGCGGCCGTCGAGACCGTGCAGGGGCTGGCCCCCGACCTCGACGCGCGGTCCTGGCGGGCGCTGCTGCCGACGCTGGCGACCTATCTCGACTCCGCCAGCGCGTCGATGCAGATCATCTCCGCGGTCATCTACATCGTGGTCGCGATTCTCATCCTCAACGCGATGCTGATGGCGGTGTTCGAGCGCATCCGCGAGTTCGGCGTGCTGAAGGCGCTCGGCGTCGAGCCGAGCCAGGTGCTGGGGCTCATCTTCGTGGAGAGCGGGCTGCAGACCGGCCTCGCCCTGGCGGTCGGTGCGGCCTTGGCCGTCCCCACGCTGTGGTACCTGGTCGAGTTCGGCATCGACACGGGCGCGCTAGGCGGGGTGCAGGTGCTGAGCGCCTCGTTCGCGACGGTCTGGCGGGCGGCCGTGACGCCGGCCACGTTCGCGGCGCCGACGGCGAACCTGGTCGTTCTGGTTCTGCTGGCGGTGATCTACCCCGCCCTGAAGGCGGCGCGCATCAGTCCCGTCGAGGCGATGCGGCATCAGTGACTCGGAATGAAGGTGGCGCGATGAAGGGCAGCAGTCTTCCGACGATGGCGTGGCGCAACCTGTGGCGCAACCGCCGCCGCACGTACATCACGCTGTCGGCAATCGTCTTCGGCGTCTTCCTGGCCGTCATCATGATGGCGATGCAGGATCGCAACTGGGCCGACATGATCCGGCTGGCGGCGCGGCTGGGCGCCGGGCACGTGACGATGCAGCATCCGGAGTACCTCGACAGCCCGGCGTTGACGCGCACGGTGCAGGGGACGGACGCCCTCAAGCGCCTTGCCGCCGACGACCCGCGCGTCATCCGGGTCGTGGAGCGCGTCACCGGGTTCGCCATGCTCGCGACCGCGCGCGAGAACCTCGGCGCCGGCTTCATTGCGGTCTCTCCCGAGCAGGAGGACGAGGAGACGCTGTCGCTCATCGAGGCAATCGTCGAGGGCGAGTTCTTCGCCTCGTCGACCGACGGCGGCATCATCCTGGGCGAGAGGCTCGCCTCGAACCTGGACGTGGAACTCGGGTCGAAGCTGGTCTACACGCTGGCGGACAAGGAGGGCGAGATCGTCAGCGCCCTGGCACGCGTCTCCGGCATCGTGCGCACCGGCTCGCCCAGCGTCGACGCGGGCATCTGCCTGCTGCCGATAGATACCCTGCGCGAGGTGGTCGGCTTCGCCCCCGACGAGGCGATCCAGATCGCCGCGTTCGTCGACGATCAGCGCGCCAGCGACGCCGCGGTCGCCGCGCTCGGCGCCGAGGCCCCGGCGGACGTCGCCGTCCTGGCGTGGCACGAGCTGCAGCCGGACCTGGCCGTCTTCATCGCCATGAAGGTGGGCGGCGCCAAGGTGATGATGCTGGTGCTCGCCGTGCTCGTGGCGGCCGGGATCTTCAACACGCTTTTCGTCAGCGTCATGGAGCGACTGCGCGAGTTCGGCATCATGCTCGCCGTCGGCTTCAGTCCGGGGCAGCTCTTCCGGTTGATCATGCTCGAGAGCGCCTGGCTGGCCGTCATCGGCCTGACCGCGGCCGCCGCCGTCACCGTCGGACCGTATCTCTATCTCGCGTCGACGGGCATCGACGTATCGGGCATGATCCCGGCGGACCAGATGGAGGTCGCAGGCGTCGGCATGTCGACCACCCTGCAGGTCGGCATCTACGGCGAGAGCGTGACCCTCATCGGCGTCTCGGCGCTTGCCGCCATCCTGCTGTCCGGCGTCTATCCCGCCTGGCGGGCGGGACAGTCCGATCCGGTGGAGACGATTCGGTTGGTCTAGGAGCTTGTGCCGCAGAACGCAGCGAAGCGAAGTGCCGAGGCGCAAGCTCATGGAGCGGGGGGGCTGGGCCGAAACGCCGAGCCAGCGAGGCGTGTCGGGGCGTTAGGAGACTCCATGAACGGTGGCAACGGTGATGGTCCCGTCGTCGCGCTCGAGGACGTCACGAAGGTCTACCAGCAGGGGGATCAGCGCGTGGAGGCGCTGCGCGGCCTCACGATGACCGTGGGCAGCGGGGAGTTCACCGCCATCAGCGGCCCGTCGGGGTCCGGCAAGACGACCGCGCTCAACCTGATCGGCGCCCTCGACACGCCGACGTCGGGCACGGTCCGACTGGAGGGTTCGGACCTCGGGACGCTCACCCGCAAGGAGCTCAGCCGCCTGCGCCGCGACCGCATCGGCTTCGTGTTCCAGGCCTACAACCTGCTGCCGATCCTCAGCGCCTACGAGAACGCCGAGATCGTGATGGCCGTCCAGGGGGTCGCCGAGGACGAGCGCCGGGAGCGGGTGATGGAGCTGCTGGCCCGGGTCGGGCTCGAAGGGATGGAGCACCGGCGGCCGTCGGAGCTGTCCGGCGGCCAGCAGCAGCGCGTGGCGATCGCGCGGGCCATCGCATCCCGTCCGGCCGTGGTGCTTGCCGACGAGCCGACCGCCAACGTCGACTCGTCCACCGCCGAGTCGCTGCTGGAGATGATGGAGACCCTGAACCGGGAGAAGCGGGTCACCTTCCTGTTCTCGACCCACGATCCGCGAGTCATGGCCCGCGCGCGCCGACTGGTGCGGCTCGTCGACGGCCGTATCGAGAGCGACGACGCCCGCGGGTGAGTGCCGCGTTGACACGCCGGTTCCCCGACGGTAGCCGCCGCCGCGAGGACAGAGTTCACCGCGCCGGAGTCCGTCCCGGTTGCTGCTATGACACCGGCACGTGCGCCAGCCAGCGCCGCGGGTTGTCGATCAGGATCTTGTGAATGGTCGCCTCCGGCACGCCGTAGAACCGCAGCTTCGGCACGAACTGCACCAGCACGGTCGAGAAGCCGTTGCCCCAGTTCGCCTTGATCTGCGCCGTGTTGGCGAAGTCCGACGACAGCAGGATGTGATCCTCGTAGCCCGCCTCGAGGGCGTTGAGGACCATGTCCACCTTCTCCCGCTCCGGGATGAACGACGCGCTCATGCGGTGGCCGACCGTGTCGAAGCCGAGGAAGGCGCCGCGGCCGGCGATCTCCTTGTGGGTCTCCCAGCCGGGGTCGTCGGCCCGTTGGATGGTCGACAGGTGGCCGATGCACAGGTGCGCCATGTCGACGCCCGCCGCCTCGTAGCGGTCGATCTGCTCGATGGCGCACGACGGGCAGCTCTCGTGCGGCACGTGGGTGAAGATCGGCAGCCCGGTCCGGCGGTGGACCTGGCTGACGGCGCGGATCATCCGGCGCTCGTCGTCGTGCATGGCCGGGAACGAGCTGCCCACCTCGCCGAGCGCGCCCCACCGTTCGCGGGACGCCTGCTCGATCAGATGCGCGGCGAGCGCGTCCTCGTCCAGGCCGGCGATCTCCTGCGGGTAGCGCGGCTGCAGGAAGTAGCTGCCGCCGGCGACGACGTGGACGCCGGAGCGGGCCGCCATGGCGGTGAGGTTCGCGAGCTGCCGCTCGGTACGCGGTCCGATGGACGAATCCACGATGCAGCTCACGCCGTCGAAGGCGGCCATGCGCAGCTCTTCGACCAGCAGGTCGACCATCTCGTCGTTGGTTGGGGGCGGCGGAACCGGTGTGCCGGGGCGCCGCGGCTCTGCCGGCGGGCTGCTGTAGTCGAACGAGAGGTGCTCGTGGAACAGCGTGGCCCCGGAGCCGATCTCCGCCGGGTCGACGTCGGCTAGCACGGTGCGCACGACGGCGCCGTCCGGGAACGTGATGGACGCGTCCTGTCCCGCTGCCTGCCACCCGGCCGCCCGCAACGCCGCACCCGAGTCCCAGGCGGCAGCCAGGCACAGTCCCGTCCCGGCCCCCAGCAGCCGCACCGCCTCGCGGCGGTTCATCCTGGTCTCCCGCGCATCCCGCCCGGTCATGCCTTTTCCGGTCATGCGTTCCTCTACGTGGATGGTGACACCCGATGCGCAACAAGTCAGCATCCGACGGGATGCGGAAGAACGCCGAGATCGCCATGCCGATCGAGTGGACGACTCAGTCGATGCGTGCGCGCGTCGATCTTGCCGACAAGGACGCGGTCTACACGATTCTCGACGATGTGGACGTGGTCGATCCGGTCGCCTGAGGGCGGTCTGTGCCCCGTCAGCGCTCCCGTTCCTCCGCCCGCGCGCCGGCCAGGATGCCCTCCATCGCGTAGTTCCCCTCGTGGCAGGCGTACTCGAAGATCGACACGCGGTCGGTGATGCGGTTCATCGGCCGCACCACCGTCCACGGCCGCTGGAACGTGTGCGGGTCGTCGATGGTGAACCGGTAGTCGAGGGTGTCGTCGTCGAGGCGCGTGTAGCGCTCGGTCAGGTGCAGGGCGTCGCGCGAGCCGCGGAAGTTGGTCTTCGGGGTGAAGTTGGTGGTCTCGACGACGAGCGTGTCGCCCTCCCAGCGCCCGCGCGAGTCGCCCAGCCACTGGCGAATCGATTCGTGGGCATGGGGACGGCCGTCGAGCGGGATGATCCGCGGCTCGTGGATCAGCTCCTGGTAGACGACGACGTAGCCCGGCGCCTGGAAGATCTGGTAGTTGCTGCTGTACCAGCTCCCGATGCCGTTCCAGCCGCGCGAGATGCAGCGCGTCCACTGACTGAGGTCGCTGTAGGTGTCGGGCGACGTGGCCGGGCCGCGTCGACTCCGTTCCGCGCGCTCGGCGGCGATGCGCGCCTCCCCCTCGGCCGACAGCGGCGGAATCCGTCCGTCCGGCGGATCGACGATCAGCGAAGTCCGCGTCAACGCCGTGCCGACGTCCCGCCAGAAGGCGTTGTAGTTTCCGACGCTGCCCTCCCGCGGAGGGAGGTCGAACGCCTCCCGGTTGGCCGCCTCGATGGCCTGCGCCTCTTCGGGCGACAGGGTGTCCGTCTCGGACAGCCGTCCCTCCAGGGGACGCTCGAGCGGCGTCGACGTCTGGCTGTTCCACTGTCCCTGGAGATCGGGATCGCCCCACGGCGTCCGGGGCGCCGTCCAGCCCTCCGGCGCGCCGTCTCGCGTCTGGCCCGCGGCGGGCGCGGCCGGTGACGTTGCAAGAACAGCGAGGAACAACCCGGCGACGAGGAATCGACAGCTCATCTGACCCTCCCGCGTGGCGAATTCCGGTTCGACAGGCATCGTATCTGGCTCCGCCGCGGCGGCTCGCGACAAACGGCGCCGGGGCGCTCGACCGGCGAGGCTCCCGCCGCCGACGCGGGGTGAAGGGGTATATTGGGTAGCTCGACACCATGGAGGGGGTTCCGATGCGCCATCGAGTTCTCGTGTCCGTAAGCGTCGCGGCCGTGCTGGCCGCCTCAGTGCTGCTGTCGGCGGTACCCGCGGCGGCCCAGACCGACCTGCGGACGGGATGGGGGGATCCGGATCTGCAGGGCATCTGGGACTTCCGCACCATCACGCCCCTGGAGCGGCCCGAGGAGCTGGGCGACCGGGCGTTCCTGACCGCGGAAGAGGCGGCCAACCTGGAGCAGGAGGTTGTCGACCGCAACACCGAGCTCGCCAACCGGGCCGCCCGGCGCACCACGGCCACCGAGAGCGTGGACCGGGGCGAGGAGGGTGCTCCCGGCTTCTACAACAACTTCTGGCTCGACCGCGGCACGCGCACCGTAGGCACCCGGCGCACGTCGCTCGTCGTCGACCCGCCGAACGGCCGTCTGCCGGAGATGTCTCCCCAGGGCCGGGAGCGCACCGACGCCCGGCGCGCCTACCTGCGGGATCATCCGGCCGACTCCTGGCTCGACCGCAGCGCCTTCGACCGCTGCATTCTCGGCTTCAACGCCGGCCCGCCGATCACTCCCGGCGGCTACAACCAGAACCTGCAGGTCTTCCAGACTCCCGACGAGGTGGTGCTGGTGACCGAGATGGTTCACACGGTACGGGTCGTGCCGCTCGACGGCCGCCCGGTGCTTCCCGGTCACGTCCGCCAGTGGTCGGGGGACTCGCGCGGCCACTGGGAGGGCGACACACTGGTGATCGAGACCACGAACTTCAACGACCAGCGCCGCTGGCGGGGCACGACCCGCGACATGACTCTGGTCGAGCGCCTGACCCGGGTGGACGCGGACACGCTGGACTACACCTACACCGTGACCGATCCGGAGACCTGGACGCGCCCGTGGACGGCGTCGATCCCGATGCGGCGGAGCGACCAGCCGCTCTACGAGTACGCCTGCCACGAGGGCAACTACAGCATGCCCGGGATCCTCGGCGGGCATCGCGTGGAGGAAGCGGAGGCCGCCGCCGCCGCCGCCGGCCAGCCCGACGGCTGGGCGCGGCCGTTCCCCGGCCACCGGGTAATCGGCAACCTCTACGCGGTCGGCACCTACGACCTGGCCGTGTTCCTCGTCACCTCGGACGAGGGACACTTCCTGATCAACACCGGGCTCGAGGACTCGATCCCGCTGATACGCGAAAACATCGAATCGCTCGGGTTTCGGCTCGAGGACGTGAAGGTGCTGCTGCAGATGCAGGCGCACTGGGATCACACCGCCGCCCTGGCCCAGATCAAGGAGGCCGTCGGGGCCGAGATGTGGGCGACGGCCGAGGACGCGCCGGTGCTGGAGGACGGCGGGTTCAGCGATCCGCACTTCGGCGGCCGGCAGTCGTTCCGGCCGGTGTCGGTCGACCGCGTCATCCAGGACGGCGAGGTGCTGCAGTTGGGCGACGCGCGCCTGACCGTGATGTCGAGTCCGGGACACACCGCCGGCAGCTCCAGCTACCTGATGACGGTGACCGAGGGCGGCCGCGAGTACAACGTCGCCATCGCCAACATGGCTACCATCAACCCCGGAAAGCAGCTCGTCGTCAATCCCACCTACCCCGGGGTGGCCGACGACTTCGCCGAGACGTTCCGCAGACAGAAGGAGCTGGACGTCGACGTCTGGGTCTCCGCCCACGGCGGGCAGTACGGCCTGCACGACAAGTACGAGGCGGGGCAGGAGTACAGCCCGGACACGTTCGTCGACCCCGAGGGCTTCCGCGAAGCGGTGGAGCGGCTGGAGAGTCTGTACCTGGCACAGCTCGAGTCGGAACGGCAGTAGCCGTGCACTATCTCTACCTGGCTCTGGCCATCGCGTCGGAGGTGGCCGCCACCACCGCGCTGAAGACCACTGAGGGATTCACGCGGCTCTGGCCGAGCGTGGTGGTGGTGCTGGGCTACAGCGCGGCCTTCTACTTCCTGTCGCTCTGCCTCCAGCGCCTGGCGGTCGGCATCGCGTACGCGATCTGGGCCGGCGCCGGAATCGTCCTGATCGCGCTGCTCGGCTTCGTCGTGCACGGCCAGCGGCTGGATCCGGCTGCCGTCGTCGGCATGGGGCTCATCGTCGCGGGCGTGGCGGTGATCAACCTCTGGTCGGGGGCACAACTGCACTGAGCCGGTCCCGCCCGCCGACAGTTCATGTCGGTCCGGGCGGAGCCGCCGGGCGACGATTGCCGGGCTAGGAGCTTGCGCCGCAGAACGCAGCGAAGCGAAGTGCTGAGGCGCAAGGTCATGGAGCGGGGGGGATGGGCCGAAACGCCGAGCCTGCGAAGCGTTTCGGGGTGCTACCGCGACACGACCAGCAGCACCCCGGCCACGACGACGGCCGAGCAGCCCATCGACCAGAGCGTCAGCGTCTCATCCGCGAGCAGGTAGCCCAGGACGAGCGCGATGACCGGGTTCACGTAGGCGTAGGTGGCGGCCTTGGTGGGGGTCGACGCCTTCAGCAGCCACAGGTAGCACCCGTAGGCCACCGACCCGAACGCCGCGACGTAGACCCACGCCCCGAAGGCGGCAGGGGAGACGGTGGACCAGTCGACGGTGATGAACTCGCCGGACGCCGCCGACAGCGCCATCAGGACGACCCCGCCCCCAAGCATCTGCATGCCGGCCGACAGCCAGTGCGACGCCGGCTGCGACGCGTAGCGCGAATAGACGGAGCCGGTCGCCCACAGCAGGCTGGCCACCACGATGGTTCCGCCGCCGACCAGGTCGAGGGTGCGCGCGCCCGCGATGTCCGTTGGATTGAGGAGCAGCGCGACCCCGGCGAACCCGAGTGCGAGCCCGAGAATCACGTGTCCCGGCGGTCGCCCGCCGCGGGGCCGCAGCCAGTCGATCAGCGCCACCCAGAACGGCACCATCGCAACCAGCAACGCGCCGATGCCGGACGGCACCCGTTGCAGCGCCCAACTGACCCCTCCGTTTCCGCCGGCCGCCATCAGCAGGCCGATGAGCCCGGTGGTCAGCCAGTCGCGCGCGGTCGGCCGCGCCGCGCCCCCGCGCACGCCCAACGCCACGAAGACGAGGCCGGCGCCGAGGAAGCGCCCCCCGGCCATCAGGAACGGCGGGATTTCCGCCACACCCCAGCGGATGGCCAGGTAGGTCGATCCCCAGATCACGTAGACGGCCGCAAAGGCGGCCACGAGCGAGACGCGCGACGGGTGGGTCATGAGGCCGAGCCGTCAAATGCGGGGTGAACGAACCGGGGCATACGGGCGAGGCGCCGCGCAACCGGGAAGTGTAGCATCGGCGTCGTCGGGCCCCACGTCCACGCGAACCGTTCCGTTCCCCGCGGGGGCTGGTTCGTTCCCTCTGGCCGCGCCCCCGTCACATGCCCGTTTACTTGTTTTCCTTCCCTGCCTAGGCTGATCGAATGACCACTGCCGAAGCCATCTCCCGCGGCCGCGCCGCTCGCGTCACCGTCGCGCGGTCCCCCTTCATCGCCGTGGTGGTGCTCGCCGCCGCTCTGTTCGGCGATGTCGCTTCCGCACGCGTGCAGGAGCCGGCGCGGCCGGGCAGCATCCACGGGCAAGTCCTCGCCGCCGTCACGCGCCAGCCGTTGTCCGGCGCCGCCGTCGTGGTTCTCGATCGCGGTCTCGCGGAGGTGACCGGCGACGACGGCCGCTTCGTCATGCACGGCGTGCCCGCGGGGCTGCACCGCGTGCAGATCGTCCTGGTTGGCTACGAACCGGCGATCCTGCACGACGTCGTGGTGCGGCCGAACCGCGTCACGCCGCTGGCGGTGGAGCTGGACGAAGCGGCTGGCGTGCGCGAGGCCGTCGACGTCACCGCCGACTATTTCACGGAGGCCGAGGAGGAGGCCGTCGGCACGGTGAGCTTCAACTTCGAGGAGATCCGGCGGTCGCCCGGTTCGGCCGGCGACGTCAGCCGGCTGCTGCAGGTGCTGCCGAGCGTGGGGATGGCCACCGACCAGCGCAACGACCTGATCGTGCGCGGCGGCAGCCCGGCCGAGAATCTCACCGTCGTCGACAACATCGAGATCCCCAACATCAACCACTTTCCGACCCAGGGCGCGTCGGGCGGGGTCATCGGCCTGCTGAACACCGACCTGATCGCCGACGTCAGCTTCTCCGCCGGGGGGTTCGGGGCCGAGCACGGCGACCGGCTATCGTCGGTGATGGTCGTGACGCAGCGCGAGGGGAACCGCACCGGGATCGACGGCGAGATCTCCACGAGCATGGCCGGCGTCGGCCTGCTGCTGGAGGGGCCGTTGGCAGGCGGGCGCGGGTCGTGGGCGATGTCGGCGCGGCGCAGCTACCTGGAGCTGATCGCCGGCGTGGTGGGCGCCATCGGCACCGGCGGCGCCGTTCCCCGGTACAGCGACATGCAGGGCATGGCCACCTACGACGTGAGCCCGGCGCATCGGCTGCAGGTGCTCGGCCTGGGCGGCTTTGACGCCATCGATCTCTCGCTGGACGAGCGGGAGGACAGCGACGTCGTCTCCCGCGCCAGCCAGTCCGTGGGCGGGCTCAATTGGCGCTGGCTTTGGAGTGGGAGCGGGTATGCGGAGACATCGATTGCCCATACCCGCGCGGAACACCGCGTGCGCGTCACGGAGGCGGCGGGCGACGACCCGCGGGTCGTGTTCGACAACGACTCCCGCGAGCAGGAGGTGGTGCTGCGCAGCAACTGGCGTTACCGGCCGCGCTCCGGGACCGCGCTTGCGTGGGGCGTGACCGCGAGACGGCTGTTCGGCGACTTCGATCTCTTCGACGGGCCCGACCGGACCCGCGTCGACACGCGCGACGAGCAACTCGACGTGCGTACTTCGCTGGCGGGACACAAGGCGGGCGCCTTCGCTTCCCTGGAACAGTCGCTCGGTGCGCGTCTGACGGCCACGCTCGGCGGACGCATCGACTACTTCTCACTCAACGCACGCGGTGCCTGGTCGCCGCGCCTCGGGCTGTCGTACGACCTCGACCCGCGCACGACGCTCACCGCCGCGGCCGGCGTCTACCATCAAACGCTGCCCGCGTGGCTGCTCGTCCAGCATCCGGACAACCGCCTTCTCGACAATCAACGCTCCGACCATTACGTCGCCGGCATGCGGCGGCGCCTGACGCCGAGCACGCTGTTGAGCGTGGAGGCGTACCGCAAGGACTACCGCGATCTGCCGTTCGACCCGGACGATCCGACCGCCCTCGTCGTCGATCAGTTCGCCGACTTCAGGACGCCGGCCCCCGGACGCCTGGCCGGCGGTGGCCGCGCGCGCTCGCACGGGGTGGAGGGGATGGTGCGGAAGAAGCTGGCCGGGGACGTGTACGGTCTGGTGAGCTACGCATATTCGGTGTCCCGCTACACGGACCTGGCCGGGGTTGAGCGCGACCGGGCGTTCGACCACCGCCACGTCGGGTCGGTCATCGTCGGTTACCGGCCCAACGACCGCTTCGAGTTCAGTGGCCGCTGGCGCTTTGCCGGCGGACGGCCCTACTCGCCCTTCGACCCCGTTCTGTCCGCCAGGGCGGACGCCGGGATCGTCCGGCGCGGGCGGATCAACGCCGAGCGCCATGCCTCCTACCATCGCCTCGATTTGCGCTTCGACCGACGCCGGCACTACCGGAACGTCACCCTGGTCAGTTTCTTCAGCGTGCTCAATGCCTACAACCGCGACAACGTCTTCCACTACTACTGGGATGCGGACGACAATCGTCCCCGCCGCAGCACGCAGTGGGGATTCCTGCCGGTGGGCGGTTTCGAGCTCGAGTTCTGACCATGGTCGCCGGGCTGATGGCTTCGATTCGCGTGCATCCGGAGCGCTGGGGCTGGGTGCTCAACGCCGCGTTCTGCACGGTGGTCGGCGCGGTGTTGAGCCTCGCGATGCGCGGGGCGCTGGTGCCGGTCTATTTCGCGGCCAGCTACAGTATCGGGTTCTCCATCCATGGGTGCATCGCGTGCGTACACCTGTACGGACCTTCGTGGCTGTCCCGGTGGGTGGGGGAAACCGTCGCGGCGATGGGCGGGATGATCCTCGGTTTCGGCATCGCGGGCGTCCTCCTGGATGGCCACCCGCTGTACCTGCTGGGCAGCTACGCGCCGCTGCTGATCGGGGTCCTGTTGAGCGGCGTTGGTCTCGCCGGATCCATGGCGGTGGAGCACCTTTGGGAGGCGCGCAGGCGTCTCGCCCGCGCCGAGCGGGACGCGCTGGCCCGCGACAAGGCGCTGGCGGAGGCCGAGTTGCGGGTGCTCCAGGCGCAGGTGGAGCCGCATTTCCTGTTCAACACGCTGGCGAACGTCATCTCGCTGATTCACACGCATCCCGACCGGGCCGCGCGACTCCTGGAGCGGCTGACGTCGCTGCTGCGGGCCTCGCTGTCGCGCACGCGCCGCACCGACGGGACGCTGGAGGACGAGCTGGCCGTCGTGCGTGCCTACCTGGAGATCCAGGCCGTGCGCATGGCCGGACGGATGTCCTACGAGGTGGAAGCCCGCCCTGGTCTCGAGACCGTGCGCATGCCGCCGCTCCTCGTGCAGCCGCTGGTGGAGAACGCGGTGCTGCACGGCATCGAGCCGTCGGCCGCCGGCGGGCGCGTCACGGTGCGCGCGGAGCGCTCTGGAAGGGATGTCCGGATTCGGGTGGCCGATGACGGGGTCGGCTTGAATCCGGACACCGCCCGGCAGGGTGTCGGGCTCGCCAACGTGCGGGAGCGCCTACGGGCGACGTTCGGTGAGCGCGGCCGGCTCGTGCTTTCCGAGACTCCCGGTGGAGGCGTCAGTGCGGATCTCCGGATTCCCGCCGCGGAATGGGCGGAAAGGGAGCCGCGGTGAGTGTGGCCGCGGCGCCGACGGCGCTGATCGCCGACGACGAGCCGGCGCTGCGGGCCGAGCTCGAGCGGCTGCTGGCGGATACGTGGCCGGAGCTGAATATCGCCGCATCCGTCGGGGACGGCGCGGCGGCCCTCGACGCCATCCGGCGATCGACACCGGACATTGCCTTCCTGGACATCCGGATGCCCCCGCCGTCAGGACTCGAGGTCGCCCGCCGGGTCGGTGCGGGCATCGCCGTCGTCTTCGTCACGGCGTACGATACGCATGCCGTTGAAGCGTTCGAGCGGGCAGCCGTGGACTATCTTCTCAAGCCGGTCGACGGGCCGCGACTGCAGGAGACGGTGAGCCGTTTGAGACGGTGGTTGGCCAGCGGGAGACGCGGCGGGCCGGATCCGCGGACGCTCGAGTCGCTCATCCGCCGCCTTGCCGACGCGCCGGCGCACCTGCACTGGCTGCGAGTCGGACAGGGAGAGCGGGTCGAGCTCGTTGCCGTCGGCGACGTTTGCTTCTTCCGTTCCGACCGCAAGTACACCGCGGCGGTGACGCGCGACCGGGAGCACCTGGTCAGGATGTCCATTACGGCGCTGGCGGCGCGGCTGGATCCCGAGCGTTTCTGGCGCATTCATCGCGGCGGCATCGTCAACGTGGCGGCGATCGGGGCAGCGCGCCGCGACCTGCGCGGCCGCTATCGCCTGACCCTGAAGGACCGGCCCGAGGTGCTGCGGGTGAGCGCGGCCTACGGGCACCTGTTCCGGCGCATGTGACGTCGCGGTCGAGCTTGCCGTTCAACGGCTCGCTGGTCGGGCAGACGAGGCGATCCGAATATTCTAGGAGCTTGCGCCGCAGAACGCAGCGAAAGCGAAGTGCCGCGGCGCAGGCTCGTGGCGCGGGGGGATGGGCCGAAACGCCGAGCCTGCGAGGCGTTCGGGGCGCTAGAAGCCCGTGGTGAAACGCCGCTGCGTTCGAGCGGCGATCACGAGTTTCCGGGAGCCGCCGATGCATTCCGCCGCCGATGCCCTCACGCTCATCCACGAGGCCTGGACCCTCCGTCGTGACAAGCTGGCCGCACCGCCCGCCTCGGAGGCCGAGGCGCGGGCCGTTGCCGAGAAAGTACGTGGGTATCTCGTCGAAGCGGTCGCCATCTGCCGAACGGTGGGTGCCGACCGGGAACTGGTGGCCGCACTCGGCAAGCTCGGCCACGTCGAGCAGGATGCCGGGCGACACGATGCCGCGGGTATCTGCCTGGAGGAAGCGGTCGCGGTGGCGCGCACTGTCGCCGACCCGCTTCGGCTGGCCCATGCCGTGCGGCATCTCGGAGACGTTCACCGGCACGCCGGGCGGTTGGCCGACGCGGAGGCGTGCTATCACGAGGCGCTGTCCTTGTATGGCCGGCACGCGACGGGCGCCGCGACCCTGGACCATGCGAACGCGTTGCGGCCGATGGCGTTCCTGAAGGAGGAATTGGGGCAGGTCGAGGAGGCACGCGTGCTGTGGGGGCGTGCCCGAGAGCTCTATGGCGCCGCCGGAATCGAGGCGGGCGCGGCCGAGTGTGCGGACCGTTTGGCCCGGCTGGGTTGACGGGCGGCCGATCACCGGACCCGAGAGGTCGAGTGGGGAGCGCGGAGTCTTGCGTCGACCGCGTAGAATGCTGGCGCAGCGATCGAAGTCATCAGTGGCGGAGCATGAGACGAGTTGCGGTCATCACCGGCGCGTCGAGCGGGATCGGGCGGGCGCTGGCCCTCGAACTGGCCCGTGACGGGTACGACCTCGGCCTCACTGCCCGCCGCCTGGATCGGCTGGAGAGTCTGGCCGCGGCGATTCGCGTGACCGGCGCTCGCGCCGAGTGCGTGGCGGCCGATGCCGCGCAGCGCCACGAGACCCGCAATGCTCTGCGGACGATCGCCGAGCGGCTGGGTCCCATCTACCTGCTCGTGGTCAACGCGGGTGTCGCACTCGGTACGGACGCGCTTGAGCCCGACGCGGACGCTCTCGAAGCCGAGTTCAGTGTGAACCTCTTCGGCGCGTTCTACGCCATCGAGGCGGTCATTCCCTCGATGCGGGAGCACAGGGCCGGCCACGTCGTCGCCATCTCGAGCCTCGCCGGGTACCGCGGACTGCCCGGGGCGGCCGGTTACTGCGCGACGAAGGCGGCTCTCACGCGGCTCATCGAGGGTATGCGTCCGGACTGGGCGCTGGCCGGCATCCGGACTACCCTCGTCCATCCCGGGTACGTGCGCTCGGAGATGACGGACCGGAACCGCTTCCGCATGCCGTTCCTGATGGAGACCGAGCAGGCTGCGTCGCTGATAGCGCGGGCGATCCGGCGAAAGAAGAAGGTCTGCGAGTTCCCCTGGCGGATGTCCGTCCTGGTGCGCCATCTCGTGCGGCACCTGCCGGACCGGCTGCTCGTGAGCAGGGTCCGTGCCGACAAGCAGCGCGCCCGGCTGTGACCTTCGTTGGTCGCTCTACTGCTCCTCCAGAAGCTCCAGCAGCTATTCCTCGTCCGCGGCCGTGACGTGGACGAGGAGGCGCAGCCGTGTCTCCAGCACCGAGTCGCTGGCCCGCAGTTCCAGCTCGTAGGTTCCCGGCGCGTCGAAGCGGGCCAGCGTGCGCGGCTCGTCCGGCGCGGAGAACGTCACCCGGCCGGGACCCTCGACCATCCGCCAGGCGCTCGTCAGGCCGCCCTCGCGGGGCAGGCCCTCGTCCCGCACGCTGCCGAACAGCTTCAGGTCCGCGCCGACGGCCGCCGAGACCTCCGGCGGCTCGCCCGCGGGGCCGCTGCGCAGGCCCAGGAAACGCACCAGCGGCGAGCGGTTGAGACAGACCCCGCGCGGTGCGTTCGCCACGTCGACGTCGCGCAGGACCGCGCGGACCGTACGGTCGTCGAACTCCCAGTTGTACTGCAGCATGTCCTCGCTGGTCGAGGTCGTCGTGCCGGCGTACGAGAGCGTCCACCGCAGCCCGCCCGCGAAGTCCGGATCCGTGACCATGATGCACTGGAAGCGGTGGTGGCCCGGCTCGAACCTGGTCGGCTGCAGGCGGTCGGCCGGCTCCGTCTCGAAGACGTTGGCAGCGCCGGGCGGGACGGTCACGGTATCGAAGTTGTGGCTGAAGTAGGCGAACGAGATGACGTGGAAGCCTTCCTCGGTGACGGTGAAGCCGTCGTAGACCGGGTAGACCGGCTGGTTCGACTGCGCCTCGGAGGGCGCCGCGGCCGGGCCGGCGGCCAGCCACGCGAGGGTCAGCAGCGGAAGGAATCGACGGACGATCATGGGCATGCTCCTGAACGGTCCGGGCTCGGCGACGCGGGCGTCGGCACGTTGCCGTTGACGCCGGCTCGCACGAGCTGCCGAACCTGGCCTCGCCCGCGCCGGGACGATTCCCTGTGACGCGGACTCCTAGTACACTGACGAGAATAACGGGGGAATTCAAGTGGCGCCGACCCGCGAGGGGGCGCCGGGTGAACGGAGGTAGCAGCCATGCGCCAAGTCTGGAGTGTCGTAGCGGTTTGCGCGGCGTTCGGGGTCCTGCTGGCCATCTCGGGCACGCCGCTCGCGGCGGCCGGGGAGTCTTCGCAGGCGGAGTCGGCCCAGGAAGCGCCGACCTTCACCCGCGACGTGCTGCCGATTCTGCAGCGATCCTGCCAGCGCTGCCACCGGCCCGGCACCGGTGCGCCGATGTCGCTGCTGACCTGGCAGGAGACGCGGCCCTGGGCGCGAGCCGTCAAGGACCGCGTGGTGACGCGCCAGATGCCGCCTTGGCACGTCGACCGCGGCATCGGCGAGTACACGGCCGACCCGTCCTTGAGCGACGAGGAGATTGCCACCATCGCGGCCTGGGTCGACGCCGGCGCGTTGCGCGGCAACCCGGCCGACGCCCCGCCCCCGCTCGATCTGGCGAACCTGAACGAGTGGACCTACGGCGAGCCGGACCTCGTGGTGCAGATGAAGGAGGGGTTCAGGATCCCGGCCGAGGGGCCCGACTTCTACCCGTCCGAGATCGTCGACCCGGGCCTGACCGAGGACCGCTACGTCAAGTGGGTGCAGATCATTCCCGAGGCGTACTGCTGCGTGCACCACTCGCACGTCTACGTCAGCGTCCCGGAGACGGCCGAGGATCTGGAGGAGTTCCGGCTCGGCATGGGGTCGAACACCGCCGAGATCGACCTCATCGAGTACGCCATGGGCAGCACCGGTCAGTACTACCCCGAGGGCACGGGGCGCAAGCTGCCGGCCGGGGGCCTGTTCCGCTTCGCGCCGCATTACCACCCGTGGGGCGAGGAGACCATCGACCGCCAGAAGGTGGGCATCAAGTTCTACCCCGAGGGCGAGGTGCCGGAGCTCATCGTCACCGCGCACCGCATCCGCACCGGCATCGGCCACGACTGGGAGCTGAACCGCGAGGCGGTCGAGGACCGGCTGCTGCGGGCCGGCTACGACCTCGACCTGCACGCCGATCGGATGCCGCCCGGCGCCCTGATCGACGACAACACGCTGAACGGCGTCGCGCTGCTGAGCATCCCGCCGAACAGCGTCGTGCGCCACGAGCGCTTCTGGCCGCTGCCGCAGGCGGCGCTGATCCTCAGCTTCCAGCCCCACATGCACTTCCGCGGCAAGCGCATGCTGCTCGAGGCCATCCACGTCGACGGCCGCCGCGAGGTGCTGACCGACGTCACCAACTACGAGCAGACGTGGCAGATCGTCTATCCCTTCAAGGAGCCGCACCTGTTCCCCAAGGGGACCATCCTGCACACCGTCTCGTGGCACGACAACACCGCCAACAACCGTCACAACCCCGACCCGTCGGCGTGGATCGGCTGGGGCAGCCGCACCATGGACGAGATGGGCCACGGCTGGACCGACGTCGCGTTCATGACCGCCGAGCAGTACGCCCGGCGCGTCGCCGAGCGGGAGGCGCAGGCGAACGACGAGTAGGACGGAGTTCCGGTGATCCCGCACAAGCACGAACCGCTGGGTGACGCACCGCCCGGCCACTGGCAGTGTCTCGCCGCGAAGTGGCGGCAGAATCTGCTGCTGGCGTTGCTCGGGGGCTGGGCGCGGGCATTACCTGGTGGACCGATTCCCATCGACTGGCGCATCTCTTCTTCGTCATCCTCGGAAGCACGGGGGGCCTGCAGCTTGCGATGGGGGGTTGCGTCATTCTCCGGAGGCCGCACCGGTTCCGTGGCGCAGACCTGCCCCGCTAGCGCCCCGAAACGCCTCGCTGGCTCGGCGTTTCGGCCCATCCCCCCCGCTCCATGACCCTGCGCCTCAGCACTTCGCTTCGCTGCGTTCTGCGGCGCAGGGTCCTAGCCCCGTTTCGACGGCCGCCCGCCCCGGTCCCGTTCACCGCGGCCTTCGTCGTGCGCAAGCAGGAACGTGAGCAAGGACGATTCCATCGCGGTCGCATTACGTCTGCCGGCGGGCGCCGAGTTCCGCAGGTGCGCGTTGCAGGTCAATCCGCGTCACTACTCCGAGACGTATCGGGGCCGGCCGTCGACGACCGACGATGCCGGGTACGCCGAGGCGCTCATCGACAAGGCGGAGCATCTCGGAATCACGGTGATGGCCGTTACGGATCACAATCACGTAGGCGGGATAGCGCCGATTCGGACCGCCGCGCAAGGGCGGCCGGTCCGTGTGTTTCCGGGCGAGCTGACCTCGACCGAGGGCATACACGTGCTGTGTCTGGACGGACGGACTGAACGAGCAGGTCGCAGGAGGGTGATCCATGTTCCGGAGACCGGTCTTCTGGGCCGTGTTCGCCGCCATTGCCGTCGCGTGCGCCGCGTTTGCCGTCGCCAACTTCCCGCGGGCGTTCTCCATCGTCGAGCTCGACCTGCAGATGGATCGGGCCACGGCCCTGTCCGAGGCGCGGCGGCTGGCCGACGAACTCGGCTGGGGGCCGGCCGGCTACCGGCAGGCGGCGAGCTTCCGGGTCGACGACCGCGTCCGCAGCTTCGTCGAGCTCGAAGGGGGCGGTCCCGACGTGTTCGCCGGGCTGCTGGCCGACGGCCCGTTCCGTCCCTACCAGTGGGTGGTGCGGCACTTCCGGGGGGGCCAGGTGCGCGAGGTGGAGGTGCGCTTTCGTCCCGACGGCGCTCCCCACGGCTTCCGCGAGCGCCTGGCCGAGGATGAGCCGGGCGCCGCGCTGGATCCCGACGCCGCCCGCGCCATCGCGGAGAATGGGACGGGCGCTCCCTGGAACGTCGCGCTCGACCGCTACGAGCCGGTGGAGGCGTCCGAAGAGGAGCGCCCCGGAGGGCGCGTCGACCACACGTTCGTCTACGAGCGGACCGATGCGCAGGCTGGCGAGGGCCGCTTCCGCCTGCGCCTGGTCGTGAGCGGCGACCGGCTGACCGAGCTGACGCACGTCCTGCAGGTCCCCGAGGCCTTCGACCGCCGCTTCGAGGAGATGCGCTCGGCCAACGAGGGCATCACCATCGCCGGCAGCTTCGCGATGCTGCTGATCTACGGCGTCGGCGGCATCGGCGTCGGGCTGTTCGTGCTGCTCCGACAGCGGCAGGTGCTGTGGCGCATGCCGCTCGTCTGGGGTGCGTCCATCGCCTTCGCGCAGCTCCTGGCCGGGCTGAATCAGTGGCCGCTGTTGTGGATGGGCTACGACACGGCGACCTCCGAGACCAGCTTCGCGATCCAGCAGGTGACGACGCAGATCGCCGCGTTCATGGCGTTCACCGGCGTCTTCACGCTTTCGTTCATGGCGGCCGAGAGCCTGTCGCGGCACGCGTTTCCCGAGCACCTGCAGTTCTGGCGGGTCTGGTCGCGGGACGCCGCCCGTTCGTGGACGGTGCTTGGCCATACCGTGGCCGGCTACCTGATCGTCGGCATCGATCTGGCGTTCCTGGTCTCCTTTTACTGGCTAACCATCGGCTACCTGGGCTGGTGGTCGCCGTCGGATGCGCTGGTCAACCCCGATTCGCTGGCGACGGTGCTGCCGTGGCTCAGTCCGCTGGCCATCTCGCTGCAGGCGGGATTCTGGGAGGAGTGCCTGTTCCGGGCCGTCCCGCTGGCCGGCGCCGCGCTCATCGGGGATCGGCTCGGCAACCGCCGGGCGTGGATCGCGGGCGCGTTCGTCCTGCAGGTCGTCATCTTCGGGGCCGGCCACGCCGCCTATCCGACGCAGCCGTCCTACGCGCGGCTCATCGAGCTGATCGTTCCGTCGACCATCTTCGGACTGTTGTACCTGCGCTTCGGTCTGCTGCCGGCCATCGTCATGCACTTCGCGTTCGACGCGGTGCTGTTCGGCATCCCGCTGTTCGTGTCGTCGGCGCCCGGCGCGTGGGTCGATCAGAGCATCTTCGGGCTGATCTTCCTGACCCCGCTGTGGGTGGTCGCCAGCGCCCGCTACCGCGGCGGAGGCTGGATCGAGGTGCCGGCGGCGCTGAGAAACGAGGCCTGGAGCCCGCCGTCGGAAGAGTCGCCCTTGCCGCCGGAGCCCGTGCCGGTGCGGGAGCCGGTGGGCCTGCCGGCCCTGCCGGCGGTCGCCGCGATCGGTATCGTGGGGTTTGGGCTCTGGGCCTATACCGCCTCCACGCCGAGCGAGTCGCCGTCGCTCGCGGTGGGCCGGGCCGAGGCCGAGGCTGCCGCCCGCGAGGTGCTCGCGGCGCAGGGTGTCGATCCCGGCGAATGGACCGAGTCGAGCGTGGTGACCGGCGGACTGGGACTCCAGCACCGCTTCGTATGGAGCGAAGCGGGCGAGGAGCGGCACCGCGCGCTGCTCGGCGAGTACCTGGCCAGGCCGCGCTGGCGCGTGCGCTACGCCCGCTTCGAGGGGGACGTGGCCGCGCGGGCGGAGGAGCATGTCGTGTGGGTCGGCCCGGACGGTGCGCCGGGACGGCGGGAGCACCGGCTCGCGGAGGACGCCGAGGGCGCCGCGCTCTCGGAGGACGAAGCGCGCACTTTGGCCAGGGATGCGCTGGCCGTGCTGGGTGCCGCCGCGGACGTGTCCGAGGTGTCGGCGGAGGAGTCGCGTCGGCCTGCCCGCACCGACTGGACGTTCACCTTCCGCGACGAGACCGCCGGCGACCTCGCCGGCGGGGAGGCGCGCGTGGCGGTGGAGATTGCCGGCGACGAAGTGGTCGACACGCGCCGCAGCGTCTTCCTGCCCGAGGAGTGGCGACGCGCCGACGAGCAGCGGCGGACCACGCTGTCGATCGTCGGGGTCGCCTCCACCATCGTGCTCGGCCTGCTGCTGGTGGCGGGCGCGGTCCTGGCCGTGGTCCGCTGGACCCGCGGGGCGTTCGACATACGCGTCGGCCTGGCGGTGGCGGGAATCGGGCTGACCGCCGCGATCGCCACCATGGCGAACAACTGGCCGCTATTGATGAACGGCCTGTCCACCGCTCAGCCGTTGCCGCTGCAGGTCGGGATCGCACTGGCGGGCGGTCTCATCGGTGGCGGTCTGAGCGCCGCCCTGTTCGGTTTGCTGGCCGGGCACACCGGCGTGCCCGCGGCCGGCGCGGCGGTGACCGACCGCAAGCCGGCGGCTCTGACCGGTCTGGCCCTCGGGCTGGGGGTTCTCGGCGTCCTTGGCCTGGCCGGAAGCGCGCTTGGCCGCGGCCTGCCGCCGTGGTCCGCCTACGGACCCGCGTCCGGGCTGGCTCCCTGGCTGGGCGCGGCGCTCGCACCGCTGGCGGGGTACCTGGTCCTCACCCTGCTGACGCTGTTGATCGTTACCGCGGCGAATGCGCTCACCGCGCACTGGACGCGCCGGCAGGCGGCCGGAGGAGTCGCTCTGGTGCTCGTCGGGGCCCTGCTGGCGCCCGGCACGTCGCCGGACGACCTGCTTTCCTGGGCGGTCCTGAGCCTGCTCAGCGGTGCGCTGCTGCTGGGCGCCTACCTCTGGGTCCTGCGGGACCGGCCGGCCCTCGCGGTGCTCGCGGCCGCGGCCATGACCGTCCCGGGCATCCTGGACCGCGGGTTGGAGCAGGCTTACGGCGGCGCCCTGCTCGGGTCGCTGCTCGGGGCCGCCGCGGTCTCGTACCTCGCCTGGCGCTGGTTCGCGCACCTGACCACGGCGCGGTAGCCGCTTGCTTCGTTTTGTGCCGCGCGGCGGTGCGGTTGAGGACGCGAGCCGTCTGCGGCATCGGATCGGCGGCGGCGGTGTCTGGGGTACGATGGCGCTTGTGCGAAAGAGGGGGACGCTGATGCATCGAAGACTATTCGACCGGCGCGTTAAGGGTCTGGTGTGGGGAGCGCTGGTTGCCGCGGCGGCGCTGGCGGGGCTGGTGCTGGCGCCCGCGGCCGCGTCGGCGCAGCTCGCCTCGGCGTCGTACACCGCCGCCGAGGCCGCGGCGGGCCGCGTGCTCTACGACCGCGAGTGCGCGGCATGCCACATGCCGAACCTGCGGGGCTCGTTCGAGGCGCCAGAGTTGGTGGGGCCGACCTTCCAGGGCGGGTGGAGCGAGCTGGAGGTCGAGGACCTGCTCGAGCTCATCAGCGTGACGATGCCGCCCGAGGGCGCCGGCTCGCTGACGCCGGAGGAATACGCCAGCATCGTCGCCTACATCCTGCAGCAGAACGGCTACGAAGCGGGGACCGTGGCGCTGGGCGGGGTGGTTACCGCGCCGCCGGCGGGGCAGGCTTCCAGCGGGCAGCCGCTGGCGGTCGCGGCGGCGGCCGGTCTGCCGGGCGGAACGTACACGTTGCATCCCATCACCGAGCACGCCCCGGTCACCGACGCGATGCTTCTGGATCCCGACCCCGAGGACTGGCTGATCTACCGGCGCACCTACGACGGCTGGGGGCACAGCCCCCTGGACCAGATCGACCGCGACAACGTCGGCGACCTGCAGCTTGCCTGGGTCTGGTCGATGGGCGACGGGCGCAACCAGCCGACGCCGCTGGTCTACGACGGCGTGATGTACCTGGCCAACCCCGGCAACGTCGTGCAGGCGCTCGACGCGGTCACCGGGACGCTGCTCTGGGAGTACCGGCGGCCGCTGCCCGAGGCGTTGCGCGGAGCCAACAGCCGCAACCTAGCCATCTACGACGACATGATCTACATGGGCACGCGCGACGCCCACGTGGTCGCGCTCGACGCCCGCACCGGCGAGCTGGTCTGGGAGACCCGGATGGCCGACTACAACGACGGCTACTCGAACTCCAGCGGGCCGATCGTCGCCGGGGGACGGGTCGTCAACGGCATCAACGGCTGCTCGCGGTTCATGCCCGACAGTTGCTTCATCACCGCGCACGACGCGGAGACCGGCGAGGAGCTGTGGCGCCGCCTGACCATCGCGGCGCCCGGCGAGCCGGGGGGCGACTCGTGGGGCGACCTGCCGCTGGCCCTGCGCGGCGGGGGCGACTCGTGGATTCCCGGCAGCTACGATCCGGAGCTGAACCTGTTCTACTGGCCGGTGGCGCAGGCCAAGCCGTGGGTGCCGGTGAGCCGCGGGCTGACGGTCCACGACCCGGCGCTGTACACCAACTCGACCCTGGCCCTGGAGCCCGCCGACGGCTCGATCCGCTGGTACCGGCAGCACGTGCCGGGTGAGGCGCTGGACCTCGACGAGGGCTTCGAGCAGGTGCTCGTCGACAGCGACGGGCGCAGGGCGCTGCTCACCATCGGCAAGCACGGCGTCCTGTGGAAGCTCGACCGGGAGTCGGGCGAGTACCTCGGGCACGTCGAGACCGTCTTCCAGAACGTGTTCGAGAGCATCGACCCGCAGACCGGCGTGGTGACCTACCGTCAGGACATCGCCGACATGGGTATCGGCGACTGGGTCTCGGTCTGCCCGAGCACCGCCGGGGGCCACAACTGGCACGCGTCGGGTTACAGCCCGGAGACGCGCTCGCTGATCATTCCGCTGAGCCAGAGCTGCCTGGAGATCGCCGGCCGCGAGGTGGCGCTGGAGATCGGCTCGGGCGGGTCGCAGGCCGATCGCACCTGGTTCGAGATGCCGGGCACGGACGGCAACCTGGGCAAGCTGGCCGCCTACGACATCGACACGCTCGAGGAGCGCTGGAGCATCGAGCAGCGCGCCGCGTTCATGACCGCGGTGCTGACCACCGGTGGCGGGCTGGCCTTCGCCGGCGACGTCGACCGCTACTTCCGAGCCCACGACGCGGCTACCGGCGAGGTGCTCTGGGAGACGCGGCTCGGGACGTCCGTGCAGGGGTTCCCGGTTACCTACGGTGTCGACGGCAGGCAGTACATCGCCGTATCGACCGGGCTGGGCGGCGGCAGCCCGCGACGCGTGCCGGCGTTGCTGAGCCCCGACATCGTGCATCCGGATACCGGGAACGCGCTGTACGTGTTCTCCTTGCGCCGGTAGCCGAGAAACGCTGCGCCGTGGCGCAGACTTCTGACGGAGCATCCGGGGCGGCCGGGATCCTGCCGCCCCGGATGCGCAGGCCCGTTGCCGCCGGGCTGCCGGAATCAGTTACCCCACCCGTAACCGACCCGCACGTAGTAGTAGGCGCCGCTGTAGCCCCACGGCGTGTATTCGCTGTACTGCTCGCCGACGGACGTCGCGATCGCCGATGCCTGCGAGTAGGTGTCGAAGATGTTCCGTCCGCCGATGGCCATCGTGGTTTCCTGCCCGAGGGGGAAGCCGAGTTCCAGGTCGACGATCGGCCGGCCGGCAAAGAAGCCCTGGGCCAGTCCCCCGGAGGGCGTGAAGATCTCGCCGTGGCCGCTGTCGTAGTCGTACCAGCCGCTGTAGTAGCTCACCCGGCCGAGCAGGTTGGCCGGACCGAGGCGCTGCGTCACGCTCAGGTTCCCACGGGTGCGCGGCAAGGCGTAGGCGTACTCGGCGAGCCGCCGGCCGTCGAGCAGGCCTTTGGCGTTGTCGGTCACCTGGGTATCGGTGTGGTTGAAGGCGGCGCTGACGATGGTGTTCCCGCGGAGCCCGAGCGGCGCATAGGTGGTCACGACGTCGATGCCCTGTGAGGAGGTGGCGAAGGCGTTGGTGAAGAACCGGAAGTTCCGGACGCTCTCCGCGGCGTCGAAGCCGCCGGCCACGAGGTCCGCGACCTCCGCGTCGTTCAGGTAGAAGTTGCTGGTGATCCCGATCCGGTCGGCCACGTCGATGCGGAAGTAGTCGGCCGTCAGCGTGAAGGAACCGGTGTCGAATACCACGCCGGCCGTGGTGTTGACCGACTGCTCCGGCCCGAGCGGCAGGCCGCCGCGGAGGCGCGCGGCAGGCGAGATGGACGGAATGACGGCGTTGTTGACCAGGTCGCCGACGGTCGGATCGAACCAGCTCGAGATGTTGAACCCGTGCTGCTGGCCCGGCGTCGGCGCCCGGAACCCGCTGCTTACGCTGCCTCGCACGAAGCCGAACCGGCCCGCGACCTTGCCGTTCGCCGTGGTCCCGAAGTCCTCGAAGTTCTCGGCGCGGATCGCCCCGCCCAGCGTCCACGCGTCCTCTGGATCGGTGACCTCGAGGTCGCCGTAGGCCGCCACGTTGTAGCGGCTCCAGGTGCCCGCGTGCAGCGGGCCGTAGCCGAAGAAGCCGTTGGCGCCGGCCATGAAGCGCTGCCGCGCGTAGGGACCGACGAGCCAGCCCTCCCGGTCGCCCTCGACGGTCCGGAACTGCTCGTTGCGCCACTCGGCGCCGGCGGCGACGTGGATCCGGTCCGTGACCGCGGACGAGGTATCGAAGTGGAGGTTGAGCTCCCGTTGCCGGTTCGTACCGACGTCGAAGGCGGTGGGGGAGGCGGGGCCGAGCGAGCCGTTGACGGTGTCGTGGATGAACAGTTGGCTCCCGTGCATGCCGAGCGAGCCGCTCAGGTCCCAGTTGAAGCCCCCGGCGGTGGAGCCGCGGATGCCGCCGGCGAGCGACGCGTCGGTCGCCGTGCCACCCATCCGCGGCGTGAAGCCGCCCGGGAACACCTCCTGGAACGAGAAGCAGTTCGGGTCGTCGAACACCCGCTGCAGGGCTGCGGGGTCGGGTACGTTGCCCGTGACGGCCACCGTCGGGCAGTTGGCCGAACCCATTCCGTTCGCGGCGAGCACGTCGCCGATCAGCAGCGTGCGTCCTCCGTCGTTGCTGAACACGCCGAGCCGGGTGTTCGGGTTCCGGAAGAAGAAGCCCTGGGTCACCTTCTTGCGGGCGAAGTTCGTGTGGGCGTAGAGCTCCACTCCGGCAGGCAGCGCGTAGCCGAAGTTGCCGAACAACTTCAGGTCGTCGTCGATGTCCGGGTCGCCCCAGACCTGCGGATGCTCGGAGCGGACGTGCGTGTTGCCGGCCGCGACGAGCTCAATCGCGTCCCGCCGCGGCGCGGCCCGGTCGGTGGGGTTCGAGTTGCCGTACTCCAGGCTCAAGTTGGCGAACCCGCTCCTGCCGACCGGCAGGCCGACGTTGCCGGCGAACTGCGCCGATTCGCCGTCGCCGGCACCGTACATCCCGGTGTTGAACTCGACCGAGCCGCCCGAGCTGGAGTCCTTGAGCTGGAAGTTCATCACGCCGGCGATGGCGTCGGAGCCGTACTGCGCGGCAGCGCCATCTCGCAAGACCTCGACCTGGCGAAGCGCAATGGCGGGGATCACGGATATGTCCGGGCCCTGCGAGCCATAGGCCACGCCGTTGCCCCCGTGCCATTCGAGGACCGAGGAGCGGTGGCGGCGCTTGCCGTTGATGAGGACGAGCACATGATCCGGCGCCAGGTTGCGGAGCATGGCGGGGCGGACCACCGTCGAGGCTCCCTGGATGGGCTGCGTATTGGTGTTGAACGAGGGGACTATCGCGCGGAGCGACTCCTTCAGGTCGCCCGTCCCTTGCCGGAGAAGGTCCGTGGCGGACAATACGTCCACCGGGACCGCCGACGCGGTGGTGCTGCGTGCTTCGGCGCGGGAGCCGACCACCACCGTTTCCTCCCGGAAGCCGGCGAGAAGGCTCCGCATCTCCGCCGTTGACAATCCGAGGGCCTCGACTTCGGCGGGCGGCATCCCGAGCGCGCGGCCCAACTCTTCGGCCATCACGTCCGTCTGCTCGTCCACCTGCTGCGGGTCCTCGGCCCGGGGTGCCCCGTGTGCGTCGGGTGCGATCGCGGCCCAGAAGGGCAGGAGCACGGCCAGGGCCAGGACGGTACCCCACCGCGAGTCTCTTCCTGGTCCTGGTACTGTCACGCGGCGTGCCAACGGTCCAGCGTTGATTCCCGGCCTCGATCTTCGGGCGTACACATCGCCGCGCAACTGTAGCAGACACCGGTGCCCAAGAGACGCTTGGCGTACCGGCGCCCGCTGGTCCACAATAGACGGCTAGCAGCCTGCGCCCGACGGACCGTGCCGGCGCAGACTGCGTCCAGGAGTTCGTGGCGGGAACGCCGCGGTTTGCGCTCCGGTACGTAAACGATGCACGCTCGGCTCTGGAGGCTTCAGAGATGACACTCACAACCGGTTGCCGATTCGGTCTCGCCGCCGCCGTGGCGCTCGCGCTCGGCGTGGTCGCCGCGCCCTCGACCGCCGCCGCGCAAGATGACGCACGGGTCACGTTCACCAAGGACGTCGCACCGATTCTGCAGCGCTCCTGTCAGGAGTGCCACCGCACCGGCTCCATCGCCCCGATGTCGCTGCTCACGTACGAGGAGGCGCGGCCGTGGGCGCGGTCGATCAAGGACAGGGTGGTCACGCGCGCGATGCCGCCCTGGTACATCGACAGGAACATTGGCGTCCAGGGCTTCAAGTACGACTACTCGCTCAGCGACGAGGAGATCGCGACGGTCGCCGCGTGGGTCGACGCCGGCGCGCCGCGCGGCAACCCGGCGGATCTGCCGCCGCCGCGTCAGTTCCGCGACATCGCCGAGTGGAAGATCGGCGAGCCCGACTGGGTGGTCGAGATTCCCGAGCCGTTCGTCGTCGCGGCCGAGGCGCCCAACTGGTGGGGCAACCTGGAGTCCGAGTCGGGCCTGACCGAGGACCGCTGGATCAAGGCGGTCGAGACGAAGCCGTCCATCGAGGGCTTCCCGGTGGTGCACCACGCGGTCACGGGCATGGTGAACGACGACACCGAGGAAACCAGCGGCATCGGCGAGTTCCTCAACGAGTACGCCCTCGGCAAGAACGGCGACATCTTCCCGGACGGCACCGGCCGGCAGATCAAGGCCGGCGCGAAGATCCGCTTCAACATGCACTACGCCGCCATCGGCGTGGAGACGACCGACCGCACGCGGGTCGGCCTGCAGTTCTACCCGCGGGGCGTCGTGCCGGAGCGGAAGCTCATCTCGGCCCACGTCGGCGACGACGAGGACATCGATATCCCGGCCGGGGCGTCCAACGTGCGCCACGACGGCTATTACCGCCTGAAGGAGAACTCCCGCATCACGGCGTTCCAGGCGCACCTGCACAACCTCGGCAAACGGCAGTGCCTCGAGGCCATCTACCCGGACAACAGCAAGGAGATTCTGAGCTGTGCCGACTGGGACTTCGGGTGGCACATCGTCTACAACTACGAGGACGACGTGACGCCGCTGCTGCCACGGGACACGATCCTGCACGTGACGAGCTGGCATGACAACTCCGAGGCGAACCGCTGGAACGACGACCCGACCAACTGGGCCGGCTTCGGCCAGCGCTCGAGCGACGAGATGAGCTTCGCCTGGGTGAGCTGGTACGAGCTCGACGACGAGGAGTTCGAGAAGGAAGTGGCGGAGCGGGAGGCGCTCAACGCCAACAACGACAACTAGCAGGCCGCATGGCCTGGCGCGTGGATTCGAGCGAAGCCTTCGTGATCGCGGATCGCGGAGGCTTCGCTCTTTGGGTGGTTCGTGAGATGTCGCGGGAAGAGCATCATGAGTCGTGAGAGTCGCATCGTCACAGGGGTAGCGTGTCTGGCGGCGCTGGTGGTCGTGTCCGCCGGATCCCCGGCGTCGGCGCAGGAACGCTGGAACCGGGGTCAGAACGTGCAGCCGGTCTTCGAAGGGTGGGAGCGGAACGACGACGGGTCGTTCACGATGGTCTTCGGCTACTTGAACCGCAATTACCAGGAGCAGCCGATCGTCCCCGTAGGGCCGAACAACTTCTTCGAGCCGGGCCCGGCCGACCGGGGCCAGCCGACCCACTTCTACAACCGGCGGCAGCAGTTCGTGTTCACCGTGCGCGTTCCGGCCGACTGGGGCCGAGAGCAGGACCTTGTCTGGAGCGTCACCCACAACGGCCGGACCGACTACGCGTACGGCCACCTCTGGCCGGTCTGGGAGATCGACGCCGGCGTGCGGCGGCTGAACCGCGGCACCGGTACCGCGCAGGGCTACGCCGACAACCAGCGGCCGTTCGTCAGGGTGGAAGGCGCCGACGAGCTGGAGGTGACCCTGCCGGACTCCATAGAGATCGTCGTCGTCGCCGGCGACGACGGGATTCCGCCGCCGGACCCCCGACTCGCGGAGCGCAGGGTGCGTCGCGGGCCGAAGTCGCAGGCGGTCGTCGATCCGCGCAAGGCCGCCGCCACCGGACTGGCCGTCACTTGGCTGCACTGGCGCGGCCCGGGCAGCGTGTCGTTCGACCCGCAGGTGCCGGAGATCGGCGAAGGGGGCCGGGCGGTAACGCGGGTCAGCTTCAGCGAGCCGGGCACCTACGTGCTGCAGGCGGTGGCCGACGATACGGTGCACGTCGTTCCCGTCAACGTGACGGTGAATGTGAAGCCCGCGCAGAGCGCGCCCTAGCGGTCTGCGCCGTAGAAACGGCGTGGAGTGGGGGGGATGGGCCGAACGCCGAGCCCAGCGAGGCGTTTCGGGGCGCCAGGAGACTGCTCCGTGGCGCGGCGGCGCGACAGGGTGGGAGGTGTTCATGGGTGTCCGACTGCGTTTTCCGCGCCGGCGAAGAGCTGATCGGCGGTCCTGGTATCCACGCCTCGCGCCGATCGTGCTCGTGCTGCTCGCCGGCGCCGCCGTGATCACGCCACCGGCCCGCGTCACGTCGAGCGCCCAGGCGTTGGAAGGTGGGGAGGCGCAGGTGTACGTGGCGGCGCTCCGCCGCGACCGTCCGGTCATGGGGCTGGGTCCGCCCGACTTCCGCATCGAAGAGGACGGGGACCGGCGCGAGGTGCTGCGGGTCGAACCGGCAACGGCCGCATTCAACGTGGCGTTGCTCGTCGACGACAGCATGGTCGCGAGCAACAGCATAGTCCACATCCGTGAGGCGCTGGTGTCGTTCGTCGAGGCGATGCGCGGGCATCGCATAAGCCTGATTGCGTTTGGCGATCAGCGTCAGACCATCGTCGACTACACGGCCGATACGGGGCTGCTCAGACAGGCTGCCAACCGTTTCTCCGGTTTCTCCGAGACCAGCGCCTACATGGTCGCCGCGGTTGACGAGACCGCGGGCGAGCTGGCCGTGCGCCGGGCCATGCGGCCAGCGATCGTTCTTCTGACCACCGAAGGGCGCGGCATGCAGGACATGTCGATCCGTGGGATCGGTCTGCCCGCGCGCGGCCGCAGCACTCCCGACGCCAGCCGCGACCAGGACGCCGAGGCGGTCGTCAATCGATTGTGGAGCTACGGTGTCGTCATGCACGCGGTGGCATTGACGAGTCTGCGGAGCGTCGGCTTTTCGGACTTCGGGCGCAGCAACGGCCTGGCGACCATCACCTCCGGGGCGGGCGCCTTCCGGTGGATGCAGGAGAACCGCGAGCGCGAGCGCATGCTCGACCAGGGCCCGAGCGACTCGGGCGGCCGGCTGTACAAGGTGTCGTCGACCTCCGGCATCGCGGAGCGGCTGAGACGGATCGCGACCGAGATGAACGGCCAGTACCTGGTCACCTACCACCGCCCGGCGCTCGATGAGCCGCCGGAGGAGGTTCGTGTGCGGGTGAACCAGCGGCGGGTGACGGCGCGCGCGACGCCGGTGCGCTACTACATCCCGCCGGCCACGGTGTACGTCGCCGGCGGGGTCGTCGGGGAGCAGACCGTCTATCATCATTCGCCCGCCTGTCAGGGGCTTTCCCCCGGCCAGATCGGTCAGACGATTCCGGTGCCTCTGGCCGCGCTCGGGTCGACCGGGAGGATGTGCCCGTACTGTCCCGGGGCCCGCACGCATCAGGACGCCGGCGCGGCGGGCGAACGCTGAGCGGGTTTGGTCGGCCCGCGTTCCCGCGTGGGCGCCGACACGATGCGCATCGGGGACGAGCCGGAAGTCTCCGCCGTAGAACGGCGCGGATTCCCGGAGGGCCTCGCCGGGCGGCAGGCGGGGCCGAAAGGCGACCATGTACCGGCCCAGGAGCAGAGCGGTGACAATACTCGACCGGTCGAGGTGGACGTGGTGCAGCGGGCGGGGCATCGTCGTGGCGGCACTTGCCCTCCCCATGGGGTGGGCACTCGGCGCGGCCGGCGGGGAGGCTTCCGGCGGCCAGTCGGGTGACGGCCCGCCGGCAGTGGCGGATACGCCGACGCGCGCGAAGACCAGCGGCGGCGAGTACATCTCCTGGCGCGAGCACCTCATCGACGACCTCGCGGTCGGCGGCGTCGCCCTCGCGGGGAGCGACGGGCTGGAGATGGCCGACCTCGACCGCGACGGCCACCTCGACATCGTCTCCGTGCACGAGTCCGACACGACCTACGACGGCGTGCCGGACGGGCACGTGCGCATTGCCTACGGCTCGGGCGACCCCGACACCTGGGACCTCCACACGCTGGCCGAGGGAGAGGAGGCGGGCGCCGCCGAGGACGTGGCCATCGGCGACATGAACGGCGACGGTTATCCGGACGTCGTCGTGGCCTGCGAGCTGTCGCACCTGATCTACTTCGAGAATCCCGGCGCGAAGGGCCGGTCCGAGCGATGGAAGCGGGTGATTCCCGCCTCGACGCGGGATCGCGGTTCCTACATCCGGGTCTTCCTCGCCGACTTCGATGCCGACGGCCGGCCGGAGGTGGTCGCCGCCAACAAGGGGGGTCAGAACCCGCCGCGCGGCACCATCGAAAAGCACCCGGTCTCGTGGTTCGCGATTCCGGACGATCCGCTCGACGGCGACGCCTGGGTCGAGCACGAGCTGGCCCGCGTCATCGTCCCGATCAACTCGCAGCCCTTCGATCTGGACGGCGACGGCGACCTCGACGTCATCGGCGGCTCGCGCATGGAGCAGCGAATCTTCTGGTTCGAGAACGTGACCACCGACGCGATCGCGTTCGTCGAGCACCGCATCGAGATCGAGCCGGAGACCGTCGTCACCGGCTTCAACATGGAGTTCGCCGACCTGAGCGGCGACGGGCGCATCGACATCGCCATCCGCGACGAGCGCAACGGCCTCTCCTGGCTGGAGCAACCGGCCGAGTTCGCGGACGCGTGGCGGCAGCACACCATCGGCGGCCTTGCACCCGACCGCCTGGTAGGCTTCGTGCTGACCGACATCGACGACGACGGCCGCCTCGACGCCTTCTCCGGCGCCTACAGCCAGGCCCCGCGCGACGTCGACGCCGTCGATCTGTCGCCGAGGCACCGCGCCGGCCGCCTGGCGTGGTTCGAGCAGCCCGAGGACCCGGCGGGGATCTGGATCCGCCACGACGTGTCGCGCCGCGTCCGCGGCATGTTCGACAAGTTCCTCGTCCGCGACATGGACGGCGACGGCGACGCTGACCTCATCGGCACGCGCGGCAATTCCATCCCCTACGACGGCGTCTTCTGGCTCGAGCAGGTGCGCAGCGCCGAGCCGCTGCCCGCCTTTGACCAGGCGCGCGAGAAGGAGAGCCGCCAGCTTCCACTGCCGGAGACGCCCTGAACCTGCACAGGACCACGCTATCCTTTACACACGGTATCCTGGCGTGATCGCCGGGCCATGTTCTGGTGCGTTATGGCTATCCTGACACCGTCGCGAATCACGGCGCTGAACGTGCGCAATTACCGGGCGCTTCGTAACGTCGCACTGAAGGAGCTGACGCCCCTGACGGTGTTGCTTGGCCCGAACGGCAGCGGAAAGTCGACGGTCTTCGACGTGTTCGCGTTCCTGTCGGAATGTTTCACGGACGGTATCCGAAAGGCATGGGATCGGCGCGGGCGGTTCCGGGAGTTGCGCAGCCGCGACAGCGAAGGGCCGATCGTCGTGGAGTTGAAGTACCGGGAACGGCGCAAAACGCCCCTCATCACGTATCACCTGGAGCTTGACGAGGAAAATGGTCGCCCCGTGGTCAGCCACGAGTTCCTGCGCTGGACGCGTGGCGGCAGCTCGGGTCGCCCCTTCAACTTCATGGAGTATCGGCTTGGCGAAGGCGAGGTGATTACCGGCGAGGCGCCGGAGCAGACGGACAGGCGGGTGGCGCGGAAGCTTGCCGGTCCCGATGTGCTCGCGGTCAGCACGCTCGGCATGCTTGCGGAGAACCCGCGCGTCATTGCGCTGCGGGAATTCGTCTCGAGCTGGCACCTCTCGTATCTGTCCGCTGAGGCCGCGCGTCGTAATCCGGAGGCAGGAGGTGAGGAGCAGCTCTCGTCGACGGGCGCCAATCTCGCGAACGTCATCCAATACCTGCATGAACAATACCCGGACAGACTGAACAAGATCTTCGATGTCCTGCGTCGGCGGGTCCCGCGTGTCGACCACGCGGAAGCCACTTCCCTGGCCGATGGGAGCTTGGCGCTGCGGATCAAGGATGCGCCTTTCGCCGCGCCGGTGTTGTCGAGGTTCGCTTCGGACGGCACCTTGAAGATGCTGGCCTACCTGACGCTTCTTCATGACCCTGCGCCCCCGCAACTGATCGGTGTGGAGGAGCCTGAGAACTTCCTGCATCCGCGGTTGCTCCCGGAACTGGCTGAAGAGTGCAGGGCGGCCAGTGAGCGCACGCAGTTGATCGTTACCACGCATTCACCTTTTTTTCTGGCGACAATGCGCCCCAGAGAGGTATGGGTGCTATGGCGGGACAACCAAGGCTATACGCAGGTTCAGAGAGTATCCGACGTACTCGGGATCAAGGAGTTTGTGGAGGAAGGTGCAGCGCTCGGCGACTTGTGGATGGAGGGTCAGTTCGGGATTGGTGATCCGCTGGTGAACCAGGGTGCGCCTTCCGGTCGACGCCAGGGGCGGTCGCGCTGATGCACCTCGTGTTTCTGCTCGAAGAACAGTCCATGGAAGCGTTCCTTCAGGTGCTGCTTCCACGCCTGCTGCCGGAAGGCTGCAGTCACGAGACCCATACGTTTCAAGGCAAGCGGGATCTCAAACGAAAACTCGAAGCGCGTTTTCGTGGCTATGCCAGATGGCTGCCCGACGACTGGCGTATCTTTGTGCTGGTAGATCGTGACGGCGATGACTGTGAGGAGCTAAAGGAGGAGATTGAAGTCACGGCGAGGCGTTCGGGGCTTCGTACGATCTCGCGGGGTGGGCTCTGGCAGTTGGCGAACAGGATCGTCATCGAGGAGCTGGAGGCCTGGTACTTCGGCAACTGGCAGGCCGTGCGACGAGCCTACCCGAGGGTATCGCCTCATATTCCGACCCGTGCGGGTTATCGCGATCCGGACGGCATTGCGGGCACGTGGGAAGCATTCGAGCGCATCCTCCAGAGACATGGTTATTTCTCGAACGGCCTGCGAAAGACGGAAGCAGCCCGAGCGATTGCGGAGCACATCGATCCTGCGGAGAACCGCTCCGGGAGTTTCTTCGTGTTCCACCGTACCCTGATGGAAGTCGTTCCGGCGGATGCGGGGTGACCGGGCAACGGAGACTTATCGACATGCCTGACCCGCTGCAGGGGATTCGCGTTCTCGACTTCGGTCGCTTCATCGCCGGTCCTTTCTGTGCCGCGCTGCTCGCCGATCTCGGCGCCGACGTGATCCGCGTCGAGAAGGTGCGGGGCGGCGAGGACCGCTTCCTCATGCCGGTGACCGAGGCCGGCGACGGGGCCTACTACCTGCAGGTGAACCGCGGCAAGCGGGGGATGACGCTGAACCCGCGCGCACCCGAGGGAAGGCATGTGCTCCAGCGCCTGGTGGCGACCGCGGATGTCGTGGTGGCGAACCTGCCCGACGCGGCGCTGAAGGCGCTCGGGTTGGACTACGACGCGCTCACGGCCGTCAAGCCGGACGTGATCCTCACCAGTGTCTCGGCGTTCGGGACGGGCGGGCCGTCGTCCCACCGGTTGGGGTTCGACGGGATCGGGCAGGCGATGTCGGGCATCATGTATCTGTCCGGCCGCCCCGGCGAACCGACCAAGGCCTACTGCCCTTATGTCGACTTCACGACCGCGCTCGTGGCGACGGTGGGTACGCTGGCGGCCCTGCTGGTGCGGCGCGACACGGGGCAGGGGCAGCAGGTCCGGGCGTCTCTGCTCGCCTCGGCGCTCACCATCGCCAACGGCATGCTGATGGAGCAGGCGATGATCCGTCCGGACCGGGTGGCCACGGGAAATCGCAGCCAGACCCAGGGGCCGTCCGACGCTTTCCGCACGCGCGACGGCTGGGTGCTCGTACAGTGCATCGGGCAACCGCTCTTCCGGCGCTGGACGGAGTTGATCGGCGAGCCGCACTGGCTGGACGATCCGCGCTTCGGCGACGACCGGTCGCGCGGCGATCACGGCGGCGTCATCAGCGAGCGGATGGCTGCCTGGTGCGGGCAGCGGACAACGGAGGAGGCGCTCGCCGCCCTCGACGCGGCCCGCATTCCGGCCGGGCCCGTGCTCTCTCCGCAGCAGGTGCTGGACGACGCGCACGTGCAGGCCATCGGCTTCCTGCGGTCGTTGGCGTCGCCCGGATCCGACGTGGATGCGCCGGTGGCGGACACGCCGTTCACGCTGTCGGCGGCGTCGGCCGCCACCCGGGGTCGCGCCCCGGCGCTCGGCGAGCACACCGACGCCATCCTGACCGACCTGGGCTACTCGGCGCCGGCGATCGCGGCCCTCCACGATCGCGGCGCGGCTTGATCCGACCCGGTCCGGAGTTCCAGGGCAGCGAGGAGCGCGAGGTGAGCATCGCAGTAGTGGGGCGGCACCGCGCCGCCACGCCGATAGCGCATCGTCCGCCGCGCGGGCCGGCGCCAGCGAGAGCCCCCGGCCACTATACTTTCCCGCGATGAGTCCCCTGGAAGACAATACCGGTGCGCCGGTGCTCGTGGTCTCCTGCTCGCTGAACCCCGCCAGCCGCTCGCACACGTTGGCCGTCGCCGCCGGCAAGTCGCTGGACGCCCTCGGTGTGTCCCACGAGCTGCTCGACCTGCGGGAGTGGGACCTGCCGATCTGCGACGGGAAGGCCTGCTACGACCACCCGTCCATCGGGCCGGTCACCCGGAAGGTCGCGGCGGCGGCGGCGATCCTGATCGCCTCGCCGGTCTACAACTACGACCTGAACGCTGCCATCAAGAACTTCGTGGAGCTGACCGGGCAGGCCTGGGGCGAGAAGCCGGTCGGGTTTCTCTGCGCGGCGGGCGGACACCGGAGCTACATGTCGCCGATCGGTCTCGCCAACAGCCTGATGTTCGATTTTCGCTGCCACATCGTGCCGCGCTACGTCTACGCGACGAAGGAGGACTTCGGTGCGGCGCACGAGCCGGGGCCCGAACTCGCCGGGCGCATCCGGCAGCTCGTGCAGGCGACGGTCGATCTGTCCGTCGCGTTGCGCTGGCTCGCGAGCCGGCGCAACGGGGGAGCGGGCCGCGGCGACGAGAGGGATTGATGCCCGTGACGACCGCGGCACCCACCGTGCCCAGCCGCACCGCCGATTTCGACCTCACCGGGGAACAGCGCCAGGTGCGCGCCGCCGTGCGGGAGTTCGCCGAGCGCGAGATCCTGCCGTTCGTCGAGGACTACGAACGCGAGGAGCGGTACCCCGCCGAGCTCATCCGCAAGCTCGTTCCGCTCGGCTACCTGACCCCGCTGCTGCCGGAGGCCTACGGCGGGGGCGGCTCCGACGTCGTGAGCTACGGGGTGATCTGCGAGGAGCTGGCGCGTATCGACTGGGTCGTGGCGTCGGTGGTCTCGGTGACCAACTCGCTCGTCGCCGGGTCCGTCGTTCGCTTCGGGACCGACGCGCAGCGCGACCGCTGGCTGCCGGGCATCTGCGACGGGTCGGTGCTGACCGCGGCCGCCCTGACCGAGCCGGGCGGCGGGAGCGACCTGGCCGCGGTGCAGACGCGCGCGGAGCGGACCGCCGCCGGCTGGTCGTTGAGCGGGTCGAAGGTCTTCATTTCGCACGCCGCGCACGCGGGCCTGCTGCTGGTGGCGGCGACGGTGGATCCCGCCGAGCGCCACCGGGGAGTTACCGTCTTCCTGGTGGATCCGCGCGCCGAGGGCGTGGAGATCGGCGATTTGCCGATGCGGACGCTGAAGCGCGACAACCTGGCCACCATCCACTTCGACCGGGTCGCCCTGGGGGACGACGCCGTGCTGGGAGAGGTGGGCCGGGGATTCCCCATTCTCGGCGCGGCGCTCGACATGGGGCGCTTCTCGGTGGCCGCGCGGTGCGTGGGACAGGCGCAGCGGGCCATCGACCTGAGCGTGCCGTACGCCACCGAGCGCGAGGCGTTCGGGCGGCGGATCGGCGAGTTCCAGATGATTCAGCAGAAGCTTGCCGACATGATCTGCCGGACGGAGTCGGCCCGCGCGCTCGTCTACCGCCTTGGCCGTATGAAAGACGCGGGCATGGAGCGCTGCTCCGTGGAAGCGTCCATGGCCAAGCTGACCGCGAGCGAGGCGGCCACTGCCAATGCCCTCGACGCCATCCAGATTCACGGCGGCTACGGGTTCTCGGCCGAGTACGAGGTCGGGCGCCTGCTGCTGGAGGCAAAGACCCTGGAGGTCGGCGAGGGCACGAGCGAGCTGCACCGCAGGGTGATCGCCGAGCACGCGCTCGGCCTGCGGGGCCGCTAGCCCGGAAACGTCGCCTGCGGTTC
>CATQHX010000008.1 GCA_958296065.1 Vicinamibacterales bacterium | reverse complement strand
GGAGCCTCCTCGTATTCGCCCCAGACGTCGCGCAGCGCCGCGCACATCTCGCCCAGCGTCGCGTGCGCGCGAACCGCTTCGAGCAGCGGCGGCATGAGATTGCCGGTATCCGCCGCGGTTCGGCGCAGGACGTCGAGGGTCCGCCCGACCCGTGCGGAATCGCGCTCCTCCCTCGTCCGGGCCAGTTGCCCGGATTGCCGCCGCGCGGCGCTCTCGTCGATGTACAGGGTCTCGACCCTGGGCGGTGCGGCGTCGACGTGCCGATTCACGCCGACCACGGTCTGCTCGCCCGCCTCTATGGCCTGCTGCGTGCTGTACGCGCTGTTCGCGATCTCCCCCTGCGGGAAGCCCGCTTCTATCGCCGGCACCATGCCGCCGAGTGCATCGATCTTCTCGATGTACTGCCGCGCATCGGACTCGATCTCGCTCGTCAATGACTCGAGAAAGTACGAGCCGCCGAGAGGATCCGCCGCCGCGGGCACCCCGCTCTCGTGCGCGATGACCTGCTGCGTGCGAAGGGCCAGCAGCGCCGCCTCGCGCGTGGGCAGCCCCAACGCCTCGTCCAGCGCGTTGGTGTGCAGGGAGTTCGTCCCTCCGAGCACGGCGGCCAGGGCCTGCACGGCGGTGCGCACGACATTGTTGTACGGCTGCTGAGCGGTCAGCGACACGCCCGCGGTCTGGGCATGAAAGCGCAGCTTCACGGAGCGCTCGTCCGTGGCGCCGAAGCGCTCGCGCATGACGTGCGCCCACAGCCTGCGGGCTGCCCGGTACTTGGCGATCTCCTCGAAGAACCGATTGTGGGCGTTGAAGAAGAACGAGATCCGCGGCACGAACCGGTCCACATCGAGACCGGCGTCGACGCCGTACTGGACGTACTCGATGCCGTCGCGAAGCGTGAAGGCCAGTTCCTGCGCCGCGTTGGCACCCGCTTCGCGGATGTGGTAGCCGCTGACCGAAATCGTGTTCCAGCGCGGCACGCGATCGGCGCAGAACGCGAACACGTCGGTAATGAGCCGCATCGACGGCCGCGGCGGGTAGATGTACTCCTTCTGGGCGATGTACTCCTTCAGGATGTCGTTCTGCAGCGTGCCCGAGAGCCGCGTCCAGTCGGCGCCCTGCCGTTCGGCGACGACCAGGTACATCGCGAAGATCATCGCCGCCGGAGCGTTGATCGTCATCGAGGTGGTCACCCGGTCGAGCTCGATCCCGTCGAGCAGCCGCTCCATGTCGGGCAGGGCCGCTACGTTGACGCCGCACTTGCCCACCTCCCCCTGCGACAGCGGGTCGTCCGGATCGCGGCCCATGAGGGTCGGCAGGTCGAAGGCGACGCTCAGCCCCGTCCCCCCCGCCGCCAGGAGCTCCCGGTAGCGCCGGTTGGTCTCTTCCGGAGTACCGAATCCGGAGAACTGGCGCATGGTCCAGAGCTTGCCACCGTAGCCGGATTCGTGGATGCCGCGCGTGTAGGGAAAACCGCCCGGATCGTTCAGCTCGCGGCCGTAGTCGAGATCAGCGACGTCCGCCGCGTCGTACAGCGGTCGGGTCTGCTGCGACGCGCCGGCAGTCGCCACGGTTGCGCTCGTACCCGCCGATGCCGACTTGCTCGCCACGGACATGGAAGGGTCAGGCCCCGAGACGAAACGCCACCATCTCGCTCGCTTCGCCGTCACCCAGCGTCGCCCGGAGCTCGATGATGTACTCGCCGGGAGGGAGGAACGCAGGCGCCAGCTCGACCTGCCGCGAAGCACCTCCGTCCTCGGACGCCACGACATCGAGCGGGAACATCGCATCGCCGCCCCGGTTCAGCAGGTTGGCCTCCATGTCCGGCGCGGCGTCGCCCGGGACATAGACGTCGAACCGCAGGAGCAGCCTGTCCGTGCGCCGGAAGCTCCGCGACACGGTGGGCGGCGCGCCCCAGTCGGCAACGAGCGCGTTGAACTCCAGCGCGTTGCGCGCGCGCACGAAGTAGGGTGTGCTCAGGACCAGGTCGGGCGCGGTGAAGTCCGGGATGACGATCTCGTCACGGTCCCGGTCGAGCACCTCGCCGGCCTCGCCCTCGATGGCCAGATTCATCTGCATGGTGCCCGGATCGGCCTCGAACTCCACGCGCGTGCTCGGAGGCGCAGCGGGCGCCTCCCGGCGGCTCCGCCGGCGCGACCTGCCGCGGCGCGCCGACTCCGCCCGCTCGGGCACGCGGCCCCGGAAATAGGCTCCGCCGGTGTCTCCCATGGCGGTTACGAGGACCCGCGACGCGGAATCGCGGCGCCCGCGCTCCTCGGTCGGCTCCCAGGCGAAGGTGACCCGGGTCCTGCCGTTCTCCGCGCGCGACGTCCCGACCCACGTGCGGACGAGCCGGCCGCGGCGCGGCTCTGCCAGCGCGGACAGCGCCACGTCCACCGCCTTGGGGGGCTCGTGCGCCCGGGTCGTGAGCGACCGCTCGACGTCGCGCACGGTGACCGCCCAGTACCCTTCCCGGGCTCGCACGCTCAGGCCGGGGCGCTTCAGGCGCACCTCGATCTCGTGGAACTCCCCGTCGGTCGGCGCCGCGCTCGAGTTGTAACCGAGCAGATAGTAGCCGCTGGCGTCGTCCAGCATCTGCTGCAGGCCGGGGCGCAGGTTGTTCTGATTGACGATGGCCCGCCCGCCGGTCTCCTCGGCGAGTATGCGCAACGTGTCCTGCGTGAAGCGCAGCGCCCGCTGATCGGTGCGGTAGCTGATCTGCGGCTGATCCATATCGAACTCGAAGACGGCGAGGCCGCGGGGATCGACCGAGTAGACCGAGGCGTTGAAGCGGCTGGCGGTCCGGATCACGCGCCGCAGGTCGGACAGAATCGCGCTCCCCTGGAAGAACGAAAACGTCTCCTCGTAAGGATTGTCGCCGGCGAACGGGTCGAGGACCTGCGGGTTCACGGCCGGGTCCGCCCGCAGGTCGGCGACCTGGCTCCGCAACTGCGGCGGCACGTAGTTGGTATAGCCCTCGCTCACCAGCAGCACCGACTTGCGCCCCTCGCGGAGGCCGCCCAGCATCGTCATCAGTCCGCGCAGCGCGGACAGCGACACCTCGTTGCGGACCCGCTCGACGATCTCCGTCGGGTACATGTTGTAGCGCGACTCGTAGAGGTTGCGCACCTCATAGTCGTACTTGACCCCCTGGAACTGCCTGATAGCGTTTATCGCCGCCTCGTGGTTGCGGCTGAGACGCACCTCCGACACCGGCATCAGGGGGTACATCACGCCGACGAGATCGGTCGGAATCAGATCGTTCTCGATGAAGTCGACGAGCATGCGCCGGGCCCGGATGCTGTTGCCTTCCCGCACGTGGTAGTCGTCGAGGAAGATCACGAAAACCCGGATGTCGGGCCGCGACGCGGCGACTTCCTGGTCCGATCGCGTGACGCCGACGCTGGTCAGCGGCTCGCCCGAGAGCTCCGGCGTGGGGTCGACCTGAACGACCTGGAAGGAATCCACGTCCTGCAGGACGCCGTCCTCGTACACCTCGAAGTCGTCCTGCGTGAGGTCGAACACCGGGTTGCCGTCGTCGTCGGTCACGAAGGCGTCGACGCGGACGTAGTTGATGCCGCTGCGGAAGACGGTGACTCCGCCCTGCAGCTCGACCGACTCTCCGGCGGCGGTGGTCTGCGTCCCGCCGGGCTCCGATTGCGGCGGCTCGGTGGCATTCTGGGGTTGCGGGGCGGTGGAGCCGGACACCGTCAGCAACAGCCCGACGCACAGACAAGCGGCGATCCAGCGTGTATTCATTGGTGGCCTCGCAGGACTGGCGTGTTTCCAATGATACCATCGCGCCCCATGCGCACCGCCGCAACGGCTGCCCCCGACGCAAGCGAGACCGCCGCCCCGCTCACCCGGCTCTCTGACGACGAGCGTCTGCTGCGCGCCAGCGTCCGCGCTTTCGCCGAAGCCGAGATCGCGCCGCTCGCGCGCCGGATGGACGACGAGGCCCGCATGCCCCGCGCGCTCATCGATCAGCTCTTCGAGCTCGGCGTCATGGGCATCGAGATTCCCGAGCGCCGGGGCGGCGCGGGTGGGCATTTCTTCCTGTCGGTCCTCGCGGTGGAAGAGCTGGCCCGCGTCGACCCCGCCGTCGCGGTGGTCTGCGACGTGCAGAACACCCTCGTCATCAACGCGCTGCTGCGCTGGGGATCGGATGCGCAACAGGGCCGCCTGCTGCCCGCGCTGGCCACCCGCTCGGTGGGCGCCTACGCGCTGTCGGAGGCGGCCTCGGGCAGCGATGCGTTCTCCCTGGCGACGCGCGCGGCGCGCGACGGCGACGACTGGGTGCTGACCGGCCGCAAGCTGTGGATCACGAACGCGGCCGAGGCGGACTTCTTCATCGTGTTCGCCACCGTCGATCCGGCCGCGGGCTACCGCGGCATCACGGCGTTCGTCGTCGAGCGCGACTTCGACGGCTTCGCCGTGGGCAAGAAGGAGGACAAGCTGGGCATCCGCGCCAGCAGCACCTGCGAGCTGCTGCTCGACGAGTGCCGCGTCCCGGACGCCAACGTCCTCGGCGAGGTCGGCCGCGGTTACAAGGTGGCCATCGAGACCCTCAACGAAGGGCGCATCGGGATCGCGGCGCAGATGGTCGGCCTCGCGCAGGGCGCGCTCGACCACACCCTCGCCCACGTGCGGGAGCGGAAGCAGTTCGGCAAGCCGATCGCCGACTTCCAGGCCGTGCAGTTCCAGCTCGCGCAGGCCGCGACCGAGCTCGAGGCGGCCCGCCTGCAGACCTACAACGCGGCCCGGCTGCGCGACGCCGGCGAGCCGTTCCTGACCGAGGGCGCCATGGCCAAGCTGTTCAGCTCGCAGGTGGCCGAGCGGGTCAGCTCCCTGGCCGTGCAGCTCTTCGGCGGCGTCGGCTACACGAAGGACTACCCGGTGGAGAAGCTGTACCGCGACGCCAAGATCGGCCAGATCTACGAGGGGACGTCGAACCTGCAGCTTCAGACCATCGCGAAGCAGGTGCTGGGCGGCCGCTGACGCGCGCGGGCGAGAATCGGGCTTTTCAGCGAGGATCTGCCGCAACCCGCGCGGCGATGATCATCCGCTGCGCCTCGGAGGTTCCGGCCACGATTTCCAGGGCCCGCGCATCGCGCAGCAGCCGCTCCACGGCCGTTCCCCGCCGATAGCCGGCCGAGGCGAGAATCCGCATCGCCCGATCCGCCGCGCGCTGCGCCGCCTCCGAGGCGGCCAGCTTCGCCATCGATGCTTCCAGCGTGGTCCGCTCGCGCACGTCCTTGGCCGCCGCGGCGCGCAGGACGAGCATCCGGGCCGCGTCCAGTTCGGTCGCGATGTCGGCGATCTGCCACTGGATCGCCTGGTACTTCCCGATGGGATTTCCGAACGTCTCCCGCGTGCGGGCGTGTCGCAACGCCTCGTCGAAGGCCGCCCGCCCGACGCCGAGCGCCGCGGCTCCGATCGCGACGCGGGCACCGTCCAGCGCCCACTTCGCCACGTCGAATCCCCTGCCGGGACCGGCCAGCAACGCGCTCGCAGGCACTTCGACGTCTTCGAGCCGCAGATCGACGCACCCGAGACCGCGCACCCCGAGCGGATCACCGGTCGCCTCGCGGGTCAGTCCCGGTCGGTCCAGGGGCACGAGAAACGCGCTGACGCCGCGGCCGGCGGCGGCAGCCCCGCTGGCCGCGAAGATCACCGCCACGTCGGCCGCCGCTCCGTTGGCCACCCAGACCTTGCATCCGCGCAGCACGTACCCGTCGCCCTGCGCCGTCGCGGCCGTCTCCTGGCTGGCGGCGTCGGTCCCCGCCTGTGCCTCCGACAGGGCGAAGGCGCCCACGGCGCGACCGGATGCGAGACGCGCCAGCCACGCGTCCTTCTGCCCGGCCGTGCCGAAGCGGTGCACCACCTCGGCCACGAGCGAGTTGTTGACCACCAGGATGGCTCCCAGCGTCGCGCTGGCGGCAGCGACCTCCTCGACCGCCAGCGCATAGCTGACGTAGTCGCGGCCGGCACCGCCCGCGGCGCTCGGTACCGTGACCCCCAGCAGCCGGAGGGCCGCCGCCGCGGACACCAGGTCGTGGGGAAACCGATCGGACGCGTCGATCTCCAGGGCCCGCGGCGCTATCGCGGTTGCCGCGAAATCGCGGACGGTCTTCTGGAACCGCACCTGCTCGGGAGTGAGCTCGAGTTGCATTCGCTTCCGGCCCGGGGTTTGCTCGCCGGCTTTGTGCGCGGCGCAGATTCCTTGCCCGACAATTGTCGTCAGCAGCTCCCTTGCCGCCCAACCGGGCCTGACTGGAAGCCTGCGCCGTTTCTACGGCGCAAACCTCTAGGAGCCGGTCGCGAGCCGCTCGAACACCGGCTTCAGGCGGGCCACACTGGCCGCGGGCTCCTCCGGGACGACGCGCGTATCGCCGACGACGGTCATGAAGTTCGTGTCGCCGTCCCAGCGCGGGACGAGGTGCACGTGCAGGTGCCCGACCACGCCCGCCCCGGCGGGCCGGCCCAGGTTCATGCCGACGTTGATGCCGTGAGCCCCGTAGCTCTCGGTCAGCGCCGTCTCGGCAACCTGCGTAAGGGTAATCAGCTCGCTCAGCTCCTCCGCCGACGCATCCGCCAGCCGCGCCACGTGCCGCATCGGGACCACCATCAGGTGGCCGTTGTTGTACGGGTACTTGTTGAGAATCACGAAGACCCGCTCGCCGCGGAAGACGACGTGCGGAGAGGGGCCGGCCGGGTCGAGCGCCGCGCAGAAGACGCAGGCGGGTACATCACCGCCCGCCGCGCCGGTCACGTATTCCAGCCTCCACGGCGCCCAGAGTCGTTCCACGTTGCAGGCATTCTCGCGCGGCGGCCCGCCGCATGTCAGCCACGGGCCGGCACGGCGGACGGCCCCGGGGGGGTTCCGGAGAGCGCGACGTGCCGGCGCCCGGCCGCCGTGGAACCCGCGTTCGTCGCCGCGCCGGTCGGCGACGAGGGCTGCAACGTCGCCGCCGTCGGACGCGACGACGCATCCGGACCGCTGTTGATCAGTTCCTTGAGGTCCTTGCCGGGCTTGAAGTAGGGCACCCTCTTGGACGGCACGTCCACCCGGTCCCCGGTCTTGGGATTGCGCCCCTTGCGCGGCTCGCGCCGGCGCAACCGAAAGCTGCCGAAACCTCGCAGCTCGATCTTCTCACCGCGGTGCAGCGCATCGATGATGCAACGGAAGACGGTATCGACGATGACCTCGGCATCCTTCTTGGTGAGCTCGGTGACCCTGGCCACCTCCTCCACCAGCGCCGCCTTGGTCATGCTGCCCCCGAACACGGCCTCCTCGATTCCACTAACGCCGTCGCGGCCGCCCCCCGATGAGACGACATGCCGCCTGGCGCCCCGAAACGCCTCGCTGGATGGCGTCCCGGCCCATCCACCCCGCTCCACGACCTTGCGTCCCGGAACTCCGCTTCACTGCGTTCCGCGGCGCAAGCTCCTAGTCGGACGACGTCTGCTGCTTGAAGTGATCCCCCAGCGTCACCTCGGGCGACTCGCCGCTGGTGTAGCTGCGCCAGTCGGCCTCGAAGTTCTCGTTCGCCAGCGCCCGAACGCTGAGCCCGATCTTGCGCTCGGCGGGGCTCAACTTGATGACGCGCATCTGAATCGTCTCGTCGACCTTCAGCTCGGCCTTGTCGCCCCGGCCCTGATCCTCGAACTCGGAGACGTGAATCAACCCCTCGATGCCCTCGGCCAACTCCACGAACGCGCCGAAGCTGGTAATCCGGACCACCTTGCCCTCGACGACGTCGCCCACCTTCGTGGTCGAGAAGAAGTCGTCCCAGATATCCGTCGCAAGCTGCTTCAGGCCCAGCGAGAGCCGTTGGTTCTCCGGATCGATGTTGAGAACCATGGCCTCGACCTCGTCACCCTTCTTGATGACGTCGGAGGGGTGCTTCAGCCGCTTGCTCCAGGACATGTCCGAGATGTGAATCAGGCCGTCGATGCCCTCCTCGACCTCCACGAACGCACCGAACTCGGTCAGGTTGCGGACGGTGCCCGTGATCTTGGAGCCGACCGGGTACTTGTCGCCGAGCTGCTGCCACGGGTTGCTTTCGATCTGCTTCAACCCCAGCGCGATGCGGCGGGCATTCGGATCGACCCCGAGGACCATCGATTCGACCATGTCGCCCACGTTGAGGAGCTTCGACGGGTGCTTGACCCGCTTGCTCCACGACATCTCGGAGACGTGGATCAGCCCCTCGACGCCCGGCTCGAGCTCGACGAAGGCGCCATAGTCGGTGAGGCTGACCACCTTCCCGTGCAGGCGCTGCCCGACCGGGTACTGATCGGCCGCCGAGGTCCACGGGTCGGCGTGGAGCTGCTTGTAGCCGAGCGAGACGCGCTCGGTCGCCGGGTCGAACTTCAGGACGATGACCTCGACCTCGTCGTTGACGTTGAAGATCTCGGAAGGGTGCTGCGCCCGCCCCCAGGACATGTCGGTGACGTGCAACAGCCCGTCGATTCCGCCGAGGTCGATGAAGGCACCGTAGTCGGTGATGTTCTTCACCACGCCCTGCATGACCTTGCCCTCGGCGAGAGTCGCGAGCGTCTCCTTCTTCTTCTCCGCATTCTCCTCTTCGATGAGCACCTTGCGCGACAACACGATGTTGCCCCGTTTCTTGTTCACCTTGATGACGCGCATGCGCAGCTCCTGGCCGCGCAGCGAGTCGAGGTTGCGGACGGGACGGACGTCGATCTGGGAGCCGGGCAGAAACGCGCGCACGCCGATGTCCACGGCGAGGCCGCCCTTGATGCGCTCGATGACGCGCCCGATGACCACCTTGCGGTCGGCGTAGGCCTTCTCGACCTCGTCCCAGATCTTCATCTTCTCGGCCTTCTCGCGCGAGAGCACGATATGGCCGTCTCGATCCTCGGTCCGCTCGAGCAGCACGTCGACGGTGTCGCCGGGCTGGACCATCGGGTCGCCGTTCTCGTCGTAGAACTCCGACAACGGGATGAGGCCCTCCGACTTGTAGCCGACGTCGACGATCACCTCCGAGTCGGACACCTTGAGCACGGTGCCCTTGATGACCTCCCCCTCGGCGATGTTCTTCAGGCTGCCTTCGTAGAGCGCGACAAGGCGGGCATGCTCTTCGGGATCGACCGTTTCCTCGTCCGGATCCACGAACCGTGGAGGCTGGGGAGGTGTCGGCGCGGCCGTGGAGCTGTCGACGGCGCCGGCGGCCTCGACCTGGGCCGCGTCATCTGATGCGTCTATCATCCTGTCTGTCCTGTCCTTCTTCCCGATCCGTTCCCCCGTGATCGAGGCAGCACCTGCCCGGCCGCCCGCCGTTCGCGTGGAGATCCCCTGATGCGCTGTAAGCGCAAGACTGTACGATAGTTACCGAAAGCGCGTCAACTCCGCGCGGCCCTTCCCCGACGGTCGCGGATCACCTCCATCACCCGCTGCACCACGGCGTCGACGGGCAGCCCCGTCGTGTCGATTCGCACCGCGTCCGGCGCCTGCTCGAGCGGCGAGGTGCGCCGGGTCCGATCCGACCGGTCGCGCGCCTTCAGCGCACGGGCCACCTCGTCCAGCCCCGCTCCGGGCGGCAGGCGGTGGGCCGGGTCCTGTGCGCGCCGGGCCGCCCGCTCCTCCGCGGAAGCGTCGAGGTAGATCTTCACGGGCGCGTCGGGAAACACGGTGGTCCCGATATCCCGACCCTCCATTACGACGCCGCCCGCGCCGGCCAGATCCCGCTGCCGGGCAACCAGCGCCGCCCGCACCCGCGGCAGCCTGGCCACGGTGGCCGCCGCGACGTCCATCTCGGGAGTCCGTATCGCGCGACTGACGTCCTGTCCGTCGATTCCAATGCGCGTCCCCTCCAGCGTGAAGACCGCGCCGGTGGCGACCGCGGCCACCGCAATCTCGTCATCGAGCGTCCGGCCCTGCTGCAAGGCAAGCCAGGCGACGGCTCGGTACATCGCCCCGGTATCGACATGGCGGCAATCGAGCGCCCTCGCCACGGCGCGCGCCACCGTGCCCTTGCCCGCACCCGACGGGCCGTCGATCGCGATCACGTCCGGAGTGCTCATCCGCGCTCTCCCGCCGCCGGAGGCGACGCAACGGACCGCACCGCCCGCCGCAGCGCCCCCACCTCGGCCGGAGTCAGTTCCCGCGCCGCTCCCGGCCGCAGACCGCCGAGACCGATGGGGCCGAGCCGCGTCCGGCGCAGCCGCCGCACCGGATGGCCGATCGCGTCGAACATGCGGCGCACCTGCCGGTTGCGCCCCTCGCGGATCACGATGCGCACCAGCGCCTCACCGCTCCGCCCCGATGCCCCTCCATGGAGCATGCGCACCTCGGCAGGAGCCGTCGGGCGACCGTCGATCGCGATGCCGGACGCAAGCCGCCGCAGCCGCGCACCGCTCGGAACGCCGCGCACGGTCGCCTCGTACACGCGGGCCACGCCGTGTCGCGGATGCGTGAGGACGGCGGCCAGCGCACCATCGTTGGTCAGCAACAGCAATCCCTCGGAGTCGTAGTCGAGCCGGCCCACGGGATAGACGTATTCCCGCACGCCGGGAATCAGATCCAGGACCGTCTTCCGCCGGTGCGGATCGCTCCGCGTCGTCACGTAGCCGCGCGGCTTGTGAAGCAGGACGTATCGCCGCCGCACCTTTCGCGCCACCCGACGCCCGTCGACGCGCACGTCGTCGCTCGCCGGGTCCGCGCGCACGCCCTGCTCCCGCACCGTCGTTCCGTTCACCGTCACACGACCGTCCGCGATGAGCTGCTCGGCCGCGCGGCGGGAGGCGATGCCGGCCGCCGACAGCAGCTTCTGCAGACGCACCGCCCCACCGGTCGGGATCGGTGGGATCGGTGGGATCGGTGGGGTCACCATCGGTTCCACGGCATGCATGCGACGGCGCAGGACTTCGCAGGCTCCTCAGGAGCCCGTCGGGGTTTCGCCACGGACTGCTAGTGAACCTTGTCGGATCCGGGGGTCGCCAGGGGCGCAATCTCGGAGGGCGCATCGAAGGGCAGCGCCGCCTCTCGCGGATCGTCGGTAGCAAGCGCCGGGGGCACCTCCATCCCGAGCGCCTCGGCCATGTCCTCCACCCTCGGCAGGTCCGACAGGTCGTTCAATCCGAAACGGTCGAGGAACTCGCGCGTGGTGGCGTAGAGGAACGGCCGCCCGACCACCGCCTTGCGGCCGATGACCTTCACGAGCCGCCGATCGACCAGCGTTCCGATCACCCCCGACGTGTTCACGCCCCGGATCTCGGCGATCTCGGGACCGGTAACCGGCTGCCGGTAGGCGATGACGGCCAACGTCTCGAGGGCCTGCACGGAGAGTCGCTGGCCGGAGTGTTCGTGGAAGAGGCGGCGAACGCGATCGTGCAGTTCCGGCCGCGTGACGATCTGATAGCCGCCGGCAACCTCGACCAACTGCAAGCCGCCGGGCCGGTCGGTCCAATCCCCGCGCAGCGCCGCAAGCGCCTCCTCGACGTGCTCGCGCGGCTCGTCGTCGAGCGTCTTCAGCAGAATCTTCAGCGTCAGCGGATCCGGCGACGCGAAGATCAGCGCTTCGATGGCCGCCTTCAGGTCCTTCAGATCGTCAGACACCTTGCGCACCCTCCCCGGTCGCGCTCGTGGTGCGGGCGCGGAGAGACACGCGGATCGGACCACAGACGCCTGTCTGGTAGACCGATATGCGCTTCAGCCTGATCAACTCCAGCGTCGCCAGGAACGTCGTGATGAGGTCCTGACGAGACATGTCCCCGTCGAAGAGCTCCTCGAACCCGCACGGCGCGCTGTCCGCCAAACGGGCGAGCATCTCGTCCATGCGAGCCTCGATCGACACCGCCTCCGCAGGCAGGCGGACGCTGGACTCCCGGCTGCGCGCCCTGGTGAGCACTGCCTGGAATGCCTGCAGCAGGCTGAAGAGATCCACCTCGAGCTCGCGTTCGAACGGTGCTCCGGCAATCTGCTCGACCCGTCCATCGGGGCGGGTCCACTGCGCGCTCCGGACGGTCTCGCACTCGTGCAGCATCTCGGCCGCGGCCTTGAACCGCTGGTGATCGAGCAGGCGCTGCACCAGGGCCTCGCGGGGATCTTCCTCCGGCTCGTCGCCCTCGAGCCCGGCCTCGACCCGCGGCACGAGCATGCGCGACTTGATGTGGATCAGCGTCGCGGCCATGACCAGGAACTCGCCGGCCACGTCGAGGTCGATCTCCCGCATCAGGTCCAGGTACTCCAGGTACTGCTGGGAGATGAGCACTATCGGGATGTCGTAGACGTCGACCTCGTGCTTCTTTATGAGGTGGATCAGCAGGTCGAGCGGTCCCTCGAAGTTGGAGAGCCGAACCGGGTAGTCCGGCAGGATCGACTCGAAGTTCGCGGGGATCTCCAGGTCGCCGGCGACCGCCGCGTCCGTCACGCCTGCTTCGCGCTGCGCCATGTCGGTCGTCCTCAGCTCCTCACGCGCGCGGCACGGTACTTCAGCCCGACCGCGTCGCGCACGCGTTCCATCGTGACCCGCGCCATTTCGCGAGCGCGGGCCGAGCCATCGTGCAGGATCTCACGAATCGGGCCGGGGCGGGCCAGGATCTCGGCACGCCGTTCCCGCAGCGGCTCCAGGTGCGCGTTTATCGCGTCGGCCAGCGCCACCTTGACCTCGACATCGCCTACCTTGCCCGCCCTGTAGCGCGCCTTGAAGTCGTCGACCTGCGCGGTGTCGGGGTTGAAGGCGTCGTGATAGATGAACACCGGGTTTCCTTCCACCGTACCCGGAATGTCCGCGCGGACGCGCTTCGGGTCGGTGAACATCCGCATCACCTTCTTGCGCACGGTCTTCGCGTCGTCCGCCATGTCGATGGCGTTGGCGTAGCTCTTCGACATCTTGCGGTTGTCCAGGCCGGGCAACCGGGGAAAGTGCGTCAGCAGCGGCTGCGGCTCGACGAAGACCTCTCCGAAGAACTGATGAAAGCGGCGTACCACCTCGCGGGCCAACTCCAGATGCGGAACCTGGTCGTCGCCCACGGGGACGTACCGCGCGTCGTAGATGATGACGTCGGCCCCCTGCAGCAACGGATATCCGAGGAATCCGATCGACGACAGGTCGCGCTCCGACAACTGGTCGATCTGCTCCTTGTAGGTCGGCACCCGCTCCAGCCACGGAATCGGGACCACCATCTGCAACAGGAGGTACAGCTCGGCGTGCTCCGGGACGAGCGACTGCACGAACAGCGTGCTGCGCTCCGGATCGACGCCGGCCGCGATCCAGTCGGCCACGTTGTCGTAGGCGTAGCCGGTCAGTCCCGAGGTGTCGCCAAACTCGCTCGTGAGCGCGTGCCAGTCGGCGACGAAATACATGCAGTCGTAGTCGGCCTGCAGGTCCGCCCACTTGCCGAGAGCGCCGGCCAGGTGCCCCAGGTGCAACCGGCCGGTGGGACGCATCCCGGAGACGACGCGCGGCCTCTTGTTGTCGGCAGCCATATGCGGAACGGATCAGCGACCCCGACCGTGGCGCGGGCAGCCGCCGATCGTCGAAAGCTCAAGAAAAGGGAACGGAAACGGGAAAGTGGGGACGACCGGACGGCCGATCTCGAACACGGATAACCAGCATAACGGCTTGGCCCACGGCCGGCAAGCCGCGCGGCGCCGGCGTCCGGCCCGGACTACGCCGGGTTCAGGCCTGCATCGGCCTGGTGAAGTGCTTGAGAACGGCGTCGGCCAGCTTGGCGCCGAGCACCGGCAACAGTTCCTCCCGCGAGGCGCGCCGCACGTTGGCGAGACTCCCGAACCGTTCGAGCAACGCCCGGCGGCGGCGCGGTCCGATCCCCGGGATGAGATCCAGCTCCGACTCGAAGTCGCGCATCCGGCGCGCCCGACGGTGGTAGGTCACCGCGAACCGGTGCGCCTCGTCGCGCGCGCGCTGGATGAGGTGCAGCGCCGGACTCGTCTTCGGCAGGCGAACCGGTTCCGGGGCGCCACGGGTATAGAGCTCCTCGTCGCGCTTGGCTATGCCCACCGCGACCAGGTTGCTCAGGCCGAGCGTCTCGAAAGCGCGATATGCCGACGTCAACTGGCCCTTGCCCCCGTCGACCACGACCAGATCCGGAAAGGGTCCGCCCTCTTCCAGCAACCCCCGGTAGCGACGCAGGACGACTTCCTCCATGGCGGCGAAGTCGTCCGGCCCGGCGGGGCCCTCCCGCGCCGGCGTCGCCGCGTCGGGGCGCCGGGAGCCGGCCCGGGATCTCCGCCGTCCCCGCCCGCCGGCCATGCCGAGGCCCTGCACCCGGAACTTGCGGTACTCGCCGCGCTGCATCCGTCCGTCCTCGCAGACGACCAGCGAGCCGACCGTCTCCCGCCCCTGCACCGTGGAGATGTCGAAGCACTCGACGCGGTGCGGCGTCACCGGCAGATCGAGCACCCGCCGCAATTCCTCCAGGGCGCCGGCATGAACCTGGGCATCCTCGCTGTAGCGCGAGTCGTACGCCAGGCCGGCGTTGCGCGAGGCCAGCTCCAGCAGCCCGCGCGTGTCGCCCCGCTTGGGCACATGGAGCTTCACCCGACGCCCGGCCCGCACGGAGAGCCAGCGCTCCACCTCCTCGCGCTCGTCCACCTCCACCGGCACGTGCACCTCGGGCGGCACGTCGTGCGTCGCGTAGAACTGTTGCACCGCCGCCTGCACGAGATCGCGCTCGCTGTCGGTGGCGGGCCGAACGTCGTCCGCCACCAGCTCGACGCGCTCCACCACGCGCCCGCGACGCATCTGGAAGACCTGGATCACCCCGCCGGCGGGCCCCAGCTTCACGCCGAACGCATCCCGGTCGCCGAGCCGGCTGGTCGCCATCTTCTGCTGCCGATCGCGCAGCGTCTCGACCGTCCGCATCGCGTCGCGGCACTGCGCGGCGCGCTCGTACCGCTCCTCGTCCGCTGCTTCCCGCATCTGGCTCCGCAGGCTGTCGATCACGTCGTCGGTGCGCCCCTCCAGAAAGAGCCGGGTCTGCTCGACCGACTCCGCGTACTGCTCCGGGCTGCAGACCTCGGACACGCAGGGCGCGGCGCAGCGCTTGATGTCGTACTCCAGGCAAGGGCGGTCCCGCTGCCCGGTGATCACCTCGTTGCAGGAGCGGATACCGAACAGCCGGTGGGTCAGCGACATCGTCTTGCGGGCGAACGCCGCCGGCATGAACGGTCCGGCGTAGACGTTGCCGTCGCGGGCCACCTCGCGGGCCACCAGGACGCGTGGAAACTCCTCGGCGGTAGTGAGCTGCAGGTACGGATAGTTCTTGTCGTCCCGCAGGAGGATGTTGTAGCGCGGCGACCGCGCCTTGATCAGGTTGTTCTCGAGGGCCAGGGCTTCGACCACCGAGTCGGTCACGATCACTTCCAGCCGCACCGCCTCGTCGAGCAGCGCGTCGGTCTTCGGGCTGCTGCCGTACGCGCCCAGGTAGCTGCGCACCCGGTCGCGCAACGCGCGCGCCCGGCCGACGTAAATCGTCTCGCCACGATCGTTGAAGTACAGGTACACTCCAGGCTGCTCTGGCAGCCGCGCGATCGCGTCCCGCAGATCCCGAATCGCCATCCGACCTAGAATAATAGGGTTACACAGATCATCCGACGACCATCAATGACGTTCACCGGCGCCATCGGGCGCGCCTGCCTGTTCCCGCTCCGCGCCATCATCGCACTCTGCGTCGCGCTTCGGATTCACCCTAACGTGCTGACGCTGACCGGCGTCATCATCAACGGCGCGGCCGGCTGGGCACTCGCGGTCGGGGGCTTCGGCCTGGCCGGCTGGATCATGCTGGTGGCCAACATCTTCGACTTCATCGACGGGAAGGTGGCCGACGAGCTGAAGCTGAGTTCCCGCTTCGGCGGCTTCTGGGACTCGGTCATGGACCGCTTCTCCGACCTGTTCATCCTGACCGGCCTCATCTACCTCTACGCCACGCTCGGCAGGCCGGACTACGTGCTGATAGCCGCCCTGACACTCACGTTCTCGGTGATGACCAGCTACACGCGGGCGCGCGCCGAATCCATCATCCCGCTCTGCAAGGTCGGCTTCATGGAGCGCCCGGAACGCATCGTGCTCTTCATGATCGGCGCATTCACCAACCGGATGGCGGCGGTGCTCTGGGTCATCCTCGTATTGTCCGTGCTGACCGTCCTCGACCGGATCTACTTCACGTGGCGCGAGCTGCGCTCCGACAACCGGGAACTGCCGGCATGAGCCTGTCGCGCGCGATGACCCTGCCGTTCCGGATGATCTGGCACGCGCTCTTCTGGACCTTCGAGCGTGCAACCTGGCAGTACGACCTGATGGTCATCGCCATACTGGCATTCATCTGGCTGACGCCCCCGGGGTGGCTGGGCGACCCCGTGGCAAGCGGGCCGGGTCTCGTCGGCATCCTCACCGAGCTGCTGCGCTGACGCGGCACCCACCCGCTGCGAGAGGCGCGCGGCGGCAGGTGGCGTGCACCGACCCGGCAGCACTCTCCTGTCCGGCTGTTCATCCAACCCGCTGCGAGAGGCGCGCCGCGACAGGCGGCGGGATTCGGGACCGCGGATCACACCAGGTCGCGCTGATCCGTCCCCAGATCCAGGGCCTTGCCCGTAAAGTGGATGTCCTGAGCGGCGATCTTCTCCCGCAGCAATCGGCGCACCTCGGCGTAGCGGGCCTGCGGGACCGTGAGCCGCCGGGTGAGACTGCGCACGCGATAGATGATCACCAGCGTGATCGCGGCCCCTTCGCGCCAGCTCAGACCGCCGATCTTCGAGTAGGGCACGTAGCCGCCGTCCGACCATATGCCGCCGGTGTACAGGCCGCGTCCGATGCGCACCCGCAACGGAACGGCATAGGCATAGTAGAGGAGCATCATCCCCTCGCCGAACGCCCGTTGCGGCGGCTGTTGCTGAACGACCAGCTTCACGAACACCAGCACCCCGGCAACCACCCCGAGGGCCAGCAGCCAGCCGTAGAGCGGCGGCTTCTCGCTCGGCCAGGTCACCAGCGCCGTCGGGCGCAGGAGCCGGTACCGGATGAACTGGCCGAAAATGCGCAGGTTGGCGGCGAGAAACCCGACGCCGAGCGCGAACAGCGCAACGCGGACCGCCTGGGAAACGTCGATGTCCCCCTCCCCGGTCAGGCTCGCGAGAGATACTCGCCCGTGTCCGTGTTCACACGGACCTTGTCCCCGTTGCTGACGAACGGCGGCACCTGCACGACGAGGCCGGTCTCGAGCCGGGCCGGCTTGAGCTGCGCGCTGGCCGTTGCGCCCTTAATCGCCGGCGCGGTCTCCTCGACCGCCAGGTCCACCGTGAGCGGCAACTCGATTCCCACCGGCGAGCCCTCGAAGAACTCCACCGTGATGGTGGAATCCGGGAGCAGGTAGTTGACCGCGTCGCCGAGCGTCCCCCCACCCAGGTGCACCTGCTCGTAGCTCTCGGTGTCCATGAAGTGGTGTCCCTCGCCGTCGGCGTAGAGATACTGCATCTTGCGCGTGTCGAGCATCGCGCGTTCGACGAAGTCTCCGGAAGCGAACTTGTGGTCGATCTGGGTGCCGGCGACGACGTTGCGCATCCGCGTCTGCACGAACGCACGGCCCTTGCCGGGGGTCACGTGGTTGAACTCGAGAACGCGGTACAGCGTCGCGTTCATCTTGACCAGCATGCCCTTGCGAATTCGGGTGGCCTGAATGGACTCCATATGCGGCCGGAGATAGTACTACAGCGGCCCGGGACGGTCCAACGCGGCGCCGCCGGCCCGCTCGGTCCGATGCCTCCTCCGCCGTGCCGGCGCCTCCGATCGGGGGCACCGCCGGCCCGCTCGGTCCGATGCCTCCGCCGTCGTGCCGGCGCCTCCGATCGGGGTACCGGCGCCTCCGATCGGGGTACCGGCGCCGCCGATCGGGGCACCGGCGCCCCCAATCGAGGGCCGCCCGGGACGCGCGGCGGTCAGCTCCATCCGCCGCGCGAGACCGCCGGGCAGTCCGCCAGGTACCCGCGCCAGGGCCGCGCGGTTCCCACCGTGATCCCGATGCGGGGCCCCCAGCGCACCGTTCCCACCCGCAGGCCCCGATCCTCGATGCAGAGGCGCTCCCCGCACAGGTCCAGGCGGTTCTGCCGCAGCGTGACGCCGAGCGCGCGGGTGAGGTTGCCCGGCCCGCGGCAGAGGGCCTCTACGCCGGGTGGCTCCGCACCCCGCCCGGCGGCGCGCCGGCGGCGCATCCCGTCGAGTCCGTCCACCGGGCTGAGCGCACGAATGAGCACGGCGGCCGGGAATCCGATCGGCCCGGTCACCGCGTTCAGCAGGTAGTGGATGCCGTAGTTCAGATAGACGTAGGCGTAGCCCGGGGGGCCGTAGAGCGGTGCGTTGCGCGGGGTCAGCCCGCACGCGGCGTGACAGGCCGGATCGTCCTCGCCGCCGTACGCCTCGACCTCGACGATACGGCCGGCCGCCGCTCTCCCCCGCTGCCGGTGCACGACCACCTTGCCGAGCAGGGCCCCGGCGACCTCCAGCGGCTCCCGTCGGTAGAACGACCGCGGCAGGCGAAGCGCATCCGGCACGAGTTTCCGTCAGGCCAGGGCGCGCACGCCCGCCAGCACGTCGCGCAGGTAGCGGCCGGTATGCGACCCGGCATGCCCGGCCACCTGCTCGGGGGGACCCGCCACGACCACCTCGCCCCCCGCCTCTCCGCCCTCGGGACCGAGATCGATGACCCAGTCCGCGGTCTTGATGACGTCGAGATTGTGCTCGATGACCAGCAACGTGTGTCCTGCCTCCACCAGCTTCGTGAACGCGGCCAGCAGCTTCGCAATGTCGTCGAAGTGCAGGCCGGTGGTCGGCTCGTCGAAGATGTAGAGCGACCGCTCGCCATGCCGCATCGCCAGGTGCGCGGCAATCTTGATGCGCTGCGCCTCTCCGCCGGAAAGGGTGGTGGCGGGCTGGCCGAGCCGCAGGTAACCGAGCCCGATCTCGTCGAGCACCTTCAGCCTGCGGGCCACCCTGGGCGACGAGCCGAAGAACTGCAACGCCTCCCGGGCGGTCAGATCCAGCACCTCGTCCACCCGGAGTCCGCGCCAGGTAACCTCCAGCACTTGCGGCTTGAAACGCTTGCCGTCGCACTGCTCGCACGGCATGAAGACGTCCGCCAGAAACTGCATCTCCACGCGCACCTCGCCCTCGCCCTCGCAGGCGTCGCAGCGCCCTCCCGGCACGTTGAACGAGAAGTGGCTCGCCGAGAACCCGCGCGCCCGTGCGTCCCTGGTCCCCGCGAACAGCTCCCGGATGGGGTCGAAGGCCTTCAGGTAGGTGACCGGATTCGAGCGCGGCGTACGGCCGATGGGCGTCTGGTCCACGAGCACGATGTCGTTCAGCAGCTCGACGCCGTCGATGCCGGCGTGCGTGCCGACCCGCTTGTCCCAGGCCCCCTTGGCGCGCTTGACCGCGGCGTACAGCACGTCGTGCACCAGGGTGGACTTGCCCGACCCGCTCACCCCGGTGACGCAGGTCAGCATGTTCAGCGGAATCTCGACGTCGATCTCCTTCAGGTTGTGCTCGCCCGCCTTGCGCACGCGCAGCGCCTGGCTGCTCGGCAGGCGCTTGCGGCGGGCCGCCGGAATCGGAATGGCCAGGTCGCCGCGCAGGTACTTCGCGGTCAGCGACGTGGTCTCGTGCGACAGCCCGTCGCGGTCGCCGGCGTAGATCACGCGTCCGCCGCGCGTGCCGGCCCCCAGTCCGAGATCGACCACGTGGTCGGCGGCACGGATCATGTCGGCGTCGTGCTCGACCACCAGCACCGTGTTCCCCTGGTCGCGGAGCTGACCGAGGATGCGGATGAGCCGTTCGTTGTCCCGCGGATGCAGCCCGATGGACGGCTCGTCGAGCACGTACAGCGTGCCGACGAGCGAGGACCCGAGCGAGGTGGCCAGATTGATCCGTTGCGCCTCGCCGCCGGACAGCGTCGACGAGAGCCGGTCGAGGGTCAGGTAGTCGAGACCGACGCCGCAGAGGAAGCCGACCCGCCGCCGGATCTCCCGGACGATCCGCTCCGCGATGGCCGCGTCCTTCTCCGACAGCGTCAGCTCCTCGAAGAACCGGCGGGCCGCCCCGACCGTGAACCCCGAGATCTCGTCGACCGTCCGGCCGCAGACCTGCACGTCGCGCGCCTCCTGCCGCAGGCGCGTGCCGCCGCAGTCCGCGCAGGCCCGGTAGCCGCGGTAGCGGCTCAGGAACACCCGCACGTGCACCTTGTATTTCTTCTGCTCCAGCGCGGCGAAGAACCCCCGGATGCCGGCAAAGCCGGCGCCGTCCCCCTCCACCACGAAGCGCCGTTCCTCGGCTGAGAGCTCCGACCACGGCACGGCCGTCCGGATGTCGTGCCGGCGCGCGGCGCGCTTCAGATCGGCCAGGTTCGAGCGGTAGTGCGGCTTGCTCCACGGCTCGATGGCGCCCTGCGCGATCGACTTCGTCTCGTCCGGCACCACCAGGTTCATGTCGAGCTCGATGACGTTCCCGAAGCCGTGGCACGTCGGGCAGGCGCCGAACGGGCTGTTGAACGAGAACAGCGTAGGCTGGGGGACCTCGTAGGCGATCCCGCACGGGCGGCATTCGAAGCGTTCGCTGAACGCGTGTCCCCCCGGCCGTGCTGCCCCCACCTCGACGGCGAACGCGTGACCGCCCCCTTCCTGATAGGCGGTCTCGATCGCCTCGGTCAGCCGGGCCAGCGCCTCCGGCGCGGTCCGGATGCGATCGACCACGACCGGCAACGAATCGCGGTCGGCGAGCGCCGACGGGTCGACGTCGTCGAACGACAACGCGCGGCCATCCAGACAGAGCCTTCCGAATCCCTTGCGCCGGAGGCCGTCGATAGCCGCCGCGACCCGGTCCGCGCCGCCGGGAGACTCCGCCGCTACCCGGTCCTCCCCGCCGAGAGACTCCGCCGCGGCCCGATTCTCCCCGCCGGAGGACGCCGCCGCGGCCCGATTCTCCCCGCCGGAGGACGCCGCCGCGGCCCCCTCCCCGTTCTCTGCCGCCGCTGCCACCCGATGGGTGAAGCCGACCAGCAACCGCGTCCCCACGGGCAGAGCGACGAGCCTGGCGGCCACCGCCTCGGGGGTCTCGCGGGTCACCTCCTCGCCGCAGCCGCGGCAGATCGTGCGGCCCACCCGGGCGAAGAGCAGCCGCAGGTAGTCGTAGATTTCCGTCGTGGTGCCGACCGTCGAGCGCGGATTCCGGACGCTGTTCTTCTGGCGGATCGCGATGGCGGGACAGATGCCGTCGATGCGATCGACGTCCGGCTTCTCCATGCGTTCGAGGAACTGCCGGGCGTAGGCGGAGAGCGACTCCACGTAGCGCCGCTGCCCCTCGGCATAGATCGTGTCGAAAGCCAGCGACGACTTCCCCGAGCCGCTCACCCCGGTGACGATGATCAGACGCTCCTGCGGGAGCGTCAGGTCGATGTTCTGGAGGTTGTGCGTCCGGGCGCCCCGGATGACGATCTGACTCTCGGATGGCTGGCGGGTGGGCTCCGGCATGCGTGTCATGGGCGGTACGGGCGCGTCCTGCGCGCCGCGTCCGAGGCGCACCGACGCTACCGCCACGGCGACCTCTCGCACCCCGACGGCAACAGGCTATTCTAAGGGCCGGGTCGCGAATCTGGCAAAGGTCACCGGGAGGGCCCCATGGAACGACACGTGACGATTCTCGGCGCCTTCCACATCGCGTTCGGGGCTCTCGGCCTGGTGGCCGCACTTGCGATTCTCCTCATCTTCGGCGGCGCCGCCAGCCTGATCGCTCTCGGCGCCGCCGCGGACCCGGACGCCTTGATCGCGGCGCCGATCGTCGCCATCGTCGGCACGATCCTGATGCTGGCCGCCCTGACCCTGTCGCTGCCGGGAATCGCCGCCGGATTCGGTCTGATGTACTACCGGCCGTGGGCGCGCCTGCTGACGGTCGTGCTGTCCCTGCTGCACCTGTTCAACTTCCCCTTCGGGACCGCGCTGGGCGCCTACGGGCTGTGGGTGCTGCTGTCGGACGAGACTCGGGCCCTCTTCGAACGCGGCTCCGCGTCCGGCTGAGACCGCGGAGCGGGCGTCGCCGGACGCGAATCAGTCCGCCGGACCGAGTCAACGCACCCGTGTGCTAGCATTGGAGGTTACGCGTAGCGGGAGGCAGCCTGCTGCCATCCGCCCCTCCACAGCGAGGAAGCCGGCGTAGCTCAGTTGGTAGAGCAGCTGATTCGTAATCAGCAGGTCAGCGGTTCGAGTCCGCTCGCCGGCTCCAGATTTTCTCCTTATGTGTCAAATACTTACGAGCACATACGTGGTTCTGCCTCCGTGGCGTCTGCTCGCGTAGGGTGCACATAGGGTGCAGATCCCGATCCCTTGGCGTTTGAGCATCGGCCACCTCCCTGCTTGCGGGGCACGGCAGTGTCCGTGCGAGCGAATGACGTGAACCGCCGCGCCCGGCGTCTCATGGCCGGCATCGCACCGGTCCAGCTCCTCGGAATCATGCAGGAGGTTGGTCGAGACGGCAGGTCCCCCGAAAAGCACCCGGACGGCGTCCCCGAGATCGCGGCGGCAACCGGCTACCCGGACGACGATGAGCGCGGCGTGCAGCCGTTGCTGCCGCCGCTGTCGGCGAGGGGGTGGAGGCAATCGGCCTCGGTGACGGGGGCGCTGCAGCTCGGGTTCGCGGACGTGCTGCAATGGTGGGAGGCCCGCTTCGAGCGGATCACGTAGAGACCTCATCGACCACAACATGTAGGGGGTCGTGATTGGGCATTGTCGGATAGAGGCCAGCCTGCACGAGCGTGCGCGGAGTCGAGTCAAGGCTGCGAGCCCCGCGATAGCAGGGGCGAAGCGGAGCGACGCGCCTTGACTTCGGCGAGCACACGCGCAGGCTGTTGGTCTGACGATGCCCGCCAGCACCGCAACATCTGGTGGTCCGCGAGAGTCCAGCATTCGGCGGGTCCCTGAGCTCGCCAACACCATGGCAGGCTGATAGGAACAGGTGGTCCGACTCGCGCCGGATCCTCGCGGACCTCAACCGCCGTCTTCCACGACGGTGGCGTCGCCAGCCCGTGGAGGATCACGCACCCGAAGCGGGAGGTCTGCTGATGCTGACCATCAGAGGGTTGGCCAGTCTGGAACCCGAGGCCGATCGCGGACTGGTCGAACGGCCCGGACCTGAAGCCCCGATGAGGACGCGACGGGCCGCGGTGTAGAAGCCGCGCTGAAACTGCCTCGCGATAGACCCGTTGTGCGAAGGCGGCTGGCGACGAGTCAGTGTCGTGGCTGGCCGCGCTGTCGACCGCGGCGTTGTAGCTGACCGAGCCCGGCTCACGGCATGCCCAGCCGGCCTTGCGGGTCGCGCCCTTCCGCCGTCCACACGGCCGCCAGCTTGACCTCACGGGTCTTGGTTCAGCCGTCGGGCTACTTGCCACGGCGCCCTTCGAATCTCGGCCGGCCGCACCGCCACGCCCGTGCCGTCCCAGTCGAGCCACATCGTGCACGTCAGGGCCGGTGCCGTCTGCTCGGTGACCGAGCGCCCGTCCCTCAGTGGACGGGTCAAACCCGGCCATTTATGGACACCTCAAACCCGGCCATTTCCGGCGGCCCGAGACTGAAGTTGAGTATCTACTTCACGGCGCCCTCTGTTGGCAAGGTGGTCCGGACCCTGGTGCGCCAGCTGCGCGGCCCGCACTTGAGCACGTGCGCGTGATGCAGGAGCCGGTCGAATGGCCGGTTTTGGGTGTCCACCGAGGCGTCACAGGCGACCTCGCGACCGAGCGCCTCGGCACAGAGCTCAACCTGCCGGGTCTCGATATCGGCCCTGGACACGGCAACCAACAGCTCGCTCGGCTTGACGAAGCTGCGGCCGGCCGCCGTTCAATCCCACCAGGCACATAATGGCCGCTTGCACCGAGCTGCCTCGCAGGCCCAAGGTGTCGTCGCGCGGGCAGCTCCCCCTGCGTGGCGGGCGCCGCAGGGGAATGTAGGCGCGTTGCACTGTCAGCGGCCCCGCGGAGCATGGTGAAGGTCTTCGGGCTGCGGCCTGCGTAACGGGCCGTCCGTCCGCAGGCGCACGCCGTCGTCGAGCCCGAATAATCGGAATCCTCCGCTTTGAAGCGCGCATCGCCTCGGCAGCGATTCCGAGAGCTTCGTGACGCCGGGCCTGCTCAAGGGCCTTCAACTCCTCTGCGGCGGGCCTCCCGGACCCGGTGAGCGCCTCGACTTCGGAGACGACCGCCGCTCCGAACGCTGCGCCCCAACCGCCCTGACTACCCGGGTGGCGCTGCCGAGCGCCCCAGGGTGAACTGACAGCGAAACGGTCTGAGAGTCCTGCACATTCACGCTCTCCCGTCTGCGGAACCCGTCGACGTCGACGTCGACCGCCGCTTCGAACGCTGCGGAAAATCCCCTTGGAGCCTTTTTCGCCCGCGTGACCGAGCGGTTCACGCAAATGGGACTCGGGCACCGTCGGAGTCCTCTCACCCGAGAAATCGGTCAATCAGCGCTCGTTCAAAGTACCCCGTGCGGGAAACCCCTACTCTGTTGTCCTCGCCCTTGCTGCACCCGAACACGTGCGAAATGCTGCGGCCCAAGATATGCTGTGAACCTACTTGGGAGGATCCCTCGCCCGGACCTGACGCGGCATGACGCGCTGTTGACCGGAGGCCTGCGCGGATGACGGCGCCCAGCACGCAGGTGACGACACTGCTGACGCAGTTCAACCTGACGACGGCGTCCGAAGAGCTGGTGCCGCGATTGACGCAGGCTGGCCACCACGACGCGCTGCCGGTGTTGCTGGAAGTGTTCGAGGCCGAAGCCGAGGCGCGTCGCCAGCGCCGGATTGCCCGCTTGCGACGGACTTCGCGTCTGCCGCCCGGCAAGACATTCGAGACGCTCGACACGGGCCGGTTGCCGGGCTCGGTCGTGCAGCAGTTGAAGACGCTGGCCACCGGGGCGTTCCTCGAGACGGCGACCAACGTGCTCGCATTTGGTTTGCCCGGGGTCGGAAAGAGCCACGCGCTGTGCGCGGTTGCGCATGCGCTGGTAGAGGCCGGCCACAGCGTGTTGTGCGTGCCGGCCTACGCCCTGGTGCAGGAATTGCTCGGCGCCAAACGCGACCTTGACCTGCCCCGAGCGCTGCGCAAGCTCGACCTCTTCGAGGTGATCTTGCTCGACGATCTCGGCTACGTGCAGCAGAGTCCGGACGAGGCTGAGGTCCTGTTCACGTTGCTGGCCGAGCGCTACGAGCGCCGCTCGGTGATGGTGACCAGTAACCTGGTGTTCAGCCAGTGGGACCGGATCTTCCGCGACCAGATGGCCACCGCCGCGGCGATCGACCGCTTGGTACACCACTCGGTCGTGCTCGAGTTCGACGTGCCGAGCTTTCGAACGGACCCGTCGCGGCCGACGTCGCCGGCACCGTCACCACCGCCAGCACGTCGCGGACGGCCACCGGGTCCGCTATTGCCGCGGCGCCGTCGACCTGCGACCTCCTGAGCGTTCCGGTCCGGAATCGGACTTCGGCCGGTTCGACTCCCGAGGGCCTGTGCATCCTGCCAGCGGCGTGGAAAACGCGAGCGAGCGATCAGGAGAGAGTGAGACCGTCGAGGAAGCGCGTTTCCCACCCCGCTTTGGACGGCGCCGAGCGCCGCCCACAGGCTACACAGGCATCACCTTCCTCGATACTGATCTCCGATCCTCTCAACCGGCAGAAATAGTTGACGCTCACCGGCAAAAGTAGTTGACGCCGAACAGCTCTGCCGCGAACGGGCCGGCGCACCCAAGCCGTCTCGGTCCCGGCCTTGCTCCGCCGCGCCTTGCATTGCGACGGTAGTAGCTGCGTATGCAGTGCAACCCGCCGCCAAAGAACCGCCGTCAAATCGGAAGCGCTTCGACAGGGAGCTTCGATCCGCCGCGCCTCATTTCCCCCGTATTCATTGCCCGGCGATGCGCTAATCGAAGACAAGAGATCTCTTCCCTCGATCTCTTCAATTGACGAAAACCGGCCACCGATGTCCTCAGTGGACGGGTCAAAACCGGCCAGTATGACCAGCTGGTCATACTGCAGAGCATCTTTCGGTTGGCGGCGCGGCAGTGACCGGGCAACGGTGGCAGTGCGTTCACCGCGCCGGTGACCGAAGGAGTACCTGGCGATCATCCTGGAGCAGGCCACGCCGGACGAGGCACCCGACATGCTCGACCAGTGGCTGGCGTGGGCGGCGCGGTCGCGATTGGCGCCGGTCGTCAAGCTCGCACGCACGGTCCGCAAGCACGCGGCCGGCATCCTGGCCTACCTCGACACGAAGATGACCAATGGGCCGGTCGAGGGCTTCAACAACAAGCTGCGGGTGATTGCCCGCCGTGCCTACGGATTCCACTCGCACGGCGCGCTCATCTCGATGCTGTTTCTCTGCTGCGGCGGCATCGAACTGGCCCCGCCCCTACCCACACGCGTTTGAGGAGATTCGGGTTTTCGCCCCCGGCAGGTGTTCCTGCGTCACACCCGCCGGGCCGCGTCGCTCCCCTTGAAAGACTGTCCCTTCCGGGAAGGGGGAACTGTCGGTGTGCTGCCGTCAATGCCACCGTGTCACCGTTCCACTTACGGCTGAGCCGCCGAGACCCCCGTGGGCGTCGGGTGCGGCGGATGCCATTGTCCGCGAGTCGGTCGGCACTGTGCCCGCAGTACCGTTGTTTTCGACCGGTGGGTCAATCAGGATCGCCCGGAGCCTCTCGTATTGCTCCTTGATCCACTGTGCGGCCTCGGGCCATCTTGCTTCGTCAGGCCGCTCCCAGCGCCGTCGAACGTACACCGTGGTGCCCTGCAAGCTGGACTTCTCCAGGTTCCCGCCGGTCTCCTGGTCGCCCATCTGCTCGCGGATCATCCATGAGTACTGCCGCATGCGGGCCGCGCGTCCTTCGGACGCCTGGGTTTCTCCCGCGCGGATGTACAGGCGAAGGTGATCGGGATTGCCCACGTAGAAGCCGATCCGGTCACCCGACAAGTTGACCGGACTCGTCCACTGGTTTGGCCCGCGCCAAGTGTCCTTCTGTCCAGGGACGCCGCCCGTATGCTTCTTGAGGAGCAGCCAGAAGGCTTGAGTCCGAAGATCCTCCTCGAATTCCACCTCGACTTGTACCTGGCATCGCTCGCCCATTCGACGACAACGCACCGCGCTCGCCGGATAATCTTGGGCGTATGGGTACATCAGGTACTGATCATGACCAGGTATCGCGCGAAGACGGAGACTGTGCGCCCCGACCCCGGGGTATCGGCTGGCGGGATGGACGTTCGACTGGATCGCCTCTCCGGACAACCTCTTCGCGTTCTCCGGGTCTCGACTCAGGAGGGCGCCTGCGACGTTCAGCACCATCTGACTCGCGGTGTGTTCGGTGCGCCATGGCCCGCCCTCAAGCCGCCACCTCAGGGTCGCAGAATCGCCTTGCGGTTGCTCGTCACTACCAGCCGACTCCGACCACGGCCACCGGTTCAGTACGCGACAAGCGAGGTCTTCCGCGCGGCGCTCGAGCGAGTCTTCGTTCCACTCGTTCTCGTCTGCCAAGCGTCGCGTCAGCTTCATCGTGCTGTTACGATACACCTCACGCTTCTCGTCGAACGGGTCGGCGGCCATGCTCGCATTGGTAGCGTCGCCGCTCAAGGTGAGATTCGCGAGCCGGTCGCGATATCGCCCGTGAATCTCTTCTGCTTCCTCTCCCAAGGCACGCTTCCAGACTTCCGTGAGCTTCTGCGGCATCACATGCTCGATGGTCAACTGTGTACGAGCCGGGGCCTCCCCTCGCAGTTCCTCGGCCTCCATCAGCGCGCACAGGACCGCAAACGACGACCGAGTGGCACTTCCCCCGTAGGCCTTCCGGGTCCGAATCCCTTCCCGAACCGCTTCGTCGTGCGGGACCCCCACACGGGTATTCCGCAGCCTGTGGATCCGTCCCAGCCAATACTCGGTGGCGTCCTCGCCGTCGCTCGGACCGGGTCCATGAGCAAGCTCAGCCACGGCCGTGTTCATGCCCGCCGTCGGCCGATCCGCCAACCACAAGCGGGTCGTCCACGTCCCGATCCCCGCAAGGATCTTCGCGATCGCTTCGTGTGTCAGCCTGGCGTCACCGTTGCCCGATGCGTCGTTCAGAAGACGCAAAGACAGCGGACGGTGGACATCAATCCTCATCGCCCGAAGGTGCCTGAGTTCCCGCTCAACTCTAGAATCGGGGTGTTGTCCTGCCGCGCCGGTCAGGATCCCATACAGCTCCGCAAGGCGAGCGAGATCTCGGCAAAGGGCAGGGCGATCCTTGGAGTTTCCCTGCTTCACTATCCAACGTCGCAGTCCATCGTAGACTCGCTCGATTCCCGTGGACTCGCCCGTACGCCAGCGCAGGACATCCCGGAGGAACGTGTCGGTCGGCTCGGTCGTGTGCTCGGCTCCCAACGTGCGTTCGATCTTCACCCAGTGGTTCTCGTACAGGTCTTGCTGGGCCTCGTCGGGCAGACCCATGAGGAGCCAGTTCTTTACCTTCTCGCTCTCCGTCAAGGGACGGCCGGTGGCGTTCAGGCTCTCGAAAATCTGCTGTGGGTCTTCCCTGTCGCCAAGTCCGATACTGACTACTCGGAGCCGCTCAAGCCCCGTGAGCAACAGCGATGGGTCCAGCCGGGCCACCAAGCGCCGCAGGGTCCTCCAAGCCTGAGTCACGGCGCCGGAGCCGGTCGGGTTGCCTTCAAGGACGCGCCGGTACTCTTCCTCGTCTCGATCTTGAAGTCTCAGCTTGCGATGTCTCTCCTTGCGCTTGCCGGGATTCGTCAGCCGATCATCGCGGATGATCTCCGCTGTCCAGTCCCCGCACCTACCCTCTGGCGCGAGCCGGTTCGCGATGCAGGCCAGGAGGATACTCACCGTCGTCAGCCTCTGCTGGCCGTCCACCACGCGGATGGTCTTTACCACACCCGGCGGCCCGGGTTCCGGGAAGGTCAGGAGTGTGCCACCGTAGTGTGCGGCATCGGGGCCGGCCGACGCGACCGTCACGAGATCCTCGACTAGCCGTTCGATGTCGGATTGACCCCAACGGTACCGACGCTGCCAGCGCGGCACGACGTACTGAACCTGTCCGTTGAGAAGTTCAAGAAACTCGACGTGATGGGCTTGCATGGAGCTACCGTGAAGACGATCGCGCCGAGGGGGTCCTAGCTTTCCGACGTCGGTGCCGGCAGCAGTGCACGTTCCAGCGTCTCTAGGCGCTGGTCGACCCTCGCAAAGGCGACTTCAGCGCCACGCAGCCCAGCGTCCATGCCGCGCACGTCTGTCTCAAGTCGCTCCAAGCGGCTGTTCAGGTCGTCGATTTGGACGTTGACGCCCGTGATTTGCACCGACAGCGGCCCGGCCACGACCAGGATCGCTGGGATGATGGTCCCAATGATCCACTTGGTGTCGCTACGCACGTCGGAAGCGTACCACGGTCAGGTGCAGCATTCCAGTAGGGCCGGTGAGGGGGAAGGTCCTCCAGACCGCGGCGAGTGTTCCGAATCGACTTGGTGCTCCAGGCCGGCTTACTGTGCACATCACCCGGTCGTGGTAGCGTGTCCGCAGAAGGCTGGCGTGGTCCTCTGGAGTCGGTTCGGATTGAGAGATGCAACGGGGGAAACAGCCAGCCGTGGAGCGACAAGCAGTCCCGAAACTCGCTGCGCTTCTCAAAGAGGCGCTGCACCTGCTTGGCGTTGGACCGTGAGAGCTCGTCTCGATTGACATTGCACGCGTCGCCCGACCGGCACATCACTTCCTCCACAACCCAGTGAACTAGGTCACGTTTGTCGGACTCCCGATCACATAGCGGACCCCGGTAACAGCCCGGATCTCTAATTCCGGCTGCCCTTGTTCACTGCTGAGGAATCGCTCGAGTATCGATGCAGGAAGCAGATCCTCGATCTCCGCGACGTCCTGAACATGGTCGTATGCGCTCTTGGGCAGGTTGACGGCGTCGACCGGAACCGCAACCACGGGATGCTTAAACGCGACCAGTTGTTTGCGCAGGCGCTTTCCGATGTTGTCGGAATCTAGCACCGCGACACAGAGCCGCCCCTGGTTCCTGAGAACGATTACTTGCTCCGCGACCCTGCTAGCCCGGAAAATTCGTGGCGTGTTCCGATTCCGGTACAGACACAAAAGCCCCCGTGTGGTACAAGTGCAGTGTTAACAACCACTTGCGCCACCACGGAGGCCCTTGCGTGACAACCGGCACTGTACCACAGACTGTTCTGTTCCCGGAACTGTTTGACAAGCCGCTGTTCGCCCAGTTCAACCAGGAGCAGGCCAGTTCCGACGGCGGGGCGATCCTGCTGAAGGCCGCCGAGCGCATCTACGGCCTGGTCAAGGCGTTCGCCGGGTGTCTGTTCGACAAGCGGGCGCCGGACAAGACCCGGCACTCGCTCGCGGACCTGATCGGCCAGCGCATCTTTGGCATCGCCTGCGGCCATCCCGACTGCAATGATGGCGACCGTCTCGCCGACGACCCCATCCACAAGCTGCTGCTCGACAGAGACCCGGTTTCGGGCGAGCGCCTGGCGTCGCAGCCGACGCTGTCGCGGTTCGAGAACGCAGTCAACGGCTGCGCGCTCTACCGCATGGCGGACGAGTTGGCCACGCGGGTCATCGCGCGGCATCGCCGCCGCCTGGACGGGCGCGCGCGGTGCATCACGATCGATCTGGACCCGACGGACGATCCAACGCACGGGGCGCAGCAGTACACGCTCTTCAACGGGTACTACGACAACTGGTGCTACCTGCCGCTGCTTGGCTTCCTGAGCTTCGACCGCGAATCCGAGCAGTATCTGTGCGCGGCGCTGTTGCGGCACGGCAAGGCGGTCGCCTCCGAGGGGACGGTCGGGCTGTTGTCGCGGTTGCTGCCGCGGCTGCGCCGGGCATTTCCGCGGGCGCGCATTCTCGTTCGGCTCGACGGGGGCTTTGCCAGCCCGGCGGTCTTCGCCTTCCTGGAGGCGCAGCCGCGGCTCGATTACGTGATCGCGATGGCGAAGAACGCGGTGTTGGAGCGGTACGCCGAGCCGGCCATGCTGGTGGCGCGGGCGCGGACGTGGCGCAGCGAACAGACCGAGCACCTCTACACCGAGACCGACGAGTACCAGGCCGGCACGTGGAACCACGCGCGCCGCGTCGTGATCAAGGCCGAAGTCGTCCGCCACCGAGACCGCGAGCCGCGGGACAATCCGCGCTTCGTCGTGACCAACATGCGGCAGACGCCGCGCTTCCTCTACGAGAAGGTCTACTGCGCCCGCGGCGACGCCGAGAACCGGATCAAGGAACTGAAGGCCCTGCAGATCGACCGCACGAGTTGCCAGGCGTTTTCGGCGAATCAGTTGCGCGTGCTGCTGACGGCTGCCGCCTACGTGCTGATGCAGGAGTTGCGGTTGCGCGCCGCCGACACCGCGTGCGCCCGCGCGCAGGTGCCCTGGCTGCGCGACCGGCTGCTGAAGCTCGGCGTCCAGGTGGTGCGCTCGGCGCGTCGCATCGTCCTGCGCCTGCCGCGCGCGACACCGGACCTGGCGGCGTGGCGGCACATCGCGTTCGCGCTCGGGGCGCGCGCCGGATAGCCGCTCGGCGAGCGCCGCATCGCTGAACTGACGGAGGCTGCCAACCGCCCGCAACGGGGGAAGTGTGCGCTGTCCTCCCCTGCGGCACCCGTCATCACGTCCATTCGGCGCTCAACCACCTGCCACGCGCGGTTGAGAACGTTCCAATGGCCGCCCACTGGTCATTCCCCGTTGTCCGTGACCGAGTCCGGTTCCGGCGCCGCCTCCCAGGGGCCGAGTCACGGTCGCCACGAATAGTCCGGGCTAGTCGAGGGCTCTCATGACAGCGATCTGTTCATACGGCGCCGGCCGAGTCGGCGGGCGGAGCCACAAGCCCAGCCGTCGCGGCCACTCCTCTTCCACTCGGCGTGGGACCTCAAACAGCAGGGCCTCCGCCTTCGGCGACGGTCCGGACGCGGCCTTCATCAAGTGGGCGGACGAAAGTTGCCCATCGAACCAGGCGTGTATCTCTACAAGTTGAGGTTGAGTCCCTGCGCTGTCGTCCCGAGCTTTTCCTTGCACCGACGCTCTCGTTCTAGGGCCTCCGCTCTGGTCATCGTCTTGGGGAACACGTAAAGCAAGGAGTACTGAAAAGCGCCGGGGTAGGCCGGATTGGCCTCGATGAGCTCTCGGAGAGCCTTGTTGCCCCCGTGCCCCGTCTTGGCGTACTCTACCCAGCGGCCCCAAATGCCCCGAGTGCCCGTCGCAGACCCCAGGTACTGCTGGCCGGTGGTCCCGGCGAGGACCAGATAGACGCCACCAACGGCCTCCAACCGGGCGCGCCATTCACGATTGGCGTCAGGCGCATCAACTAAGTCTATCAATTCCTGGTGCGTGAGGGAGAATTCCAGATAGTCGCTGAACGGTGGGCGAGTCTGCCCCGGGGGGCTGACTTCGAGCACCTCCTTGTCGGTCCGCAGCCACTGGTTCCATGCGATTGCCGCCCGCCCCCAGTCGACGACAAGTCGGTTCTCCAGGTCATCAAGCCCGGAGAGCTTGGTGAGCCGGTAGTGATGCTCGCAACGCCACTCCTCCGGGCAATTCCCCGGCAACGGGACGTCGATTCCGGAGCTGCGGTCACCCACGCGGTAGACGCCCACCAACCGACTTCGAGTCCCTTCCTCTCCAATGAACACCACAATGTGGTCGCAGTCGTCAAAGACCGGATTCGACTGGAACCGCTGATAGACGTCGAGCCGACCGTCTCGTAGCATCCGGTGCATGTCTCCCCATGACCCGCTCGTGTGACGGACGACCTTCGTCCTTCCGGGGTCGAGCGCACATCGAAGGCGCAGCACTTCGCGCAGGCCAAGCATGAATCTGAGATTCTACGCCTTTCAAGAATAATCGGCGACACCCGACCTGACCGCGGCAACGGGTTCGCGTCGTCGACGAGGCAGACGGTGGCGCCGACCACGACGAGCCACGCCGTCGTGGGTCGGGAGCCACGGCGTGTCGAGGTGAGCGATCTGTACCGCGGTCGGTCGTCGCGAGTGCGGTCGGCGCCAGAATGCCTCCACCGTAGGCCGAGAGCCTCGCGTCGGCGAACCCGGCTCTGCTGGCGGTTGCACATCAAGTCGGAGGGATTCGCGCCCTACCCGAACGCTGTTGAGGACGTGTTTGCTGCGACCTAGACGATATGGAATGACCGGCTCGCAATCGTGCGGTCGTCGTGCACGAGCACGCGACAAGGTGGCCGAGGCCGCCTACGATTCGCGGGTTGACACCGAGCGCGGCGTCAGAGCCGCAGACGAGAGGAGCCGGTCATGAGCGAGCCTATCACCTACGTGGGAATCGATGCGCACAAGGCGCAGTTGCAGGTTGCGGTGTTGGCGCCGGACGCGGCCGAGCCGACTATCTGGACGGTGCGGAACGAGGTCCGGGCGGTGAACCGTCTACGGCGGAGGCTCGAAAAGGATGCACCCGGTCCCATCGCGTGCTGCTACGAGGCCGGGCCGTGCGGGTATGCGTTGCAGCGGCAGCTCGAGCGGGACCGGGTCCGCTGCGACGTGATCGCGCCGGCGCTGGTGCCGCGTAAACCGGGTGATCGGGTCAAGACCGATCGACGAGATGCCCGGAAGCTGGCGGAATTGCACCGGGCCAGCCTGTTGACGGTGGTACGGGCGCCGACGCCGGCCGAAGAAGCGGTTCGCGACCTGTGCCGAGCCCGCGATGATGCTCGCGCGGACCGACAGCGCTGCCGGCACAGGTTGGGCAAGCTGCTGCTTCGCTGGGGGCTGCATTATCCGGGTCGCGCATGGACGCAGGCGCACCGGCGCTGGATCAATGGTCTGACGTGGTCGCATCCGGCCGACCGAGTCGTCGTCGACGATTACCTGTTGGCGATCGATCAGCTCGAGGCTCGGCTGCTGGAGCTGGATGCGCAGTTGGCCGCGGTGGCCGAGGCCGATCCGTATCGGGAACCGGTGGGCTGGTTGCGGTGCTTCCGGGGCATCGACACGCTGAGCGCAGTGCTATTGCTTGCAGAGCTGCACGATGTGCAGCGATTTCCGACGGCACGGGCGTTGATGGCGTATCTGGGGCTGGTGCCCGGCGAGCACTCCAGCGGTGACCGCCACCGCCGCGGGCCGATCACGAAGACCGGCAACACGCTGGCGCGTCGGCTGGTGGTGGAAGCGGCGTGGCACTATCGGCACCGGCCTGGCGTCAGCCGGCCCCTCGCCCAGCGACGGAGCGGGCAGCCAGCGCGAGTGGTCGCGCTGGCGGACAAGGCCCAGCAGCGGTTGTGTCGCCGCTTCCGGCGGCTGGCCGAGCACAAGCCGGGCCCGGTCGTGACGGTGGCGGTGGCGCGAGAGCTGGTCGGGTTTCTGTGGGCGGCGCTGCACCCGGAGGCGGCATGACCGAGACAAACCTGTTCGGCCCTCGGCGCACACATGCCAACCGAGGTCGAGCTCGGAGAGCGCGTGGCGCGGATGCGGAGAGAACGGGCGAGCTAGCGATGCGATCCGGACGGCGTGGCCGCTCCCAACTCGCGACCCCTAGACGGTCCACTCTCCCGACGAATCACCGTCATCCGTGCGCTGTCACGGGCAACCGTGATAATCACCGAATAGCAGCGTGACTCGTCGTCGAAGCGACCTCCGATCGTTCGTCGTCTCGGCGGCCCACTCCTGGGCTGATGGCCGACGGATCGCGGCGCTCAGAGGCCACAGGCGTTGACGAACGTATGAGTGGTTGACAAAAGGTCATTCCATAGCAGCAGCTAGAAACCGCGTTCTTGCCCGCCGCGCGGACCGCCGCCCGACACGTCCCTTAGGATCGTCTCCGACGCTCCGACGTTGCTCCGCGGACCGCGTCGAAAAGCGGATCGCCCAACCGCACGGTGTCGAGGACTCGGCACAGCGTGCTCCCCTGAAAGGAAGGATCCTTGCGCAAGCTCCAGACCACGATCACAATCGCCTTCACCATGCTCGCCCTGGCGCCATCCACAATGGCCCAGGAAGCCGAGAAGTACCTGCTCCTCGCGACCACCCGCACCGGGACCATGCAGGACGAGCTGAACGAGGCCGGAACGCGCGGCTACCGCTTCGCCGACACGGCGGCGAGACCGCCTTCGGTGATCCCGAAGCGGTCGTTATCATGGCGCTCGACCCGGAAGGCCCCCGTCTCCGCTACATCCTGCTCGCGACGAACCGGACGGGAACGATGCAGCTCGAGATGAACGAGACCCCGCCGGAGTACAACTTCGCCGGCATGACGGTGTTCTCCTCGACGTTCGGCGGCAGAGAGGCCGCCGTCATCTTCGAAGCCGAGATCCGTCCGGGTCCGTGAACACGCCCTACACCTCAACCGTCACCGACCGTCCGACACGCTCAGCGTGCGGTCCGACCAGCGTCCCCACCGCAACCGGGGCCTCGTTCGACACCGTCACGACGAAGACGACGCCGACGACACCGGCGTCACCGTCAACACCGAGCTCGATACCGACACCGTCGCCACGTCCGCCGCCGAGAACACCCCGTGTAGGTCAACCCCTCGCCGTCCAAGAACACGCCGGAGACATCCACCGGAGCCGTCCGACACGCGCAGCCCCCGGTCCGACAGTGTCCCCCACCGCAACGGTCAGGGGGCTGGTTTGCCCCGTTTCGCTACCTCTCTTCTGTCTCGCGAATGCTGCGACGCAGCTTCCGCAGAACAAGGTCCGCCGAGTGCTTGATCGACGCAATCAGTTCCGCCTCCGTCCCCCCTCTCACCAGGAAACTCTTGGCTGCCTCCTGCACCCTTGGCGAGAGTTTCTCTTCCCCAAGTAGCATATCCACATACTCTTCCAGTCGTACCAGGCGAGCGGTAGCCTGACGCCGGCGGCCGTTGAGAATCCGCGATATCGTCGCCTGATCCACTCCAGTGGCGGCGGAGATCTGGACCTGTGTAGCCAAGCGACGAGCTCTGACTGCCCGCAACTTCTCGGCGAGGTCCTCAAGCGCGACCTTCGCGGCCATCTGGACAGTACTAACATATTCGCCATATCCTTGGGTAATGCGTTGGAACGTCGAGGAGGCCGCCATTGCCGCAACTTGCGCCTGCACTGGGTTCCCCCGGAACAGGTGACGCCGTCGGCATCCACGTCCGGTTCCGCGATTGGATCGGGGAACGCTGCATCCCCACGATCGGCACCAACGCAGGCTCGCCCGCGTTGCCGTTTCAGCGATGGCGGCGCTCTAAGGAGGCCTTCGCCCCTGAGATCGTGGAACGCGCGCTCTGCGAGACACCCGGCGTTGTTCGCCACATCGTGGACCCGTTCGGCGGGTCCGGCACGACGGCACTCGCCGCCCAGTTCCTGGGAATCAAGCCCACCACGATCGAAGTCAATCCCTTTCTGGCTGACCTCATTGAGGCCAAGATCGCGCCCCTCGACTTCGACGCCGCCACCACGGCTTTCCGCTGCGTCGTCGAACGTGTCGCGCGTGGTTGCGCGCCTGACGCTCCGCTCTTTTCCGGAGCGCCGGCGACGTTCGTCGAGCCCGGCCGCGACGGGCGGTACATCTTTTCTCGTGCTGTCGCCAGCCGCCTCCTCGCCTACCGCTCTGCGATCGACCTCTTGCAGGATCCGGTCTGCAGACGGCTCTTTCGCGTGGTCCTGGCCTCCGCCGCGATACCGGCCAGCAACGTGGTCGTCAGCGGGAAGGGTCGACGGTATCGACAGGGCTGGCGCGAACGGGAGCGCGACCCTGGGGTCGTCGACGAACTCTTCCGCGCCGGCGTGCTCGAGGCGCTCCACGATCTGCGCCGCTTTGCTTCCCGGCGGTGTTTGGATTACGTGCTCCTGCGCGGCGACGCCCGTACCCTTGCGGCCGATATCGGCGCACAAGACCTTGCTGTCTTCTCCCCGCCGTATCCCAATTCCTTCGACTACACCGACGTCTACAACGTCGAGCTGTGGGCCTTGGGCTACCTTCGCGATGGCGCCGGCAACACCCGGTTGCGCCACGCGACGCTGAGAAGCCATGTCCAGCTGCTGCGCGACTTCGCCGGCCACGAAGTGGGCAGTCCCTCGCTAGCCAGCACCGTCGACGCGCTGCAACAAGTGCGCAGCCAGTTGTGGAATCCGCACATCCCGGAAATGATCGGCGCTTACGCGGAGGACCTCTCCGTCGTCCTGGGCCATCTCCGACGCAGGATGCGATCTCGCGGACGCGCGTACATCGTGGTCGGTGACAGCCGCTATGCCGGCGTCGACGTCCCTGTGGCGAAGATCCTCGCCGAGCTCGCTGAGCCCCTCGATTATCGACTAATCGCGCTTGAGCCCTCACGCTCAATGCGTTCTTCGCCGCAGCAGGGCGGCCGCCACGAACTCGGCGAGATGCTCGTTGTTCTGGAAAGGCGTTAGCTAGAGCTACGCGCCCAAGCGCGGGCGGTTGGGGGAACCGCCCCGCGCTTGGTTCAGCAGATGCCAGCCTGAGTCGCCCCATAGGTAGCCTGCTCGACCGTGTACTTGTCGCCGGCATCGGAGGACAACTGCTGGATTAGCCCACGGCACGAGAAACCCGACATCTGAAGATACGCAGCGGCAGACCTCGCTGCCTGCGCATTCCAGTCGACGCTCAGACTGTCGACAGCGACCGTAGCGTCTCCAACGTTGTACCCGTCTCCGAAGTCCGACGATAGCTGTTCGATCAAGCCCCGACGAGAGAACCCAGACAGTTGCAGATACGAGTTCGCTGAACGAACAGCGTTCCGCTGAGCCATAGTCAACCCAGTCCTGCGAGTCGAGGCCGGCCGTTCACGTTCCGCTGCCCGTCCGGCTTCCCCATCCGCATTCCGCGTCACTTCCCGCTCGGCCTCTGGCGATGGCTCCGGCAGCATGGCCCCGGCAACTGCGAACAGCACCACGGAGAACCCCAACAGCCCTACGGCCTGAAACCGCCCCCTCAGCCTAGCGATCCGCGGGCTGATGAGTCCGAGCACCGACCATGCGAAGACGCCGAGCGAGACAAAGACCAACAGCGCGCCCATACGGCCCCCCTCTGGCCCGCGACCGGAATTGGCTACCGGGCCGACTGCCACGTAGACCTCGCACGCGGATGAAGCTCCCGCCTATTCCCTGCTGGCGCAGCCGCGTGCGCCGGTCTAACGTGGCGGGGCTATCGTAGCATGCTTGACCGCTCCGCGTGGTCAAGCATGGAATTCGTCATGCCTTACTACTATGTAAACAAGAACCAGCAGGCCAACGGCGATCATGAAGTCCACGATGGCGGGTGTTCCTGGCTGCCGAAATCCGAGAATCGGATTTACTTGGGGAACTTCACCACATGCGGGCCAGCGGTCACCGAAGCGCGGAAGTACTACGGCCAGATCAACGGCTGTGCCCACTGTTCTCCGCTCTGCCACACGAGCTAAGGGGTTCGGCAACAACCTTCTCCGGGATTGGCTGGATGGTCAGCATCCGGCCGTCTTCGAGAAGGATGTTGCCTTTCATCTTGCCATGCCCACAGCAGCTCGCCGTCGTCCGAACACCGCCCGCGTTGAGTGCCGCGACAATCTCATGGATGCAGTGATCGATACACTGAACCCGTCCGTTGATCGGCATGCAGACTTGCCCCGCGAAGGTCGCAGCACTGCCCGGCGAACCGTCGCAATGCCCACAAGATCCCGTTGTTGATGCTTGAGCGGTCATGCTGAAATCGTAGCCATGAACAAGCTGTCAACCGACAAGCGTTGCGCGGTCGTCGCCGCCCTGGTCGAAGGCAACAGCATCCGCGCCACGGCCCGCATGACTGACGTCTCCAAGCCTACTATCCTGAAGCTGATCGCGGATCTCGGTCCGGTCTGCGCCGCCTACCAGGATGAGACGCTTCGCGGGCTCGGCTGCCGGCGCCTGGAGTGCGACGAGATTTGGCAGTTCGTCTACGCGAAGCAGAAGAACGTTGAGCGGGCGAAGCGCGCCCCGAAGGTGGCCGGCGACGTGTGGACGTGGGTCGCCATCGACGCCGACTCGAAACTGGTTCCGACGTGGCGCATCGGCCCGCGCGACGCCATCACAGCGCACGCCTTCATGACCGACCTCGCCGACCGCCTCAAGCATCGGTTGCAACTTACCACGGACGGGCTCACGGCGTACGTCGAAGCCGTTGAAGGTGCTTTCGGAATGGATGTCGACTACGCGCAGTTGATCAAGATCTACGGGGCCGACGCCGAAGCTGAGCGGCGCTACAGCCCGGTCGTGTGCCAGAGCTGCGTTGTTCGGGAAGTCCAGGGCGACCCGGACCCGACGCGGATCAGCACGTCGTACATCGAGCGCCAGAACCTCACGATGCGGATGTCGATGCGGCGCTACACGCGGCTGACCAACGGCTTCTCGCGAAAGCTGGAGAACCATGCCGCGGCGACCGCGATCCACTTCATGCACTACAACTTCGCGCGGATCCACCGGACGGTCCGCATGAGTCCGGCGATGGCGGCCGGTGTGACCGAGACGCTGTGGTCGATCCGTGACATCGTCGCCCTGCTGGAAGAGCACGAAGCCGCCGCGGCGGCGTGAGCCCAAACTTGACCACTACCTCCTTCCCCGATGAGCAGCAGGCGATCCTTGGCGTCGCCCCGGAAGTTCTCAGAAACGACAATGCTTAAGTGGAATCTATCGCTGAAATCGCGCGAACCTGTGGACGACCAAGGCGGCCTTTACATGCGCTACGTCGTTCTCGGTTCGTTTGGCGTCTTCTACCTTCCCGTCCGCCATTTACCAGGACGGGACCCGAGCAACGCACCCGAACGCCTAGTCGTCGTGGAATCAGAAGAATGAGAGACGAAGCGACGTGACCTCTCCGGGTTCACCGAGCCGACCTTCGATTCCCCCCTGGTACGCGTCTGGTCGGCCACACTCCGCGAACGGCCCTCGAGACTGCCTCTCTCGTTCACTTCGTGAGGGTTGAGTGGTGTTCCCGGTCGACTTCAAGGCTCTGAGGGAGCGAGAATCGACCATGGATCCTGTCCCAAAGGACCTCGCGATAGCTCCTGGTGGCTCTGCCGGCCGACGCTGACGTCCCGAACATCGCCAGCACGATCTGGAGCCGGTCGGGCCTGCCTCCGACCATCGGCATCTCAGCCTGTGCCGTGCCTCGGTCCGCCCTCCGTCCACAGCCGGCTCAGGCAGTATTGTAGAGTGTGATTGAGTCCAGATTGAAATTGGGAACGGAATGGGTAACGGAAATTACTCTATACTTGCAAGTTGTTTCTTTACAAACAGGTTTACATATTCAGCGCAGAGTTCGGTGCGGAGCCCGCGGTTCGTCTTCAGACTGCGACCTCCACGAATGTTCCGGGCCGGGTCCAACCAACGGCCGCGCGGATGTCATCGACACGCAGCCGGATGCGCGGCCAGCGGCGCACCAATCAGAATGGTTGCCTGCAAGTGAAGACCTGCCGGGGTAAGGCCGTCAGGTCTCTTCTTCAACGAGTTGGTCTCGACACGCGGGACATGACGTTCGCAACCAGGGCCGGTCAACTGTCCGCACCCCCGGACCACCCTCCCCTTGTTCCGCCAGCCATTCATCTCCCCATCGTCCGCCTGTCACCGGTCACCCAATAGTCCCCACCTGTGGTCACTGAAAACTCCTCACCTCGACAACTGAGGGGAGGAGCAGATGTCGACGAGAACGGCGACGATCGACCCCGAGCGTCAGATGCTCGGGGAGGTCGAGGTGATCGGACGGGTCCGGTGGGAGGAGATTCGTCGTCGGGCGGGCGAGGGTGCGTCGATTCGGGCGATTGCTTGTGCGCTGGACCTGGACCGCAAGACCGTGCGGCGGTGTCTGCGGCAAACGGAGTGGAAGCCGTACCAGCGGGCGCCGCGGGGCGACACGCTACTGGCCACGCACGCGGAGTACCTGCGGCGACGGGCGGCCGAGGTCGGCCACTCGGCCCAGGTTCTGTTCCAGGAGCTGAGAGGTCGGCAGTACGACGGCAGCTACGAAACGGTGAAGCGGTTCGGAATGGCAATCCGGTCCCGGTGCGCAGCCACCGTCCATTGAGCGTCTCGGCGATCTGCGCTCGAGGCTGTCGGCCACGAGCCGATTCTCGGGCCGCACGAGCAGAAACTGCCGCTGCGCCAGCTCGGCATCTTCTGCAGGGCGCCGTCCGCCTCGTGTTCGACACCTTGGGCCGCGGTATGCCGGCGTGGTTGAAGGCCATCTCGACTCTCTGCCTCATCAGCCGGCGCTACCAGCGCGGGCCGATGATCCTGATGTCTTTCGGAGCCACCCGTTCTTCGACCCGCGGCGACCACAACATGTAGGGGGCGTATGAGTGGGCATCGTCAGCAAGAACCAGTCTGGACGAGTTGCGCGGAGCCGGCGTCAAGGCCGTCAGCCCCGCGAAGCGGGGGCGGAGCGAAGCGACGCGCCTTGAGGTCGGTGAGCACACGCGCACGCTGTTGGCATGAAGATGCCGCCAGCGACCACAACATCTTGCGGTCGGCCGGAGTCGAGTCTCCTTCAGATCCTCGCGCTCGCCAACAGCCGGTCCCCGGTCTGGCTGCTGGCCGCGATCTTGCCATCGCGTCGATCGGTGCGGCCATTGCGCTGACGGTCGAGCGACCTGGAGCGCCGGACCGCCAGGATTTCGCCCGCGCGCGAACAACCCGCCCCTGACCCCGCCGCGGCCCGCTACAATCAGGGCGATGATGGATACGTCGAGTGCACGGGCCGCGGGCGCAGCGGAGGCGGAGCGCGTGGACACCCTCGGATGGGCGATCTTCGGGTTCTTGATCCCCGTCGTCGCGGTCCTGGTCGTGCACTTGCGGAGCCCGAAGGTTCCTGCCGCGGTGCTGGCACAGGCTAGCGACGATCCCGCGGTCGCACGAGTCTTCGAGGCGCAGTACATCGAAACGCTGAAGTCGAAGCAGGTGACCAATGCCTGGCTTGGTGCAGGAGTCGGACTCTTCGTAGTGCTCGCCGCAGTCATCCTGTTCTGACCGCACCAGGTTCCGGGAGGGTCCCTGGGTCCATGAGCGTCGAACCCCGTTGCCAAATAGTGGTCGAGTACGCGAAGTGGACGGCCCGGGCAGCAGTCGCCGCGGGTGCCCCGATCAGGGACAAGAAGACCATCTATCGCCTCCTCGATGGGGTCGCGTTCGGCGAAGTGCTCTCAGGCGCGGAGGGGTTCGACACTTGGCACCAGCGTGAAACCGAAGAGTTGTGCCGCCGAGCGAACAAACACTTGCGCGACGTCGTCCAGGAGAACGGACAAGAGCCCACGAAATTCCCGGTCGGCTGGAGCGCCAAGCTGATCAACGTCTTCCTGAAGACGGCGGTCTACGCCGGCGGGCTCGGACGCGAGGGCCTTCGCGACTTGCTGCACCCGCCGCTCGACAACGGCCTCAGGAAGGGCCTCAGGAAGCACTTCCACGGTCGGTCGGGCATGCTCAAGAAGGTGGACTTCGGGGCAATCAAGCACATCACTGACTACGCACACTCAGCCGGATCCTCGGGCGTATCGTCGCCAGCGTACCGAACCGTGATCGAAGGCTGCCGTGTTGCAGCCGAGGAACTCGAGTGCTCGTCTCTGATCGAAGTCGAGCAGCTCGCCGGCCTTGGCCTCGGTCCCGACGAGAAGCCTCCCGGCAAGCTCATCAACGCGATCTGCTGCGGCGGCCGATAACGCGCGTTTCGACGTACCCGGATCCCAGCGGTGCGGTCATGGCCCTGCCGCCATGTGGTCGCCCAGCCTTATGGCCGTAACCTCCGACATGTCGCTCGCGCGCTGCCGTCCGTCCAGACACGGCTGAATTAGTCCGGTCCAATCCGCGCGGAATTTGTGCATGAGAATGCACATGGTGGCCGGGTTAGCTCTATAAACCCATGCGAATAAATGAGTTGCACGCCTGTCGCCGCGTTCGGTGCGAACGCCACGTGTAGACGTCCGGTTCCATCCCAGCTTCTTCCCAGGGTTCATCCCCGCTGCTGCGGGGGGTGTTGCGCGGTTGACCCCGTTGCGGGGCCGCTATGCGGCGCGTTTTCCGGTCAGTGCTTCCCGCAGGCCTTCGAGGAGGCCTGCGAGCTTCGCCATTTGCTCCCGGAGCTGTCCCAGTTGCTCCGCGGTCTCCTTCCCTTGAGCGTCGATCCGGTCACGGAGCGTGTCCAGCCGGTTGCGCACCCGGTCGTCGTAGTGTGCGACGATTCCCCACACGCCCAGAAGTACGGCTGCGACTGTGCCCATTGCCATCAACACGGATCATCCCCGCGGACGCTCCGCCGGCGCCGCCGGCGCGGGCGATTCAGGACACGCGGACCGTCTCCTGTTCTGATGGCGACCAACCATCGAGACGAAGCGTAGCATGCCGCCCCAGCCAGGCCGGACGGGTCTCTCCGAGCGGCGCCGGCCGGGGAAGCGGACCCCCTCGGGGGGTGGATCGAGGAACAACGATGGAAGCAACGGCAATCGAAGTTTTCACCGCCGGAGGCGTGCTGCTCGCCAACGTCTGGCTCTGGATTCTGAACGGGAAATTCGAGCGCCTGGTAGACCTCGCCCTTCGCTCCGGTTCCTGCAGCTCGATCGAGCCGCGGCGCTGAAAACAGCCCCCCAGGGTCCGACAACGGGTTCTTCGACAAACCCGATCGGGACAGTGTTTCCGAGGGGTGCCGCCCGGAGCCGTGATTTATGGCGCCGTCGCCGGGGCGGTGATTCGGCTCGACCGGCGCGACGCCGCGATCGTGGCGCTGGCGTTCTGCGGCGGACTGCGCCGCTGCGAGATCGCCGCCCTGGTCTGAGGGTACCGACAACATTCGTGCTGAAATAAACGCTAAGGGCCGCGCACCTTGAGCTTGGCAGGGTCGATCTTGATCTCGCCGTAGAGGACGACGTTCTTCCACTCGATCGGGCTGACGCCCTCGACGAGCTTCAGCGTAGATGATGATCGCGGCCAGCAAGTGGAGGCCGGCGACCCGGTCGTGGCCAACCTCACAGTAGCAGGAGAGCAATGGCGATCGAACCGATCGAACCCACAGTCCGTCCGGCCCAACGATCGGACGTTCCGGCGATCAAGTCCGTGGTCGAGGATGCCGCACTTTTTCCTCCGGAGATGCTGGACGACATGATCGCCGGATACGTCGAGGGAACCACCCGAGACATCTGGTTCGTCTCAGAGGAGGACGGCCACGTCGTGGGCTTCGGCTACTGCGAGCCCGAGCGCATGACGAGCGGGACCTGGAACCTCCTTGCCATCGGCGTCCTCGCCAAGTCCCAGGGACACGGCATCGGCGGAGCAATGATGCGATACCTGGAAGACCGGCTCCGGTCCGGCGGCGAACGCGTGCTCCTCGTCGAGACCATGGGCACGCCGGCCTTTGGGCGGACCCGTGCCTTCTACCGGGCCAACGGCTACACCGAGGAGGCGCGCATCCGAGAGTTCTACGAGCCCGGCGGAGACAAGGTCGTTTTCTGGAAGCATCTCTGAGCGGCCGGGTCGGCAAGGATTCGTGTTTGAAATACACGCTAACGCGGTCCGGTTGCCCAGCCCAGGTCATCGTGGCCTACACGTCCACGCGGCCCTGCAAGTGCGCCCCGTCGGCCACGACCAACCGCGGAGCCGAGATCGCACCTTCGACCGAGCCGGTCTCGCCGATGCTCACCCGCTCGCTCGCCTGGATGCTCCCGTTCACCTTGCCAAGAACCACCACCGACTTCGCCGACAACTGCGCCTTGACCCTGCCGGTAGGACCCACCGTCAGGACATGTTGCCGCAGCTCGATCGTCCCGTCGACCTTGCCGTCGATAAAGAGGTCCTCGCCCCCCTTGACATCGCCCTTGACGACGACCCCCTTCCCTATCGTCGTGACGTCCTCGGGAGCATGCGGCAAACCGGCATGCTGTCCGCGCGGCGGCGGCAGACGGCTGACCGATGCATCGTCAGCTCTCTCGACCATTTTGAAGTAACCCTCGATTCATCATCTCGCGGTTGCGGGAGACCGTTCATGCTCCGCCGGCATCCGCTTCCACGTAGCGTACCACCTGCCCCGTCCGATACGACGTCAGCCGCACCAATCCGCCACCCGACCGCGTACAGCTCGTCCATCACCGCCAGGTTCCGGAACCGTCAGCCGGGTCGCCAAGCCGACGCGCTGCCGCGACGGGTACTCCGCCGCCCCGAACAGCTCCCGCTGCCGTAGCGCCGCGTCCACCTCGGCCGCCGTCGCCGGACGGAACCCGCTGCCGTCGTCCACCTCGATCGCGAACGACCCACGGCCGCGACCCGCCACGCGCCAGCGACGTTCAGGCATCCTTCCACAACGCAAGGCAATCGCGGTCCCGGCCAGCCCCCTCCTTGCCGTTCGGCCCACCGGAACGTTCCCAGCCGGCGAACCACGGACCGGGACCGCGAGGCTCACTCACATCTTTCCGTTCGACGCCGCCGGCATCGCGACATCGAGCGCGTCGTGCAGCGCGTCGACCTGCTCCGCGTCCGCGTCGTCTTCGGCCAGCTCGATCAGCTCCCGCAGAATAACGTGGGGGCGTCGTGGTGTTCGGAGCGCCTGGTCAAGCCTGCTCGACGTCGAACGCTGCCAGGTTGCGGGCCTCCTTGCTGAACTCCACCCCGATCAGGTGGATCGGCTCGCCCCGGTCGCGGTACTTCTCCGCGTAGCCCTTCGCTTTCAACTGCGCGATCGCCGCGCCCTCGGGCGCCAGCTCCACCACCTTGAACTCGAACAGGTAGACGTTGCCGTTGAAGCGCAACGCCATGTCCAGGCGGCCGTGGCTGCTGCTGTCCTCGACCACCACGTCCAGCCCCAGCCCCGCGAAGTACGAGTAGAACACGCTGGCGTAGAAGCCCTCGTAGCTCGCGATGTCGTTGTTCGTGTACCACTCGTACGGAATGCTGGCGAAGAACGACTCGACCAGCGCCGCGAGCCCCGGGAAGTCGTTGACCAGCAGCAGGTCGTAGAGCCGCGCGCTGTGCGCCACCGGCCGCGATGCATCCCCCGTCATGCGGTTCAGCAGGCTCCGGTTCAGGCTCTGCCGCACCTCCCGATTCGGATACCCCAGCCGGTAGAACATCTCCGCACCCCGCGGCTCCGGGCGCTCTATGGTCAGGTAGCCGGTCTGGAACAGCAGCGCCTCGGTCGGCATGTCGTCGACGTCGAAGGTCGACAACAGCTCGGCCGTGCTCAGCATGCCGTCCAGCGCCAGCGAGCTCACCCGGCGGCTGAACAGCGTGTCCACCAGAAAGGTGGGCGTGCCGGTCTCGAACCAGTGGGCGGCGAACTCGCGCGTGTCGAACAGCAGCAGGATGTCGAACGGGTTGTAGACCTTGTCCTCGCCCCGCCAGCTGTAGCCGTTGTACCAGTCCCGGACCTGGTCCCGGTCCAGGCCGCCGAGCTCCGGCGCGAACACGGTGTCGAGGTCCACGTCGGTGTAGCCGCAGATGGCCGAGTAGCGCGGATTCAGCGTGATGTCCTTGAGGTTGTTGAGTCCGGAGAACAGGCTGACCTTGGAGGCTGTCTCATGCGAGGGGTACCCCCTCGCGCTCCCCGGCTGAAGGCTCATGCTCACGCCGGTGATGAAGCTGAACCGGATGTGGGCGTCGCAGTCCTTGACGACCGCGTAGAGGCCGCGGAGGAAGTCGCGGTTGGCGCGGGCGACCTCGGGCGCGTCCAGCGCGTCCAGAATCGGCTTGTCGTACTCGTCCACCAGGATCGCGACCGGCCGACCAGTGCGCTGGTGCAGCGTCCTTATCAAGTGTCGGAAACGGGCCGGCGCGGCGTCATGGTGAGCGACGACCTCCGATTCCTCTTCCAGGATCTGCAACTGGTCCATCACTTCCTTGTGCAGGTAGCCAGGTTCCTTGAAGTGGCCACTGCCGAAGCTGAGGCGCAGCACGGGATGCCGCGCCGACCAGTCCCACCGGTCGTGGATGGCGAGCCCCTCGAACAGCGGCTCGTTGCCCTCGAACAGCTCCTTGCAGGTGTCCAGGAACAGGCTCTTGCCGAAGCGCCGCGGGCGCGACAGGAAGTAGTGCTTGCCCTCGTCGAGCAGCCGCCCGATGTAGGCCGTCTTGTCGACGTAGTAGCAGTTGCTCTCCCGGATTTCCCGGAAGGTCTGCATGCCGATGGGCAGCTTGCGTCGAGTCATGGACACGGGTCGAGGTCGCCAGCGTACATTGTCGTATCCGCGGGCTGCGCCCGTGGCGGGTTGGACGAGGGTCCTGGTGAACAAACAGCAGCCCGCCGGAGCGCCACCGTCGGCCGAGGGGCAGCCTCCGCGCCCCGGGTCATCGTCCAAGCTCACCTCGTCCGCCGGCTCGTAGTTCGGCTGACCGGTCCGGAACGACGTCAACCGCAGCATACCGCACGCCTCGCACACGTCCGCCTGACAGGACGTCGTCGACCGCTCCCGGTCGAGCAGCCAGCGATGCCCCGCGCGCCGAAATGGGCACGGCGGAACCGTCACCCTCGTCTCCGGCATGGGTCCGCCCGGTGTCGCATCATCGCTGTTCAGGCGCGCCTGGTCGAACCTGCCGCCCGTCCCTACCGCGGGTCCTCCGCGCTGGCCAGCAGGTCCTTGAGCGCGTAGTTGACGCTCGCCGCCCCGAAGTCCGGTTCCCGCTGGAACGGCCGCCGGACGTAGCGCACGCGCGGGTGTGTCGTCGTCGCCGCTGCCGAACAGGACGAGGCGAGGATGAAGTCGTCCGGCTTGTTCAGCGAACACAGGACCTCGTGCCCAATCCGATCTCTCACGACGCGACGCGGCCCAGTGCGGCGCAAGCTGGTGCCGTCGCGCTGCCCAAGCGCGGATCATTCGAGCGGGAAACACTTGAGCGACGGATGTTTCGGGTCAGCGTTCGCGGACCCGCCTGGGCGGCATGGGCAGGAACGCGGAGGTCCGCGCGACATAGTCGCGATACGCCGGCTTTTCCCGCAGAAGATCACTCTCCAGCAGGCGTACGCCGGAAACGCGAAGCAGGAGCCAGGTCAGGAGCAGCGGCCCCACGACCGTCCACTGCACGCCGGGCGCTGCGCCGGCGACACACCACAGGCCCCACCAGAGAACCGCCTCGCCGAAGTAGTTGGGGTGCCGTGTAAGGCGCCAGAAGCCCCGATCGCATACCCGGCCCCGGTTCGCCGGGTCCGCCTTGAACCGCGCCATCTGCCAGTCGCCGGCCGCCTCGAAGCCGAAGCCGACGAGGAACAGAGCGATCCGCCCGAGCAGGAGCTCGTAGTTGCGCATGTGCTCGAACATCTCGACGGACACGACCCGATCGAACGTCCCGATCGGCCGGAAGTCGTTCATGTCGGCGGTCGCGACCTGCAGGTTTCCGAGGCCGAGCCGGTCCCGCTGCGCCGTGATGTAGCGCGCCTGGCCGGTGGAAGCCAGCCCCGCTCGGCCGCGGCCAGTGTCACGCCGCGCCCGCCCGGTTCAGCACGAGCTGCACGGCGCAGCCGGTGCAGCGCGGTGTGCAGAGTTCAGCTACCGCAAACGGCATCACTATCTGACGGTGGTCGTCGACCACGACAAGCGGCGGGTGGTGTGGGCCGACAAGGGACGCAGCGCCGAGCCGCTGGAGAAGTTCTTCGACATGCTGGGACCGTCCGGCTGCGAACAGATTGTGTTGGTGCTGCGGGTGATTGCCCGCCGTGCCTACGGATTCCACTCCCACGGCGCGCTCATCTCGATGCTGTTTCTCTGCTGCGGCGGCATCGAACTGGCCCCGCCCCTACCCACACGCGTTTGAGGAGATTCGATCATCTGCGCCGACCACGGACCGCACGGTGCACCTTGCTCGGCATCGTCGACCGGCTCATCGCGGGCCATCGAGTTACGTTTTGACAGGCTTGCTGCTGGCATCTAGAGTTCGATTGTTCGAGAAACGCGAGCGTGACGAGGATGCGTCGGCACGCGGATTCGCCGTGCCTGTTACCCGGTCGTCAGCGGGAGGAAGTCCAGATGAGGTCCATGACGAGGACGAGGTTGTTCGTGGCCGGAGCCTTTGTGGTCGGGTTCGGTCTCGGGTGGGCGGTCAAGGGCGGTCACGGTGTGGTGGAGGCTCAGGCGTCAGACGCTCCGTTCCTGATGCAGCGGATCTATACAGGCACCGACGGACGGTCGCATGTCGAGAACATCCCGCTGAACGCGGAGTCGATGATGGAGGAGGTCACCGGCATGCGGGTGCGTGTGTCACCGCCGGGGAGCTTCAGCGACTACCATGTGGCTCCAGGGCGCCGATACATCATCAATCTGACGGGTGGCGGACAGCTCGGGGTGGCGGAAGGCAAGGTCGATTTGCCCGCAGGGTCGGTCGAATACATCGACGATCTGACAGGCCAGGGGCACACGACGGCGAACGTCGGCAACGCACCTCGCGTCTCGATCCACCTCGAGTTCGCGGACCAGAACCAGCACATCGGACCGCTCGGCAACGGGCAGTAGCCGAGCACGCAATGAAACAGTCATCCGTGTCCGTCTTGTTCTCCCTGGTGGTGCTCCTGGTCGTCGCGTACCCGAGCCCCGCGCAGGGCTCGGTCGCGCGCAACGAGGGAGACGCGGGGAGGCCGAGATCGGCTTTCAGGCGGTGAGCGAGATCCTGCCGATCGAGGGCGCGGAGCTGGCCGGTCTGTTACCCGATGAGCTGCAACGAGTGGCGACGGTGGTCGTCGTGATGACGGAGCACATGGAAAACCCCGAAGCAGCCCGGAAGCTCGTCGAGTTTCTCTCTTCCGATGCGGCCGCCACGGTCGTTCAGTCCACGGGCTTGATGCCCGTCGCTCTCGACGAATCCCCGGGGGCAAGGTGATTCTCGGTCCAGGACCATCAGCATGAGGAAAGGCCGTGAACGGGAACGAACGCTCTGCGGCCCCCGGTTCTGAACAGGACATCGCTCCGGACCTTTCCACCGATGGCTGGCCGGAGAAGTTCGCTCGGGCGACGGTTCGCCGGGGCCAGCCACCGAGCGCCGATCCGAAGGTGTCGACCACCAGGAAGACAGCTCTCTCGAAGACCATGACCACGGCCCAATTCGACCGGGGCTATTGGTACGCGACCGAGCTTGCGCAGTTTGCCGCGCAGATCGGCGTTCCCCTTTCGACACGCTTGAGGAAGGACGAACTGGAAGCGGCCATTCGCACCTTCCTCGGAACAGGACGGATCGTTTCGCCGGCAGGGAGGCACAGAGCGGCTTCGAGACCGCGGGATGTGGAAAAGGGACTGAGCCTCGATCTACCCGTCGTGAACTACGTCAACGACAGAGAAACGAAGCGGTTTCTCGTGACCGAAGCCGCCAAGCTCGCGCCGGCGTTCAAGGAGCGATCCGGGGCTCGCTACCGATTGAACCGTTGGCGCGAGGAACAGTTGGCGAACGGCCGCCGACTGACCTACGGCGACCTGGTACGGCGCTATGTGGAGCTGAGCCTCGGCGGGCGGCGCTACGGCCGGATTTCTCACGCCCGCTACATCAATTTCATCGCGGACTACTTCGCTACCGAGGAGGATGCCACCATGGCCGATGCGACGCGGGCGTGGAAACGTTTGAAAGCGCTGGACATCCCAAAGACCTACGCGGCCTGGAAGGCTTACGAAGCAGCAAGCCATGCGGGAAGGAACGCCGGCGCCGGCCGGCCCGAGCCCCACTAGGTCCCCGGCCGGAGTGCTTGGTCGATCAGGCACTTCGCTTCGCTGCGTTCTGCGGCGCAAGCTCCTAGTATTCCCGCCCGACAATTAGGTTTATATAACGTGACAGGCCTTCTCAAGAGCCTCCCGAGCCTTCTGGATCTTGGCCAGCGTCTTCGCACCGTCCGCCTTCCACTGGTAGGGCTTCTCCCCGACAGCGGAAGCGGCGGGTGGTGTGGGCCGGCAAGTCGAAGTCGAGGCGGTTGGTCTTGCGGAGGACGGCCTGGTAGGCGTTGGCGAGGCTCGCGTTGCGGTCCCGGTGCTCGTCCTTTCCCCAGGCTTCCGGGCTGCCCGGGTCCTTCATCATGTTCTTGAGCACGCTCATCCGCTGGACGAGGGTCTGCGGCTTCCAGATGCGGATGTCGACGCTGGCGTCGAACATGCACTGGCGCATGATGTCGAGTTGCTCGGCCTCGTCGGCGATCCCGAAGTCGGGCCGGATGCCGCTGCGGGGCCCCGTGCTCGCGCAGGATGCTTCCGCACAGCCGGTGGAAGGTGGAGATCCACACCCGGCGCGTGACGTGGGCCGGGAGGAGTTCATCGAGCCGGCTGCTCATCTCGCCGGCCGCCTTCCGCGTGAACGTGATGGCGGCGATCTCGCCCGGCGCGGCGCGGCACTGCTCGATGAGGTAGGCGATCCGCGTGTTTGATGACGCGCGTCTTGCCGGAGCCGGGGCCGGCGATGACGAGGACGGGTCCGTCGGGGGCGGTGGCGGCTTCCCGCTGCCTGTCGTTCAGGTCGGCGAGGAGCGGTTGCCCTGCTTGCGCGGCCGGCCGCCGGTGCCGGCGTGCCCGGTCGTTGTCCTGCATGGTCGGTCCGCGGGTTGGCGTTGACGGCGGACTGCCGGTCAGCGGTCGCGTCTTCTGGGGTTCAGCCCCGTGTGCCTTCGGGTTCGGCATCGGAAGGAACGCTCACGTTCTGCGAGAAACGCTGAACCCTTGAGACGGCTCGACCACCGTATCGCGGTTCTGCGGCCCTTGGGTTTGCGTGCCCGTACGCAGCGGAGCTGATCCTTCAGGCGGCGTGTCCGGAGGCTGTGCTCGGTGGCCTTCGAGATCAAGTGCCGTGGCTCGTGTAGAAGTTCCCGGGGCCGCTCCGGCCATCATCTGGTGTGCCGATCGGGGGGCGAGCCACCGGGACGGTGGCGCGAACGTGCTTGCGGCGATCCGCGACGGTTTCATCCCCCCGCGCGCGCGGCGGCCCCGTCGGGCGGGACACGGCGTTCTGGGGATCGTGGTTGAGCGCGTCCCGGTTTGCGGCGTTGAGGGCGTTGGTTGCCCACTTCCAGTGCCGTTTGGCCATTTCGCCGTTCATAGCAGCGTGATCCCCTCGCGCTCGACCGTCTCGTGGAAGCCCGATCTCCATCTCAGACCCCTGGCCCACTCGGACTCGGTCCTCGTCAGCACGCATGGCGCCGCCTTCCAGCAGCCTGCCTCGTACACGAGCTCGTGGCCCATGTCCGCGATGCTCTCCTGCGCGTCTGCGGCCTCGTCCTTGACGATCACCATCACGTCGATGTCGCTCTCGGCTCGCCAGTCCCCGCGTGCCTTGGATCCGAACAGCACGGCCTTCTCGACGACGTCGCCGTAGTCAGCGGCCAGGGCCTCGCGGAACCGCTCGAGCCAGCGTTGCTCGTCGTGGTGCCACCCTTCGGTCGCGGCCCGGTGTGTTGATGTCCGGTTCGGCATTAGTCTCATCGTAACAGCGCTGGCGGGCTTCGACCCGGGACGTAGCCTGCCGGCCGCCCTCGCGACTCCGTCCCGTTTCGGCCCGGCCACATGCGGTGCTGTCTCACAGTCGATTTCTTCCTCTTGCGCGTTCAGCTTCGCGATCCCGTATGGGCTTTGCGGATCCTCCCATTGTTTGGCCCACCACTGTTGGATCCGAAGTCGTCCTTTCCGCTGCTCGCTCTGCGCTTAGCCCATCGTTGATCGACCACCGGGGGGCCGAATGCCGTGTCGCCCCGGGCGGCTCACTGGTCACGCGAGCGCGTCTTGACACCGCTACGTGCACGGTCACGGCCTGCTCGCTTGCGAGTTCCAGGTCGATGTCCCCGCGGTCGATAGCCACGCGAGAATCACCCGCGATCGTTCTCTCCTGCGCGTTCGCGAGAACGGACATCGAAAGGCCCAAGACCAGCACCGCGATTGGCTGCATTCGTCTCATCGTGCGTTCTCCTTTCAAACTCTTGCCTCTGTTTCCGCCTCTGTTTCCCGCTCGGTTCAACGCTGCGGCGTCAGAAACGCCCCCGACTGTGCGGCGCCTGTGGGACCCACGGGTCCGCGCTCCATCGCGCCGCCGACCAGGGCGATGCCGGCGCCGCCGAGCGAAGCCCGCTGCGTCCGCTCGAACTCGATCCGCGCCCGCTGGTAGTCGAGGATCGCGCGCAGCTCGGCATCCTGCGCGGTCGCGAGATCGCGTTGCGACTGCAGGACGAAGAAGTTCGTCGACAGGCCCACCTCGAACTTGCTCTCCTCCGCCTGGAGCTGTTCCTCGGCCAGCTCCCGTGACGCCGTCGCGGCCGCGATCCGATCGCGAATCGACCCGATGCGAAGCGCCGCGTTGGTGACCTCGCTGGCGATCCGCAGCTCGATGCGCCGAATCTGGGCCCGGTTCTGCTGCAGCTCCAGCCGGGCCCGCTCGTACGCGGCCCGGTCCGCGCTCAGCCCGAGCGGGTAGGTCATCTGTAGCTGGACGCGCCAGACCGGGTAGTCGGCGTTGGCGATGCTGTGCAGCGCATCCCGGTAGCCGCCCGGGATCACGCCGCCGGCGCCGGCGAAGATGTCCTCGAAGCTGTTCCCGGCCGGAACCCGCCGGGGACCGCCCTGACCGGACAGTTGGTAGCTGCCGACCAGATCGAGCGCGGGCAACGTGCTGTTACGGAGGTTGTCGACGGTCGCTTCGTTGGCGTCGAGCTGGCGTCGCGCACGCGAGACGTCCGTGCGCCGGTCGAGCGCCATGCGAATCGCCCCTTCCAGTTCGATCGGCGTGGCCTCGATCCGCGGCTGGTCCGTCGGGTTCAGCTCCGAGCTCCACAGCTCATCGGACGTGCCCCCTACGATGAGCTCCTTCAAGACCAGCTCGCCGGTGCGCTGCGTCTCGACGGCGCGTGCGAGCAACTGGCGTCGCGCCGCGGCTTCCGATTGGGCCGCCACGACGTCGATCGGCGCCATCGTGCCGACCTCGACCCGCACCCGGTTGTCCGCCACGAGTTGCTCGGCCAGCGCCAGCGCCTGCCGCTGCACGCCCACCGCGGCGCGTGCATAGACGAGATCCCAATACGCCAGTCTCACGCCGGCCAGCGTGTTGACGACGGTCTGCTCGAGGTCGATGTCGGAGATGTCCCGGTTGATGCGTGAGACGGCCAGTTGCGTGCGGGGCGAATCGGTCCGAAAGCCGCGCAGTAGCGGCTGCGTGTATTGCAGCGTCATGTTCGCGCCGAAGCTCGGGTTGAAGGTCGAGAAGATGTTGGTCGACTCCCACCGCGTGCTGTCCCAGGCAACGTCGTACCGGCCGCCGCCCCACTTCATCTGCTGTCCGACCGCGACGTCATAGACCCCCAGGTCGGTAACGATGGACTGGCCGGCAAGCCCGCCGCCGTCGAACACGAAGCGGTTGGGCGTGGTGGCCTGGTCGAGGATCAAGCCGGATGAAGCGAAGGGCAGGAACGCCGCGTTGGCCGCGACGATTTGCATGTCCTGCACCAGCGGGTGGATGCGTTGGACGGCGATGTCGAGGTTCCGTTCGAGAGCACGTTGGACGGCATCGTCGAGCGTGAGGTCGAAGCGGCGGGCCGGCTGTTCCGCCTGCCGTGCGACTCGGGCAACGCTCTCGGCGACCACGGCGTCGAGGCTCTGGGCGTGCATTGTGCGCGTTGCCGCCGCAAGCATCAGACCGGCCATCAACGCCCCGAACGCGAAAGCATGAACCTGACTCGGCAAGATCACCCTCCGATCTGGAAGTCCGACCCGGCAGAGAGCTGGGCCCCTAGGCATGAGCAGCGCTCGTCGGATGCGGGCTGCACTTCCCATCGAAGAGGTGAATCTCGCGCCTCGCGTGCTCCGCGTAGCGCGAGTCGTGGGTCACCATGCAGATGGTCGAGCCCTCGTCGTGCAGCGCCTGCAGCAGTCCCATGACCGCCTCGCCGTTCTTCGAGTCGAGGTTGCCGGTCGGCTCGTCGGCCAGCAGGATGGAGGGCTGCCCGGCGACGGCCCGCGCCACCGCCACGCGCTGCTGCTGCCCCCCCGAGAGCTGACTCGGCGGGTGCTTGGCGCGGTGCGCCATCTCCACCTGTTCGAGCGCCTCGGTAACCCGCTCGCGCCGTTCCGCCCGCTGCATGCCGCGGTAGGTGAGCGGCAGCTCGACGTTCTCGTAGACCGTCAGGTCGCCGATCGATGCCGTCGAGGGCATGCGTCTCCACCTCGTCGGTGTAGAAGATCTTCGAGACGTCCTGCAACTGAATCAAGGCTGACGCTTCACTCATCTCGGCATGCCTCCGTTTCAACGTGACGTTGCTGCTCCGGACCGGTCTTTTCCCCTTGCTCGACGCGTGAGAGCGGTCCCTACCTGTAGAGGCTCTGTTGCAACCGCTTCTTCCGGGCGAGATCGGGGCGGGCGATATCCATGGGAAGACTCCTCTCGGTTACCGTGTCAAGCTACCATGTCTTATATCGGTAAGCAAGGGGAACGAAACCGGTCAGCTCGGTCCCTGCGATGTCACTCCGCCCGGAGCGCCGACGTCGGGTCGATCTGCGCCGCTCGGCTCGCCGGAACCACCGTAGCAGCCACGCTCGCTGCGCCGAGGACGAAGACGACACCCGTGACCGTCCATGAATCCAGCGGCTGCGCATCCGGCGTCATGCGCCGCAGCATTTCCGTGAAAAGCACCGCAGCGCCGACTCCTACCGCCGAACCCAGGGCGGTGAGCACGATGCCCTGCAGCGCGAAGCGCGCCATGATGCGTTCGCGCGAGGCACCCAGCGCGAGGCGAATGCCGATCTCCCTGGCTCGCCGGACCACGGCGTAGGCGACGAGCCCGTAGCGCCCGGCGGCCGTCAGTATCAGGGAGGCGACCGCGAACAGGCCGAGCAATATCGTGCGGAAGCGCGTGTCCGCGACCGCCTCGCCGACGACCTCGTCCATCATGCGAAACGCGGTTATCGACAACAGCGGGTCCGCGTCCCTGATCACGCGTTCGACGGACTGGATGAGATCGGTTCCGCCCTCCCGTGTCCGCCGCGCCCTAGTCCATCCGCAGGGCAGCGAGAGGGTCCACGCGGGCGGCCCGCCGAGCAGGTATGTATGCGGCCCCGGCGGCTACCAGAAAGAGCAGTACCGACACGCCGGCCAGCGTCGCGGCGTCGAAGGGCGCGACATCAACGAGCAGGCTTCGGAGGGAGCGCGAGACGAGCAGGGACGCCAGCAGACCGATCGAAACACCCGTACCGGCCAGGCCGATCGCCCCGCGGACGACCATCCCCACGACGTGGCGGGGTTCGGCGCCCATCGCCAGACGCAGGCCGATTTCGCGGGTCCGTTGCGCTGTGGCGACCGCGATCACACCGTAGATGCCAAGGGCGGCCAGCACGAGAGCCGCCACGCCGAACAGCGTGAGCAGGGTCGTGGTGAACCGGCGCGCCGCGAGCGTGTCCGACAGGAGTTGCTCGACGGTGGCGACGCTGTAGAAAGTCTGCAACGGGTCGGCGTCCCAGACCACATCCTGGATCGTGGCGACGCTGGCCGTCGAATCCCCGGTCGTCCGCACAACGTAAGTCATCGAGCCGTCCGGGGCCTGCGCGTGCGGAACGAACACCTCCGGACGCCGGGGTGTGCTGTACCCCCCGGGGCGGATGGCGCCGACGACGCCGACGATCTCCGCGTCGATCCGTCCCCTGAAGGCGACGGACAGGGACACGCGCCGGCCGATCGCGTCCGAATCCGGCCAGTGATGCTGCGCCAGCGTCTCGTTTATTACGACCACGGGCGGCTGTCCTGCGTCATCACGCGCGTCGAACCAGCGGCCCGCCCGCAAAGGGATGCCCATCGCGTCGAGGTACCCGGGCGTCGCGGCGGAAACGGCGGCCGACGGCTCCTCTTCCCGTGGAGACGACGCCCGGTCTTGGAGCTGCAGCAGACTCTCTCGCGTCAGATCCGCCAATCCCAGCGGGAAGGCCGATACTGCCCCCGCGCCGGCAACACCCGGCAGCGCGCGGATGCCATCGAGGGTCTCGCGGAAAAAGTTGGCGGTGGCCGCCAGCCCGTCGTTGCGGTAGTGAAAAACCTGCAGCGCCATCGTGTTCGCCGGGGCAAAGCCCAGGTCGACGTTCACCAGGCGCACGAAGCTCTGCACGAGCAGGCCCGCGCCGACCAGCAGCACCAGCGCCACGGCGACTTCCGTCGCCACCAGTACCCGGCGCAGCCGCTGCTGCACCGCGTTGGCGCCGGTGCGCTGCCCACGAAGCAGGTCGTGCACGTTCTGCCGGACGACGTGCAGGGCGGGCGCCATCCCGCACGCCAAAGTCGTCACCCCGACGAGGCCAACAGCGAACCCGAGGGGCCGGGAGTTCACGGCGACCTGCCCCAGACGTGGCACGTCGGCCGGCATGAACGCCGTGATCGCCTCGATCGAGGCGGCGGCGAAGGCGACGCCGCCGGCGCCGCCGAGGGCCGCGATCACGGCGCTCTCGGTCAGAAGTTGGCGCCGCAGGCGACCGCGTCCGCCGCCGACCGCCATCCGCACCGCGAACTCCGGAGCGCGTCGCGTGCAGCGGGCCAGCATCAGGTTCGCGACGTTGACGCACGCTATCAGCAGGACGAACAGCACCGCGCCCTGCAGCAGCAGCAAACTCGGCCGCACCCCTCCGACCTGCCACGCCTGCAGCGGAATCACTCGAGCACCGACATTCGCGTTCGTGCGCGGGTGCGCTTCGGCGAGCCGGGCCGCGACGGCGTCCATCTCCGCCTCTGCTTCGGCGAGCGTCACCTCCGAGCGCAGCCGTCCCATCACGCGCCACCAGCCGGGACCGCGGATCGAGCTCTCGTGCTCCGAGAACGTCTTCGGCAGGAAGAAGTCGCGTTCCTCCCGGCCGCGCTCGAGGCCCAGCTCGAAGTCCGGACCGAGCACACCGACCACGGTGTGCGGCTCACCCTCCAGCACCAGCGAGCGCCCAATGATGTCGGCCTCGCCCCCGAAGCGGCGCTGCCACAGACCGTTGGTCAGGACGATGACGCCGCTGCCCGGCAGGTATTCCTCCGGCAGGAACGTACGACCGTGGGCGGCGTTGACACCCAGCATCTCGAAGAAGCCCTCCGTGACGAGCCATCCGGTGATCTCCGGCTCGCCTGCGCCGATGAAATCGAGCGACCAGGGATCCATCGCCGCCACGCGCTCGAAACTCCGGACCCGATCTCGCCAGTCCAGGAAATCCGCCGGACCGGCCGGCACAGGACGGTGTCCGTTGTCCGGATCGGTCTGCCAGAGCGTTACGAGACGCTCCGGGTCGGAGAAGGAGGGAGGCTGGAGAAGCACGGCGTCGACGACGGAGAAGATGGCCGTCGTCGCGCCGATCGCCAGCGTCAGGGTCAGCACCGTCGCCGCCGTGAAGCCGGGATGCCGGCGCAGAAGCCGCAAACCGTGGCGGACATCCCGGAACCCTGCCTCCAGAGACGCCCCGCAACGCGACGCGCGGACATGCTCCCGGGTCGACGCCAGGCCGCCGAGCGCCGCCAGCGCCTGCCGGCGGGCTTCGGCGCGCGGAACGCCCCGCGTGCAACGGGCCTCGATTTCCAGGGCGAGGTGGTACTGAAGCTCGTCGTCGAGCTCACGGTCCGCCCGGTCACGATAGAGGAACCCCCGCAACCGGGCTCGCCACGCGTACAGCCACTGCTCCCAGGGCATGCCTCACGCCTCGGTCAGGCGCACGACGTGGGTGATGGCTTGCGACAGCCGCTCCCAGTTCGCGGCCTCCTGTCTGAGGTAGCGGCGCCCGGGCGGCGTCAGCGAGTAGATCTTCGCGCGCCGGTTGTTCTCGGTATTCCGCCACTCCGCACTGATCCAGCCCTGCTGCTCCAGCTTGTGCAGCGCCGGGTAGAGCGAGCCGTCGCTCACCTGCAGCGCCTCGTTCGAGACCTGCTTCAGGCGCTGGCCGATGGCCCATCCGCTCCGCGGCTCCAGGTCGAGGATCTTCAGAATCAGAAGGTCCAGCGTCCCCTGGACGAGGTTCGATGGTTTGCTCATTCCAAAGACTCCTTCTATCGGTTTCGTTGTCGATTCGATCACTCCGTACGGAGCGCGACGAGCGGATCCACCCCGGCGGCGCGTCGCGCCGGAAGCCATGCCGCCGACGCACCCACGAGCAGAAGCAGTACGGCGACGCCGGCCAGCGTCGTGACATCCGTGGGTGCGATATCGAACAGCAGGCTGGTCAGGAACTGCGAGGTCCAGATAGCCGCGACCGCACCCAATGCAACCCCCGATCCAGCCAGGACGAGCGCCCCGACGACAACCATGCGCACCACGTCGAGCGGCCGCGCGCCCATCGCAAGGCGCAGGCCAATCTCGCGCGTCCGCTGCGCGGTGGCTACGGCAATCACGCCGTAGATGCCGAGCCCGGCGAGCGTCAGGGCCGCCAGGGCGAACAGCACGAGCAGCGTCGTCGTGAATCGCCGGGCCGCGAGCGTGTCCGACAGAAGCTGCTCCACGGTGGCGACGCTGTAGAAGGTCTGGAGCGGATCCACCGCCCAGACCGCCTCCTGAATCGCCGCCAGGCTGGCGCCGGGATCGCTGGCGGTGCGCACGACGTACGTCATCGACCCGCTCGCGCCGCTCTGCGCGTGCGGGACAAAGACCTCCGCACGCTGCTGACTGTCGAAGCCGCGCGCGCGCGTCGCGCCCACCACGCCGACGATCTCCACATCGAACTGCTGTCCGAATACCTGCAGCGTGAGCCGTTGCAGAAGCGGGTCCGTATCCGGCCAATGCCGCCGCGCCAGCGTCTCATTGATTACCGCGACGCCCGGTCGTTCCGCGTCGTCCCGTTCATCGAGCCGCCGGCCGGCGCGGAACGGGATACGCATCGCTTCGAAATAACCAGGGGTCACCTGCGAGATCGTCGTCGTCGGTTCCTCGCCCAGCGGTGGCGGGGGCCGGTCCTGAATCGTGAACGGGGTCTCGGCAGTCAGGTCGGCCAGGCCCAGCGGGAAGGACGAGATGGCGCCGGCCGCGGCCACCCCCGGCAGGGCACGGATTTCCTGCAGGGTCTCACGGAAGAAGTTCACGCGCGCCTCGTCCTCGGCCTGACGGTTCCAGGCGAACACCTGCAGCGCAACCGTATTCGCCGGCGCGAAGCCCAGGTCCACGTTCACCAGCCGCCCGAAGCTCTGCAGGAGCAGGCCCGCGCCGACCAGCAGCACCAGCGCCAGGGCGACCTCGGCCGCCACCAGCAGACGGCGCACCCGTTGTTGCGCGACGGTCGCGCCGGTGCGCTGCGCCCGTAGCAGGCCGGCGACGTCCTGCCGGAACATCTGGAAGGCGGGAGCGAGTCCGAACGCCACCGCGGTGGCCGCGACGAGGCCGACCGCGAACGCGAGGATGCGTCCGTCGACCGCGATCCGCGCCACCCGTGGTACATCCGCGGGCATCAGCGCCACGATTGCATCCAGCGCGTAGACGGTCAGCGCGACGCCGCCGATACCCCCCAACACCGCGATGACCACGCCTTCGGTCAACAATTGCCGCAACAGGCGGCCGCGCCCGCCGCCCACCGCGGTGCGGACCGTGAACTCCTGCGCCCGTCGCGTGCAGCGCGCCAACATCAGGTTCGCCACGTTCACGCAGGCGATCAGCAGGACCAGCGCCACCCCGCCCCACAGCAGCAGCAGCGCCGGCCGCACGGCTTCTACCTGTTGCGTCTGGAGCGGGACAACTCGCGCGCCCACGTCGGTGTTGGTCCGCGGGTAGTCGGCCGCGAGTCTGGCGGCTATCGCGTCCATCTCCGCCTGCGCCGCCGCGAGAGTGACCTCCGGTCGGACCCGCGCGATCACGTGCCACCAGCCGCTGCTGCGGATGAAGGTCTCGTACTCCGCGATCGCCTTCGGCACGTAGACGTCGCGCTCGCCGCGGCCCCGCTCGAGACCGAGCTCGAAGTCCGGCGCCAGTATGCCGACCACCGTGTACGGTTGCCCGTCCAGCGTCAGCGAACGCCCGAGGATACCGGTGTCCCCACCGAAGCGGCGTTCCCAGAATCCGTGCGTCAGGACGACCACTCCGCTACCCGGCTGGAACTCCTCGGGGAGAAACGTCCGGCCGTAGGCGGCGCCGATGCCCAACGCGTCGAAGAACCCTTCCGTGACCAGCGACGCGTAGAACACCTCGGGCGCGCCCTCGCCGGTGAAGTCGAACGAGAACGGCTCGATCGCCGCCACCTGCCCGAAGCTCGTCGCCTGCTCGCGCCAGTCCAGGAAGTTCGCCGGGGCTGGTTCCGCAGGAACGTTGCCGTTGTTCGGATCGGTCTGCCACAGCGTCACCAACCGGTCCGGCTCCGGAAACGGCGGCGGCTGCAGCAGCACGGCGTCGACGACCGAGAAGATGGTCGTGGTCGCGCCGATCGCAAGCGTCAGGGTCAGGACCGTGGTCGCCGCGAAGCCGGGCTCACGGCGCAGCAGCCGCAGCCCGAAGCGGACGTCCTGGAAGAGCTGCTCCAGTGCGGCGCCGGACGGCGGCATCCTCTCGCTGACCTCCAACGTCCCCTGACCCGCGTTCGGCGGCTTGGTCATCGGATGCTCCTCTCGGTTACCGGGTAAGGTACCACCGCTCCTCTCGGTAAGCAAGATGAATCCGCTAGGAGTCTGCGCTGTAGACGGCAAGAGAAACTGTCGTCGATCATCGGCGAAAACGATGTCTGCCGCGGCGGAGCGGCCGAAGTGGCGAGCCGGGGTCCCCGCGAGCAGAAAGACGATGGCCGCGACGAGCTCGCTCGGCAGCCACGGCTTGACGGACGGCACGATACCGAGGATGGGAATGAGCGCAAGGACGCCGAACGTCAGAAGGACTGCGCTCGCGGCGTTGGTGGTCAGGCCGCACGCCGCCGCGAGCATCGCGACCGCAAACGCGAGGTGGATCACGCCGGAGACGGTGCCGACCGCCACGGGGAGCAACGGCGGCGCGCCGATGAGGACCGCGGTCAGTGTCCACGCCGTGACGGTGCCGGCGATGAGCGCGAGCGTGGCCGTGAGCGTCGTGACGACATACCGAGGGAGCAGCAATTCGCGGGCGCGGTCCACACGAGTACGGAAGAATGCCGCCGACTCGGAACGGGCGTCGAACGCCAGGGCGTCACTGCCGACCACGAGCGCGGCCAGCCGGCCCAGGAGGGAGGCGTTCGCGATGAACCGGGCGATGCCATCGGCGGGAGTCGGTTCCGGGATGAAGACGTTCATCTCTCCGCCGAAGTGTTCGAGGATCTCGCGAAGGGGAACGCGACGAGGATGATGAGTCCCCACGCCCAGTTGGGGAGCACGCGAGTGTCATGTCGCGTCAGATCGATCATGGCCACCGCGACCACCGAGACCGCGAGCACGGCCAGGACGACGACAGGTGTCGGCATGGCGCCACGTCTCTGTGCGCCAGCCACGCGTGCACGGGAGCGGGGCGACGTTCGCAGGAGTATGCGTTCTCATCCTGCCTGGAGCGTGCGCATGAGGTTCGTGCGCGTGGCGCGCCACGCCGGATAGGCGCCGGCCGCCGCCGTCGTGGTCAACAGCGTGAGGGCGGCCGCCGCCAACGTGGCCGGGTCATGAGGCGACACGCCGTAGAGCAACGCGGTCAGGACGCGGGTCACCGCCAGCGCGACGACCAGGCCGAACACGACGCCGACCACGACCGGCGCCAGGGCCTGCCGCATGACCAGCCGCACGATGGCCGTCGGGGAGCTGCCGAGCGCCATCCGCACGCTCAGCTCGCGCAGTCGAAGTCTGACGGACAGCGATACCGTTCCATACAATCCGAGCACGATCAGGCCCAGCGCGAGGCAGCAACACCGCCGTCGCGGCCTGGCCGGCAATCAGCAGCCTCCGCCACGTGGTGGCCCCGCCGGCCGCGGAGGCGCGGGAGTCGGTTTGAGCGCTCTCCACGAGCAGGGGCATCGAGCGGTTGGACAGCCACATGTCGGATACGCCGCTCGACCCCAACGACTCGCCAACGCGCACGATTGCGCCGGCGTCCGGGTAGGGCAATGGCCGTAGCAGGACGCCGTAGACGGCGGCGAACATCGCCGTGTTCACGCCGATGCCCAGCGCGAGCACGACCACCACCGTGGCCGTGAAGCCAGGACTCCGTCTCAGCCCACGGACGGCATGGCGCACGTCCCGACCCAGCTCGTCGAGCCAGCGCCAGCCCCAGACGTCGCGGGTCCGTTCGCGGATCAGCGTCCCGTTGCCCAGCTTGCGCCGCGCCGCGCGCACGGCGTCGGCCTGCGGCACGCCGGCGTCACGCTGCCGCTCCCGTTCCAGCTCCAGGTGGAGACGCAACTCCTCCTGGAGGTCCGCCTCCGCTTGGCGGCGGCCGAGGTACGGCACCACCCTGTACAGCCACAACGGCCACTTCACGGCGCCACCTCGTTCACTCCCCCGCTTCGGCCGGCCGCATGACGCGCCCGACCGCCTCGACCATCCGCTCCCGCTTCGTCGCTTCCCGCACGAGCTGGCGGCGGCCCGTCTCGGTGAGGGCGTAGAACTTCGCCCGCCGATTGATGTTCGAGCCACCCCACGTGCTGGTGATCCAGCCCCGCTTGACCAGCCGGTGGAGGGCCGGGTAGAGCGATCGTGGTCCACCTGCAGGACGTCGTTGGAGGTCCGCTCGATGGTGGTCGCGATCTGGTGGCCGTGTGCGGGTCCCTGCCGGAGCGTCTGGAGAATGAGCATGTCCCGCGTCCCTTGCAGCAATCCGAGCTGGTCTTCGCTCAGAGGTGGTCGTGCCACGTAGCCGCCTCCTGCATGGGTAGATTGACTACCAGAGCAGCGAGTAACAGGTAGAACGCCAAGGGGAATACGGCGCTCGGTTGGCGGGCAAGTCACGTCGACGGCCGGCCGGATGTGCATGCCATGCCCCCGGCGGTATAGTGGCGACGTTGCGTCATTTCGGATGGCCGCGATTCCGCGGACCCGCGCGTGTAGCGGCTGACGCCGCCGTACGAAGAGGGAGGTGACGATGAATCCCCGCAGAACAGTCCGCCGGATCCTGCCGCTCGCGGCCGCGGTAGCAGTATCCGTTTCCGCGGCGGCGCCGCCGTCGGGAGCCCAGACCACGGCGGAGAACGACTGCTACCTCTACGCGTTCGGCTTCGTGAACCCCTTCCTCGTTGCGGAGCTGACGATCATGGGGCGCCCGGGCGAGTCGGTCCAGGTCGGCCAGCGCGCGTTGTTGCACGACGTCTCGGACCGTTGGACGTTCGAGGACGGTGTCGTCAAGGATGCCGCGGGCGCAATCATCGCGCCCTACCGCGGCTCGGTGACCGCGGTCAACGGGAGCCGGGTCGAGGTGCAGATGACCGTGGCCCGGGAAGGCGCGTCAGGGGGGTCCGCGGGCCGCGTCTCGCGCCGCGCGCGGCAGGGATTGGCCGCGGTCTTCGCGATCGAGGGCTGCGACGCGCCGGTCGGCCGCGCGGCAGCCGACAGCGCCAGCGACGCCTCCGGTTCACGAACAGCACCGACGGTCGAGGCTGCTGAAGGCGGGCTGGATGCCGCCGCTCTGGAACGGCTCGCACCGGCCTCGATCGTAGCGGCGGAAATGCCCCTGCCCGACGTCGGTCCCGACTGGTCGCTGGTGCAGGAGTACCTCGACGCGCAAGGTGCGTGGAGCGGGCGCCCACCCGAACTCGAGGCCGGCCTGTCGGCCGAGGAACGCCGCCGTCGTCTGCAGGAGGCGTGGGACGAGCGTCCGGACATCCGCCGCGCCATCGCCGCGGCGACGGCGATCGTGGATGCCGGGGGTACGCACGACCGAACGAGAGACGCCGCGGACTTTCTCGTTGCGCAGACGTTCCGTGAGCCGGACGCCGCCCGGCACATGGTCCGCGGGGCGCGGGCGCTCGTCGCTCACGTCCCGGACTACGAGCGATGGCCGCGCGTGCTGGCGCGGATGGATGGCCGGCGGTTCTACGGATTCAGCGGCGAGTCCTCGGCACCGGATCTGGACCGGTTCTTCGAGGAGCTGGCCTCCGGGGCCGCGGACCCCGTAGTGCGGGCGATGGCGCGCTACTACGTAGCGGCTGGATTGATGCAGTCCATCAATGCAGCCCGGCTGGAGGCTGCAGAGCGCGACGCCAAACGGCAGCGCGCGATCGAGACGGCGACCGGGCTGAGCGTCGGCGTGGAGAGTCAGCGGTTCGGTGACACGCGTTCGGGCTCGGTCGGCACATCGAGGACGTTCGCGGAAGTGGAGGCGGACCTGCTCCGGACGATTCGACACGCGACCGTGGGCGGCACCGTGCTGGAGATGACAGGCCGGCGCCTCGGCGGTACCGAGGATCGCCTCTCGGCCTACCACGGCCGCGTCGTGCTGCTCAACTTCTGGGCGACGTGGTGCGTGCCCTGCATCGACGTGCTGCCGGAGTTGCGGGAGCTGGTCGCCGAGTTGCCCGCGGATCGGTTCGCCCTGCTCGGGATCAGCGTCGACGAGGAGCTCGAGACGGTGACGGCATTCCGCGAGCGCGAGCCGATGCCCTGGACGAACTGGCACGTGGGCATCGACAGCGACCTCGCGCGGCCCTGGGCCGTTCGCGGGTTTCCGACCTACGTGCTCGTCGACGACCAGGGCGTGATTCTGGCCCGCGGCAACGGCATCGACGGTCCGTTCTTCCGTGCCCTGCTCGACGAAGCGGTCGAGAACATTGCCCGGTGATCGCGCCGGGCGCACCGGCAGGCACATCGTCCCGGTCCGAGAAGATGTCGCAGACGTTCTGACGGCGACGGAAGCCGCCGGCGGGTCACTCGCTTCGCAGCGCCCCGGCGGCCACCAGCCGCAACCCCTGGCCGAGCACCATCCAGCGCACGCGGTTTCGGCGGGCGCCGAGCGCAACGCGGATCGCCAGCTCGCGCGTCCGCTGGACGACCACCATCATCAGGACGCCATGGAATCCGGCCATCGTCAGCACGAGCGGTGACCGCGGCGAGAAGGCCGGCGTGCCACGCAGGCGCCCGCCAGCGGTCGAGCGCCTCGTCGACCCGCTCGCTCAGCGTGGTCACGTCGCTCAGAGGCACCCTCGGATCGAGGTCGACCACGACCTGGCGCAGGTGCCCTGGTCGGGGTCGCCGACGATGAACACGTTGTGGTGTTCCTGCGCGATCAGCCGCGCGAGCATGTACTGCGGCGGGTTGGTGTCCTACCCCTCGTCGATGAGGACGTGGCGGTACCGCCGGGAAACTGCGGTCCGGGCCTCCGGCTGGTCATGGTCAGCGGTCGGGTCTTCTGGGGTTCAGCCCCGTGTGCCTTCGGGTTCGGCATCGGAAGGACGCTCCCGTTCTGCGAGACACGCTGAACCCTGAGACGGCTCGACCATCGTATCGGCGGTTCCGCGGCCCTTGGGTTTGCGTGCCCGTACGCAGCGGAGCTGATCCTTCAGGCGGCGTGTCCGGAGGCTGTGCTCGGTGGCCTTCGAGATCAAGTGCCGTGGGTCGTGTAGAAGTTCCCGGGGCCGCTCCGGCCATCATCTGGTGTGCCGATCGGGGGCGAGCCACCGGGACGGTGGCGCGAACGTGCTTGCGGCGATCCGCGACGGGTTCATCCCCGCCCGGGCGGGGTGGCAGCGCAGCGGCGGTTGCGGGTCGGAAGAACTTCCGCGCTTCATCCCCGCTTGTGCGGGGCGCGTCGTAAGTTGTTGATCCTGCGCGGCTTACCGCCCGGTGCTGGTCCGGTACCACGTTGAGTCCCACACTTGGGTCGCGCCGGTGTTCTGCTGCTCCCCGTTGCTGGACGGTATCGAAGCGTTGCCGTATCGTCAGGTCGGACTCCGCCCAACCTGCTCGGTCTTCACCTGAACCTCCGTGCGGCCTCGCGTAGTTCGATGACCTGCCCGATCTCGTCCCAGTCGGGGAGCCGGCCGACCCTTGTAAGAAAGCTCTCGGCCACCTCGCCATCTGTTATCTCCGCGTTTCCCTCTGGGTCGACAATCCCGTCGACGTACTGCACGGCCGTGACGAGCTGTCTCAGGTACACCAAGAACGCTCCCGCCCGTGGCTGAACCACCACGTCATTGGGAGTGTCCTGTTTCACGACCTGCCAGGCGATTGTGTGGATCGCAGCGTGCACGGCGTCGAGCGCCACCTGCACTTGCCGCAGTGAAGTTGGGGCTAGCGATTCCGCGTCGGGGTCTATGGCCAGACCCCGATCCGCATGGCTGATCCGTCGATTGCGCCAGTCTCGAGGGGCAGCGGCTCCCGCTACTGCCGTGTCGACGAGCGCCTGCACTTCTGCGTGCAGTTCCGGGTACTCGGCCTGCAACTGAGGCCGTTGGCAGAACGGCGGGAGCGCTTGCACACTGAGGTTCTCGTGTCTGCCCATGGTTGCCGGATCTGTCAAGCGCGTGACGTGCAGCAGGAGATCGCGCCACAGGATCTGCTGAACGTCCCACATGAAGGCGCCGCCGGCGGCGTTGAGCAGTTTTAGCGCATCGTGATCGCTGAACAGTACGCGGTATTCCTTGAGCCTCACCAGCCCGGTGAGCCAGTCGTTCCGGACCTCATAGAGGACGGTGCCGAAATCCTCGCCGAGCTTCTCTTGGTACTCCCGCTTGAGCGCTTCACTCATCGGAATAAGGCTCCTCGCCGCCAGTTGTCCGCGTGCGGACTCGCCTTTCTTGCTGGGATGCTCGTCAAGGTTGGTGTTGGGGGCTCTCTGCGTTCGGAGGACCCGGTGCGGCTCCTGCCGTTCTGTCGGAAGCCGGCCTGGTCGTCGCCGTTCCGCGACGGTCTACCAGCCCACTTTCCCTTTGTGGGGGCCCCCTCTCGGATCGGTTGTGCGTGAAAGGCTCCTCGCTCAGCCAAGTCCGCCACTGGGCGACGCTATCGCGGCTGCGGCCGAACAGCTTGCATGTGGCCTCGTCGATCGCGGCGCGGACGGGATCCCCGACCCGCACCGGGTGGTGACGCGGCACCGTCACGTTGTGATGTCTGGTCGTTGTGGGTGACGTGGGTCACGGCAGGTCGAGCCATCGTGACCGTGCTGCTAGCTCGGTCGCATGCCCCTTCTGCTGGTCCCGCGCCTCATCTCCGACGATGTTCAAAGAGATGTCAGCGTGATAGATGTTGTCGGGCTGCGGCGTGGCCTCGACCGTTCTCCTGTTGGACGCTGCTTTTCCTACGGTTATCACCGCCCAGCCGTGAAGGTGCCGTGGCGGTGTCCTGTTCTGCGCCCGCTTGCGGCCCAGAAGGGCTATCTTGTTGAGCGTTGCGTGATCCATGCGGTCGACAGACAGGGACGGCGCCCCCTCCGCCTCCAGAAAGACGTTCCGGATGATCACGCCTTTCGTGCGCGCCTTCCTCGCGGCTTGGCTTCCCACAATGCTTCTGCCCAGCTGCTCGTCCTGCGTAAGCTCGGGCAGAGCCTCCAGTGGTGGGAGCGGCATCATGCCCCGGGCTCTGCGGCCAACGCCTCGAGCTGCGCCATAACGACCGCGTCCGGCAGATCGGATGAGTCGTCAGAGCGGAGCCGCCGGTTCCTTCCCCGGATGCTCGAAAACCACGCGCCCTGTCCGTCATTGCTCAGTTCGATCAACACGGCCGCCGGCACGCCTGGCGACTGGAAGTGAATGACGAGTTCTCCGTCGTCCGTGGGGTAAATCGTCGGCGGAATCGTTCGTCCGGCCAGTTCCCGCAGGATCCTCGCCGCTTCGCCCTTCGTTCTCGTGCTGATCGCGGGCAGGCCGTCCTCGAGGACTTCCCGGTCGATCTCTTCCAGTTCCTCCAGGGCGCTTTGGAGCCAGGTCGTAGCAGGCTGTGTGGGCTCACGCCCCATTGCCGGCATGCTGTTCTCCAGATGCCGGATCCAAATAGCGCGAAGAACGAACGCTGCTGATTCCGCCGCGGCGGGATCGACGCCAGTGCGGAAAGGATTCTCCTCTTTCGCCCCGAACGCTGACGTCGCCGTCGGCCGTATCGTCCTTCGGAGGCGCCCGCCAACCGGAAAAGGATTGCGCCACGGGCGCTCCCGTGCCGGCGGCGGCGGCGCGTACGGGTCCTGTGCCACGTTCCCGGGCATTGAGGGAGCTTCCATCATCAGCCTGCCCTCTGCAATCCGACCGCGCGATCCGCCATCGCGTGTAACCGGGCGACAGCCTGCTCCAGGCCGCCGAACCCTTCGAGTTGCGACTCGGGCATGTAAATGCTCGTTGTCACTAACAGCCTCTCGCCAAGGGTCGTCGACTCCTCCACTGAGCGCTGCAGTTGCCAATGCTGGTCGTGTTCCTTGAACGTCACCCGTATCGACGGCCGGTACCTTATTCCTGGCTCGTGTTTCGTGATTGCAACTGCGCCTTCGTGTGCAAATTGCCCAAGGTAGGTGTCAACTGCGGCGTCGTCTGAAGCCGTCACATCCTGACTTGAGTGCAGCGAGAACCAACTAACTCCGTTCTCGGGCAACTCTGACGTCAGAAACTCCCAGCCTCGTCGAATGGCTTCGAATACGGCCTTGTACGCAGGCCGCGTCACGTTTGCGAAACTCAGGCTGAGCGTGTCCGCGTTGAGGACGATGCTTCCTGCGCCCCCGAACAGTCGACAGGTGCATGACGCGTCGCGCAGCGAGTTCGCGTAGCTCATGCTGACATCCTGCGGCTGGATCGCCGTCAGCTCATGGAGCCGCTGCGGAACCCCCGCGAGGAATTTGCGCTGAGCGGACGGCCAGTCCGTGATGAAGTATCGCAGCTTGATGCTGAGCTCGATCTGTTCAGGCTCCGGCGTGACCCGCAGCGTCTTCATGGGAGTCGCGTCCTCCGGGTCCAGCCTGCGTAGTAGACCCTACCCGGCCCTGACACGGCCCGACCCTGGTTGCGGGGAGATTCCGGACAACGCTGGGGATGCGATCCCATGTTTCCTCATTGCGCCGACGGCCGGTCTGCATCATGATCAGTCCAGCACCTGACCCTCCGGGGCGGGCGCCCTCGATTCATCCGCTCAGGCGGGCTCGTACCTGCCCGATTTGCGGGCATTCTTGCTTCCGACGCCCCACCTGTCAACCGGGCGCCTGCGCTCGGCGCGTCCTCGCTGGACCGCTCGACCGTCCGTCGTTGCGGCCTCTCTGCTCCATCGTAGCACCGCCGCAGCCCTGTTGTGGGCGGAGATTGGGCACTGCAGCGCGAGCAAGAGCGCTTCGTCCGGGGCCTCTGGCGTCACCGCCCCAGCTTGTGCTTCAGGTGCTCGATTGCTGCTCGCATCTCGTAGGCGTTCCACGTCGTCCAGTCGTTGCTCGGCGGCAACCCCGCAATCCCGGTACTCTGTCCTGCGGCCACGATCCGGACCGCGAGCTGTTCGGAACCGTGTCGCTGGCACAGGTTCAGGAACCTGGTCGTCAAAGCGACCGACGGCAGCTCGTGGGCGTCCGCTGGCGGCGGCGTCTTCGTCGCGTTCTCGGTCCGCTCGTCGCCTGCTGGATGTCCAGTCGGTGCCGCCTCGCTCTGCGGTTCGTCTGTGCCGGCGAGGTTGACGCGCCCGGTTGCGCGCCGTTGCTGCGTTTGGCGGTTCGGGCGCGGCGTCTGTCACGCTTGCCCCTGGTGTGTTTTCGTCACCGCCTTGAGTCACCGTTTCCAGTCGGCGAACGGGTCACCAGCCCAGCGACGCGTGGCCGAGGGCCCCGTTGCCGCCCTGCCCACCATCGCGCACTCGCGCCGCTGCGCGTCCACGCCCAGACCGAAGTCCAGGCTGCTCCTGTTCCGCACGCTCAGGCGGTAGCCGACCCGGTGGTCCGGACCCGTACGCCGACGGTCAAGAGCGGGCGCGGTGGCCTGCCCTTGGGTGGCCTCGCGCACCACAACAGCTTGGGACCATCGCCCGGTTCGGACGCGTCGAGGCCGACATTCGGTCGTCGAGACATTGAAGTCGCGGGGACTTCAAGCGCGTAGCCCAGAAAGCGGGGGCAGCCCGGGCGCCGAGCGCAGCACTTCCGGCGTCACGCGCCCAGCTTGCGCCGCAGGTGCTCGACTGCTGCTCGCATCTCGTCGGCGTTCCACGCCGTCCAGTCGTTGCTCTGCGGCATCCCCACTGGTGCGGGGCTGTTACGCGTTTCGCCGACGCAGTGACCGTCAAGCGCGGTTCATCCCCGCGCGCGCGGGGCGAGGGTCGGAACGCCGCTTGTGATCGGAACACCCGAGGATTCATTCCCGCTATGCGGGGCCTGCTGTGATTGCACCCGGGCGGGCGATTCGCCAGGGTCCGTCTCCGTACTTGCCTGCGAGTATGCCGTGCGCAGTCGATCCTGGTCTTCTCCCCGGCTACGTCTCGCCGCGTCAGCTCTTGCGGATGCTGTCGCGCGGAGGCTTCGCGCTCTCGATCCAGTGTGCCCACGCTCGCGCTCGAGGGGCTCGGGCTCTGTGCGCCCATGAGCGCTTCTAGAAGTCGACGCGCGTGCTGACGCCGAAGCTCCGCGGCGGATTCGTCAGATACCCGACCCGAGCCAGCGTGCCCCGCTCCTGGTCGAGGGCCAGGAACGCACGCTCGTCGGTCACGTTGTCGATGAAGAAGGCGATGTCCCAACGGCCGTCAAGGAAGCCGATCCGCGTGTTGAGGATGTTGTAGGCCGGCAGTTCCGGATCGAACAGGAACGTGCTCTGCGTCAGCGGGCCGCCGATGAACGTGTCGGGCTGCAGCACCGGCGACAGCGCCGTCAGGTCGACCGCACCGAAGCCCGCCGCTTGGTCGCCGACCTGCGTGAAGCGCGAGCCGACGTGCTGGAAGGTGCCGCTGACGTAGCCGACCCAGCCGCCCCCCGCCAACCACCGCCACGTGGCCGCCGCCGCCGTCTGGAACCGCGGCGTGGTCGGCAGGCGCCTGCCCGCCTCGATGCCCGACACCACGTTGACCGCGCCGGCGTCATCGGTGGACGTGATCGTGGACTGCAGCCGAGCGTCGGCGACGCTGGCCGACACCGCGAAGTCGAAGAAGGTGGTCGGCTGCGCGGCCAGCTCCAGCTCCACGCCCGCGCTGCGCGCGTCCGGCACGTTGAAGATGATCCGCGACGAGCAGGTGCCGGCCGTCACCGTTGCCTGCAGGTTGCGGACGTCCATGTAGAAGCCCGACGCGTTGAACGTGCCGCGGCCGCCCAGAAACGTCGACTTGACGCCCGCCTCGTAGTTCCACAGCTCCTCGTCCTCCCAGGTGCCGCGGTCGCCGAACGTGGCCAGGTCCTCCGGAGAGCAGATCGGCGTGTTCAGCGGATCGTTGATGCCGCCGAGACGGAAGCCCTTCGATACCTGCGCATTCACCTGCGTCGCCGGGGTCATGTCGTAGCTGGCGATGATCCGGGGCGCAACGCCGGTCGCCGTCGTGGTCCCTTCGCTGTCGAGCGGGTCGGCGAACAGTCCGGCGAAGACCTGCGTGCGTTCCTCGTCGAAGTCGTACCAGCGGAGACCGCCGGTCAGACTCAGGCGGTCGGTCAGCGCCACCGATGCCTCGCCGAACAGGGCGAGCTGATCGAAGTCGTAGTTCAGATCCGAAAAGAACAGCTCCTCGGTGTCGGGGCGGCCGGCCAGCGAGCGCGATCCCGACCAGACCAGGTCCGGGCTTCCTGTCACGAGTCGCAGAAAGTCGGTGACAGCGGGTCCGCTGACCGCGACGTAGTTCTCCGCGTAGGCGCTCTGCCCATACTGGCGCTCGGACGTGCTGTAGAACGAGCCGAGAACCCAGTCCACCCGGTCGCCGTCGCCCGCGACGCGCAGCTCCTGCGTCATCCCTCTTGCGGCGGTGGCGTCGACGAGCGGAAAGTCGAGCGTGTAGCCCGCTTCCGGCGTACCGAACGGGCTGAACGAGACGCTGCCGCCGAGCGCCGACGCGTCGCGCACCACGTCGACGTCGCGATTGGTGAGCGAGGTGATGGACGTCAGCACCGCGCCCCCGAGATCCAGCTCCAGCGTGAAGTCGCCCAGCAGGAACGTGTCGCTGTAGGGCTCGTCGAGCTGCGTGAACTGCTCGCGCTCGCCCAGCGTCACCGCGGGCCGCGTGGTGGTGAACGGATTGGCCAGGATGTTGTACGCGTCGATCCGGTTCCAGCCGTCCATCGCCACGTCCTGGTAGACGAGCCGCGGGGTGAAAGCGAACCGCTCGTTCGGCTGCACGCGCAGCGCCACTCGGGCGCCCGTGCGCCGGCCGCTGTCGACGTTCTCCTTGACGCGCAGGTCCGGCTGCACAGCGTCGATGAAGCCACCGACCGCTGTGTTGTACGCCGTGACGCGCGCTGCCGCGGCGGGCCCGAGCGGCACGTTGACGGCGAACTTGGCGTTGTTGCCGAGCCCGCCGCCGCTGAGCGAGCTGAAGCCGAGCTCGCCGGCTCCCTCGGTGACGCCGAGCACCGGCTGGTTCGTGATGTAGCGCACCGTGCCTGACAGCGATCCCGACCCGAACAGCGTCCCCTGGGGGCCGCGCAACACCTCGATGCGAGACATGTCGAACAGGTCGAGGTCCGGCGTGAACAGCGACAACGAGATGACCGACTCGTCGAGATAGACGCCGACCTGTTCCTTGACACCGGGCTGATCGCGCACGACCTGGCCCGCCGATACTCCCCGCATCGCGATCTGGCTCTGGCCGGGGCCGAGGTTCTGGACCGAGAAGCCGGCGACGTTGGCCGAGACGTCCTCAATGCTTTCCGCGCCCCGGTTCCGGAGCGCCTGCTGCGTCGGCGCGACCACCGAGAAGGGCACCGACTGCAGGTTCTCCTCGCGCTTGCGCGCGGTGACCGTGACCGTCACCTCCTCGGTGAAGTGCGGCGGTTGGCCGGCTTCCACCTCTGCCGGCTCGACCTGCGTGGCCGAGTCGGTTTCCTGCGCGGACGCAGACAGGGGCAGCATCGCCATCAGGACTCCGATAGCCCAACACCGTTTGTTCACGAAAACCTCCGCGATCCGTAGGCCACTTGCTCCATCGTGCACTATGTCGACGTAATCGTGCAGGCGCGTGACGCGCTTGACAAGCAACGTGCGGGTTCACCGGAACGGTTCACCGCGATGTGCTGAGCGACTTCAGGCCGCGGTACCGCGTGGTCATTCACGCTCGTGCGAAATGAGGACCCCATCGGGAAATCGGAAACTCTTTTCTCCCTATTTATCAATGCTTTAGCGAAATTCGGCCCCTTCCAGACGCCCATCGACCGACCCCGGGGTTGTAACGCTCCTCCGCACGGCGAAACGCGTCGGCCGCGGGTGTCGACCCGCGGCACATACCCAGGGGGTGAGAATGGCCAAGCGTCCGACCGACCCGCAGCCGAGTGACGTGGTCCCGGCAAACCCGCCCGAAGCATTCACGTACGAGGGGAAAACGCATCGCGTGCACTGGCTGGCTCTCCTGTTTCCCCGGCTCCAGGGACCTGCCTTCGCCCGGTTGGTCGAGAGCATCCGCGTCCACGGGCTCCAACAGCCCATCGTCGTGATGGGTTCCGCGCTCGACTACGCACCTTCCCGTGCATGCGATACAAGCTTTGGGTGCTGTCGCCGGTCGCGTAACCGTTTCCCCGAATGGGCGACGGGCAGCGGTCCGGTGGGGGGTTCGAAGAGTAACGTGCCTCTGTCGTCAGCGCGCACGGCGCGCAGTACGCCTTGGCGCGCGACGCGCTTGGCCGTGGTCGGATGTACGTCGAGCAGCTCGGCCATCTGCGGTGCGGTGAGCCAGCCGGCCGCGGTCAGCTGCTCGGCGTAGCTGTCGATGTCGTACGCCTCGCGCACGGCGATGCTCGGCAACACCTCGGTTGCGTTATAGTTTTGAATTCGGCCGCTCCCCTATGAAAATCGCTGTGTCATCGAGGCGAAACACGGCCGAGAAGAGGAGGCATGGTGGACCCGACGAGACGCAAGCTGCTGAAGACTGGAGCCGCGGCGGCGGCAATGGCCGCTACGCCGCGGGCGCTGTTCGCGCGGCAGGGCGGCAATGACGATGGCGGACGCTTCTACGAGAGGGGGAATGTCCGCATCCGCTATGAGGAGACGGGGTCGGGCTTCCCGCTGTTGCTCATCTCGGGCGGGGGGCTGAACGGCTCGACGATCGCGGGCATCCGGCGCGGCAATCCCTTTGACACGATCGAGGCGTTCAGCGGAGAGTTCCGCTGTATCTACGCGGACTTGCGCCACGCAGCCGGGCAGTCCACTGGCCCGCTCGAGGTCGACCGGCCGTGGGATGCCTACACCGACGACCATCTCGGGCTGATGGATCACCTGGGGATCGACCGGTTCATGGTGCTCGGTTTCTGCATTGCGGGACCCTTCATCTGGAACCTCATCAAGCGGGCGCCAGATCGCGTGGTCGCGGCCGTGCCGGCGCAGCCGGTCGGCTTCCGCCCGGAGTTGCCGAACGCCATGTATGAGAGTCAGAGCAACTCGTGGGGTGCAGAAGTGGTCAGGCGGCACCCCGACATCACGACGCAAATGGCCGACCAATTCCTGAACCGACTGTTCCGCACCGACCCTGACTTCGTGTTCACGGTGACGCGGGACTTCGTGAGGCAGTGTCAGACGCCGGTTCTCGTCCTGCCGGACGATAGCGCGGGACATTCGTACGATGCCGCGATCGAGAGCGCGATGCTGGCGCCAAACGGACAGTTGAGCATGTACCCCTGGAAAGACACCCCGGAGAAGATTCCGCTGGCGGTGCGCCACGTTCGCAGCTTCCTGCTGTCGTATCGGCCAGCCTAGGAACTTGCGCCGCAGAACGCAGCGAAGTGAAGTGCTGCGGCGCAGGGTCATGGAGCGGAGAGGATGGGCCGAAACGCCGCCTGCGAGGCGTTTCGACCCATCCCCGCGTCCTGGATTACGCCGTCGACCGGCCCTGGCGTCGTTGAGCCCGCTCAGTTGCCAGCCCAGCTATATCCGATGCGCACGTAGTAGTAGGCGCCGCTGTAGCCCCACGGCATGTACTCGCTGTACCGCTCGCCGACGGCATTGGCGATGACCGATACCTGCGAGTAGGTGTCGAAGACGTTCTGCCCCCCGACGGCCAGCGTGGTTCCCTGTCCGAGCGGGACGCTCAGCTCCAGGTCCACGATCGGCCGGCCGTCGAAGAAGCCCTGCTCCAGGCCGCCCGAGGGATCGAAGACCGTCCCGCGCCCGCTGTCGTAGTCGTACCAGCCGCTGTAGTAGCTCAGGCGGCCGAGCAGGCTCGCCCGCCCGAGGCGTTGCGTGAGGCCGACGTTCCAGCGGGTGCGCGGCAGCGCGTAGGCGTACTCCGCGAGCCGCCGGCCGTCGAGCAGACCCTTGTCGTTTTCCGTCACCTCGGTGTCGGTGTGGTTGAAGACGGCGCTGACGACCGTGTTTCCGCGCAGCGCCAGCGGTGTCCAGGTGGAGACGACATCGATGCCCTGCGAGGTCGTGCCGAAGGCGTTGGTAAAGAACCGATAGTTGCGCACGCTCTCGGCGGCCTCGAAGCCCCCGGCCACGACCTCGGCAGTCTCCGCCGGCGTCAGCGTGAAGTTGCTGGTGATGCCGATGCGGTCGGACACGTCGATGCGGAAGTAGTCGGCCGTGAGCGTGAAGGGACCGCCGCCAAACACCACCCCGGCGGTGTAGTTGAGCGATGTCTCGGGCTGCAGCGGCGCACCGCCGCGCAACAGCGCCACCGGCGAGACCGACGGGATGACCGCGTTGTTGACCAGGTCGCCCACCGTCGGGTCGAACCAACTGTGGATGTTCAGGCCGTGCTGCTGCCCGGGGGTCGGCGCGCGGAATCCCGTGCTCACGCTGCCCCGCACGAAGCCGACACGGCCGGACAGCTTGCCGTTGGTCGTCGTCCCGAAGTCCTCGAAGTCCTCGAAGCGGACCGCCGCGCCCAGCGTCCACGCGTCGCCCGGGTCGGTCGCCTCCAGATCGCCGTAGGCCGCGATGTTGTGGCGGCTCCAGGTGCCCGCCTGCGGCGGGCTGTAGGCGAAGACGCCGTTGGAACCGGCCATGAAGCGCTGCGCCGCGTACGGGCCGACCGTCCATCCCGCGCGGTCGCCCGCACGCAGCCCGAACTGCTCGTCGCGCCATTCCGCGCCGGCGGCGAGGTTGACCGTGTCGGTGACGGCATGCGACACGTCGAAGTTGAGGTTGACGTCCCGCTGCCGGTTCCTGCCGACGTCAAAGGCGTTGGGCGATTCGAGACCCAGCGATGCATTGATGGTGTCGCGGATGAAGAAGTCGGTGCGGTGCATGCCAACCGAGCCGCTCAGGTCCCAGTTGAACCCGCCGGCGGTAAAGCCGCGCACGCCCCCGGTCAGCGCCGCCTCGGTCGCCGTGCCTCCCGTCTGCGGCGTGAAGCCGCCGGGGAACAGCTCCTGGAACGTGAAGCAGTGCGGGTCGTCGGCCACCTGCCGCAGCGCGACCGGGTCGGGCACGAGGTCGGTGACGGTGACCGTGGGACAGTCGGCCGAGCCCATGCCGCTCGCCGCGAGCACGTCGCCGACCAGCAGCGTGCGGCCGCGGTCGTTGCTGAACACGCCGAGCCGCGTGTTCGGGTTGCGGAAGAAGATGCCGTAGGTGACCTTCCTGGTGGCGTAGCTCGTATGCGCGTACGCCTGCACGCCGGCGGGGAAGGTATAGCCGAAGTTGCCGAACGCCTTCAGGTCGTTGTCGACGGCCGGGTCGCCCCACACCTGCGGATGGTCGGAGGAGACGTGCGGGTTGCCGGCGGCGATGAGCGCCATCGCGTCGCGGCGCGGCGCGGCGCGGTCGGTCGGGTTCGCGTTGCCGTACTCCAGGCTCAAGTTGGCGAACCCGGTGGCGCCGAGCGGCAGGCCGACGTTGCCGGCGAACTGGGTCGACTCCCCGTCGCCGGCGCGGTACATCCCGGTGTTGAGTTCGACGCTGCCGCCCGAACGGGCGTCCTTGAGCTGGAAGTTCATCACGCCGGCGATGGCGTCCGAGCCGTACTGGGCCGCCGCACCGTCGCGCAACACCTCGACCTGCCGCAGGGCAATCGCGGGGATGGCGGAGATGTCGGGCCCCTGCGAGCCGAACGCCACGCCGTTGCCGCCGTGCCAGTCGACTATCGAGGAGCGGTGGCGGCGCTTGCCGTTGACCAGCACCAGCGTGTGGTCCGGGGCCAGATTGCGCAGCATGGCGGGGCGCACCACCGTAGAGCCGCCGCTGATGGGCTGGGTGTTGGTGTTGAACGACGGAACGATGGTCCGGAGCTGGTCCTTCAGGTCGCCCGCCCCCTGGCTGACGAGGTCGGTGGCCGACAGCACATCCACCGGGACCGCCGACTCGGTGGCGCTGCGCGGCTGGGCGCGCGAGCCGACGACCACTGTCTCCTCCGTGAATCCCGCGAGCAGCCGCTGCATCTCGGCGGGCGACAGTCCCAGGGCCTCGATCTCGGCCGGCGTCATCCCAAGTGCGCGGCCAAGTTCCTCGGCCGGCGCGTCCGTCCGTTCCTCGACCTGTTCCTGGGCGTCGTTGCCCTGAGGCTCCGCGCTCGCCACGGATGCGAGCGTGGCCCAGGCCAGCACAAGCACGGCCGGCATCAGGGTTGCGCGCCACAGCGTGCCCCTCGTCCACGTCGCGCCTGCCTTGGCTTCCCGCATGCAATCTCTCGGCTTCGAGGTCGGTTCGTAGTGCCCACGCGTTGCTCTCACTGGGTCGTTCTCCGTGGTCTCAGTTGCCCGTTCTCGCTGTATGCCCCGTTCGACCGAGTCAGGACCGCGCCTGAACGGACTCGACGCGGACCGTGATCACGTCGGTGTCACGATACCTCCTGCTCCATTCGTCCGCCCACCACCCGCTCGCCGAGCAGCGCACTGGAGCGTCGGCGGGGTTGGATGCCATCGTTCGAAGTCTCTGCCGGACTCCATCCACGTGGGGCAACCCGGCTTGGCAGGGCCTCTCAGTAGTGACCCACGTCGACCGGAGCTTCCCGGCTCTGCGGGTCGGCAGCCTCACCGAGGCGGACGAATGTCCCGGTCGTGGCTGGCGGCTCAGAGGGGCTGGCGGACCTCGTGAGAATGCACAATCCCAGGTTGATCCTGCTGGACGGCTCCGCAAAGTCACCTCAAGCCCACGGAGCGCCAAAGGCTGGCGGTGGCGGGCCCCGCGCGTCCACGCGAACGGTCACGATATCCGTGTCGTTGAACTGCTGGTGGAGCACCGAGGAAGCGATGTGCCGCAGCAGTCGGAGCGACACCTTCTGCTGCACCAGCACGTCATCGGGCCGCTCCGCCAGCAGCCCGATCCAATCCTGAATGTTCTCCTCGCCGCGCGCGCCGACGAACTCGAGGATCGCGCCGCCGATGTCCTTGCGCGCCGACAGAAACAACCGCCGCCGCTCACGATTCGCGCGACCGCCATCCCGATCGAGTAGCGCGAGCAACGACTCCCCGCTGGCCGCTTCGAGACGGCGCGCCATCTTCTCGTCCCAACCTTCGCGGGAAGCGAACTCGCCGATGAACTCTCGGAGCCTCGACAACCCCGTTGCGTCGAGCTTCACTACGAGCGCGGTGACCGAGATGCCGATGACCGCCGCGCCTGGCCCCGCCCAGAGAACGTACCCCGCACCGAGCCGGCCGCATCTGACCGCCTGCAACGCCGTGCAGGCGCCACTGATCGCCACGGTGCAGAACACCGTCCAGGACAGGTACGTCTCGCTGCCGCCGGCGGCTCGAATCACGATCGTGGGGATCAGAACGAGCCCGGTGATACCCACAACCACGAGCTGCGCGCCGCAACCGAACGTCAGCGGCCCCGGAGGATTCTCGTCGGGTTCGTAGCGAACGCTCGTCGCTTGATTCCGGACGCTGGTGCCGATCATCTGTTCGCCAGGAGTTGCCGCTCGCGGGCCGCCTGAAGGCGAGCTCGTCCATCAACCCCGACGCCGTTGCCGTTCGAAGTTGTCGCGAAGCGCGTCCGCCCTCGCAGGGTCGCCTGCCGCTTCGAGGACGTCCAGCAACTCGCGCACCAAAGACACGCCGCGCTCCCACAGGCCTCTGACGATGCGCCCCGATGACCGGGCGGCAACCGAACGGATGTTCTCTCGGCCATTCTCGATCTGCAGCATCAGCCCCAATCGCCACCTTCCCGCTCTCGCCGCGGTTGGATACCGTGTTGTCCCTCCAGCTCGGGCCGAGGGGCGCATTCCAGGGCTCGCGAGCACAGACGACAACCTCTTGGGCCCCTCAATCGCGTTCCAAATGAACCCTCTATAGATAAAGGCGTCGGTGAAGCAGGAACCGAACAGCCAGAACACCCGGAATCGTCAGTTCGTGGACCGTCGGAGCGCCGCGGGACGACGCCCGGTGAGCTTGCCGCGAGGACAGGCTCGCCAATTCACACCTGTCCACGATGTCGCCAGCCCTGGCGAGGCGCGGTGCCCGAACGGAACGTCGTCTCGGTAAGGCCAGGCACTGCCGCGCCCGTCCTGCCGCTGAGGCAGACCAGCCGACCGCAGGATCGGGGGCTGGAGAGCCGGCTCGCACAAGAAAAGTTTGCCGACGTGCGTTCGGTTTCCGTCCTCACGACGCCTACAAAAATGTGAAAGGGCGCTTCGTGGGGAAACGAACTTCCCTTGTAAATCACTAGGGGCTTGACGCCGCGGCGGTCGACGCATCGTCGGACCGGCGGCCGCTGCGTGTCCCGCTCTCCTCGGCCGCTGACCCGGAACCGGACAGACCTGACGGTGCGGTCGAGTCGGTGAAGAAATGGTGGTGATCGGATGCCAGTTGTGAAACCGCTCGTGGCAGCGCCTCCGCTGCCGCCGCCGTCCTGGTACGGCGCTGAAGATCGGCGGACGGCGGGGGGCGGGGGCGTTCGCCGTCGCACTTTGCCCCGACCGGCGGTGGTCATCGCCGCCCTCGCGTTCGCTGCGACGTCGGTCGCACCTGGCCGCGCGCAAACCCCGAGCTACGTGCTCTTCCCTGCCGGCCACCAGCCCGCTTCTCCGAAGAACGAGATCACGTTTTCCGCGGGTTCCTCCTCCTCCACCTACGAGCTCAGGGGGGAGCTGGTCGGCGGCAGCGTCGTGCCCATAACGGATTTGCTGCTGGACGCCACCTTTCTCGACGGCAATACGAAGATCCGGATCACGCCGCAGTCCGTGTCTCCCGCTGCTTTCGCCGCGGTATACGGCGCCTCCGGGGCGGTCGGCGCCGACGTGCAGGTGGACGGGGGGATCTTCGAGGGCGCGACAAGCCAGGCCGCGTTCATTATCCGGGTGAGGTACGACGCGTCGGCCCAGTTCACGGACGCACAGTCCATCGGCAACCTGCGTTGGGGCACTCCGCGGATCGAGATCTACGAGGGTGCAACCGTAGACCCCGCCCTGGCCTTCGCCTGGTCGGCCCACGGCACGGGTACGCGCACCTGGGGAACCGGCGATCCCGTCATGACCTACAGGTGCCTGGTGGCCGGCGACGCGGTGACGTTCTCGGCATGGCCGTCCTCCGCCGGCGAGGACAGCACCCTCTTTGCGGTGACACCCACCTCCACATCCACGAGTTCCGGGACCGGCCGATTGAATCTCACGGCCGCGCCCGACTACGAGACCCCGACCGACAGCGGCGGCGACAACCTCTACAAGGTCCGCGTCAGCAGCGGGCACAGCCTCAACAACCTTCCGGGAGAGGGCCAGAGGACCGGCTGCGACGGTTCGGCCCTGGAGTTGACGGTCGTGGTGAAGGATGCGGGTCCACCGGCGCCGGTGCGCTCGCTCACGGGAAGCCTCGCCAGCGACACGATGATCATCTCCGTCAACTGGACTCCCCCCGCCGGCTTCCTGGACGGGAGCGACAGCAGTGTCGTCGTTCCGTTCGATACCGCACGCAGGTCGGGCAGCGGAGCCCCCGGCACCGCGGTAGCCGGCTACGACTACGAGTACCGGCTGCAGGGCAGCTCTACGTGGACGCAAGACACGACCACCGCTACCAGCTTCGAAATCCCCGGGGTGGGTGCCGGCGACGCCTACACGGTGCGTGTTCTAGCACGCAACGCGGAGGGAGATGGAGCCCCCGTGACCATTGACGTGCCGCGGCCCGTCGTCGACGGGGAGCCAGAGCCTGAGCCAGAACCCGAGCCTAAGCCAGAGCCTGAGCCAGAATCAGAGCCTGAGCCGGTCCCGGTGCTGCCTGTGGCAGGCTCCGGCCTGCTCGCCAGCCTGCTCGCCCTGCGCGGCGCATGGCGCCTGGCGCGCAGTCGGTCGTGACCGCGTGCTCGAGCGTCCCCCCGGGTCAGGATCCAAGCCCTCCGTTCTCGCTCGACGCACTCAACCGTCACGGACGAACGCGAGGCGGCCAGCTCGCGGTTGCGCCCAACGGCAACGGAGCTCGACACCGCGTCTGGCCGGCCCTCCTCTTTCGGGAGCGGCAGTGATCACGGACATCCCGGCGCGAGTCCGCGCCAACTCATCTACTGGGTCAAAGGCGTCAGAGGATCGAAAAGCGAAGGATGGGCCCCGCCCGGCCCTTGCCTGCACCCGGCGGCGTCGCACATGATCTCGTGTGGAATCATGGTGCTGAAGCCCGAACCGTCGTCGATGGCGCCCGGGGAGACGGCCTCCACGTCGTCGTCCGAGTCGCGCCTTCTGGAGCAGGTCCGACGGGGCAGCCGCGGGGCGGCCGAGGCGCTGTTCGAGCGGTATGGGTCCTGGCTCCGGAGATGGACACGGGGCCGCCTGCCGCAACGGGTACGGGGCTCTCTCGACACCAGCGACCTCGTGCAGGAGGCGCTGCGCTACATGTTCACGCGGCTCGACTGGTTCGAGTCGAAGCGCGCGAGCTCACTGCGGGCCTACCTGCGGCGGGTCATCGAGAACCGCATCCGCGACGAGCTGCGGCGGATGACGCGGCGCCGTCACGCCATTGCGCCGGAGCAACCGGTTCGGATGTCAGATGCCGGCGCGCCTCAACTGCGGCGGCTCGTCGACGACGAGGCCTGGAGGCGCTACGTCGATGGCCTTCAGCGTCTGAGCTCCCGGGACCGACGGCTGATCGCCGGCCGCGTCGAGTTCGGCTACAACTACCGGCAGCTCGCGCTCGTCGAACGGATGCCGAGTGCGGATGCGGCGCGCATGGCGTTGCGGCGGGCGTTGATTCGGCTGGGCGACGTCATGGCGGATCGGTGACCCAGGACCCGGCTGTTCGGTTTCCGCTTCGCGAACGCCAGTTCCATTGAATGGCACACGACCCGCGCGGTGCGGCTGTCGGTGTCTGAACACGGCCGAGCGAAGGCATTGTCGGATGGGTGAGGAGGAGCGCGACCGTCTGGTCGTCAACGTGGCGGACGCGTTGACGCTGGACCAGGACGTGGATTGGGACCGGTGCGCGCGGGCGGCCACACCGGCCAGTCACCGGACGCTCGAGAACCTGCGCGTCGTCGCCGAGGTGCTTGCCAGCTTCCGCGTGCAGGAAGGGGAGGCGGCGGGCGAGACGGCGATGGGCTCCCGGCTGCCCGGCGGCGTTCTCGTCCGCCTCGCCGTGCAAGCTCTGATCGCCTTCGCCTCGCTCTGGGTGGCTGCCCTGGTGGTGTTGGGCCTGTGGGGGTGGAACGACTTCCGGCGCGAGTACGGCGATCTGGCCTCCTACCTGACGCTCCTGTCGGCCGGGCCCGCGGCGAGCGCGTGCCTGCTCCTGGTCGCGGGGCGCCGCGACCACCGGACGTGGTTGTTGGGAGCGTACTTCCTCCTGACGGCCACCGCGGTCAATCCGTTCGCGCTCCTCGGCTTCCTGCGGGGGGATCCTCCGGCCGAGCCTTTCGGCTATCCCGACTTCGCCTTTCCCTACGTGTACCCGTTCATGTTCGGGCCGGCGTTCCTGTGGGCGTTTGCTCGAGAGTGTCCCCGGGTCCATCGCGGGACCCGGCTCGACGACTTGGCGCGGCGGATGGTGCCGGTCAGCGTGCTGGTCGGCTGCCTGCTCTGGGTCGGGTTCGTGACGTGGTTGGTGCTCGCCCGCGCGGGCCGGGTACCGCTCGCGGTCTCCTGGGTGGTGTTCGACGGGATGTGGGTCGCCTTGAACATGTTGTCGCTCGGGGCGGCGGTGGTGGTCGTGCTGCGCGCGCACACGGCGCCGGCCGACGAGACCCGGCGCGTCGTTCTGTTCGGCATCGGGTTCCTGATGTTCGTCGGGTTGCTGGCGGCGTACAACGTCGCCGAGGCGTTCACTCCGGGGGACGGGCTGTCCAACTACCAATGGTCTCCCACCATCGCGGCGCTACATATGCTGCGGTTTCCGGGAATCGCCCTGCTCTGGTGCTCGGTGCTCGCCGCCCGCGTACCGCACGTGCGCGAAGTGGTCCGGGCATCGGTGGGGCGGCTGCTGACGCACGGGTGGCTGGTCGGCATCGGGGCGGCCGGGCCGGCGGCGGTCCTGGTATGGCTTCTGGCCAACCGCCGGGAACAGACACTGGGCGCGGTCGCCGCCGACCCGGCGGTGCAGTTGGTGGGCGCGGTTTCGGCGGTCCTGCTGCTGGCCGCAGCCGCCCGCGGGCGACTGCTCCTCCGTCTCGATGCGTGGCTCTATCCCGACACCGCCGACCAACGCCAGGCACTGGCGGATGCGACGGCTGCACTGGCCAAGGTGGGGCGCATCACGGCGGTCAGCCGGATCGTCCAACGGACGGCGAAACGAGGCTGCGGCACCCCGGTTACCCTGCTGTTACGGACCGCTGCCGCGGCCGGAGCCGACGACTTCACCGATCCGGACGGCGAGATGGCGCCGCTGGCGAGTGGTTCCCCCATCGTCAGCATGCTGGAGACGGCCGGCGGCACGCTGCGGGTCCATCCGCAGGACGAAGCGTCGTACTGCGACCTGCTGCCGCATGACGACAGGCGTTGGGTCGTCGAGTCGGGCGCCGACGCCATGGTGCCGATCCCGGGCCCCGGCGCGGAGCTGTTGGGCGTGCTCGTGGCGGGCCGGCGCCTGGACGGCCGGCTCGCTCGGCCGGTGGACCTTCCGTTTCTGGAGGCGCTGGCGGCGGTGACCGGGCTGGCGGGCGAACGCCTGCTCGCGATGCGCACGGAGGGAGCCCGGCCGGTGGACGCGCCGCCGGCCGAGGAGTGCCCGGCCTGCGGATGCGTGTCGGAGGCCGGTGAACCGGCGGCGTGCGACTGCGGGGCCGCGTACGTCGAGACGGAGGGGCCGAAGCTGCTGGCGGGCAAGTACCGGCTGACGCGGTGTCTGGGAAAGGGAGGAATGGGGGCGGTCTACCTGGCGCGCGACCTCCGGCTCGAGCGGGACGTCGCCATCAAGACGCTGACCGGCGCGTCCGTCTTCCGCCTGATGGGCTCGAAGCCGGAGGCCTGGGCCATGGCCACGGTCACGCATCCGGCCGTGGCGCAAATCTTCGGCATCGAGTCGTGGCGGGGCCGCCCGTTCCTCGTCGTCGAGTTCCTGTCAGGCGGCACGCTCGCCGACCGGCTTCGGCGCGGCCCGGTGCCGGCGGCGCGCGCCCTCGACATCGCCGCCCTGCTGGCCGACGCCCTGGCGGCCTTGCACGAGTCCGGCTACCTGCACGGGGACGTCAAGCCGAGCAACGTCGGGTTCGCGGCCGACGGGTCGCCGAAGCTCCTCGACTTCGGCCTGGCCCGCGAGGCGAACGATGCCACCAGCGCGGGCGGCACCGCGCGCTACCTCTCGCCCGAGGTGCTGTCGGGCCGCCCCGCCTCCGAAGCCGACGACCTCTGGTCGTTGTGCGTGATGTTGTACGAGATGGTCTCGGGAGAGCATCCGTTCGCGGGGGACGACGTCGGCGAGGTGAAGGAGCACATTCGACGTCAGCGACTCGACCGCGGCGCCCCGGCAGCGGCGGGCTCCGGCCCATCGGCGGCCGTGGTCGCGTTCGCCACGATGATGCTGACGGCTCGCCGGGCAGCCCGCCCGGCAACCGCGAACGCCTTCGCCGACGCGCTTCGCGGTGTTCGCCGCGGAGACCTCCTGGCCTGAGCTCCAACAACCGCAAGGATCACAGCGGGTACACGAGCGTGAATTCCAGGTTGTCGCGGCATTCATGGCAACCGTCGGAGCCGGCCTTCTCGGCTGTTCCGCAGCCTACGCACAGAGCTCCTCGAACGTGAGCTTGTCGACCGCGCTGACGGTCGCCTCGGTCTCGGGATTCACGGTCGTGAAGGCGTTGACGATGGCACCCGGGTGCCGTTGCCGTCGTGCAGCGTGTCGCCGATGCCGCCATCGTCGCTGCCGTTCTACTCGTCGGGTCCCACTGACACGACTGGTTCGCGCCGGGCTCATGGCGGAACGCAAGCACGCGGCCGCAAGGGCGGCAGGAAGTTCGCGCTGTCGAAGGCCCAAGTGCGGCGGCCCAAGCCGCGATGACCCAACGCGACACTTCCGTGGCGGAACTGTGCGGCGAACTCGGTATCAGGCCAGTGACGCTCTACAGGTACGTCGGCTTTCGTGCCCTTCCCGCAGCAACCCGAACGGTGCGTTGTTGCGGGTGGTGACCGTCAGGGCTCGCACCGCACCGGGCGCAGCGGCGTGGTGTTGAGCAGCGTCAGGAACCGCGTGGAGTCGTCGTCGGTGCCGTACTGGTCAAGTGCTCCCGAGACGGTGCCGGGGGGCCCTGGTCGCAGTATCCTCATGAGCGAGCCGACTGGCCGTCTCGTGGTCCCGAATGATGCGCCAGAGCTTCTCGGGCCGCAGCATCATGTCGAGGTGCCGAATGCCGAAGCCGCTCAGGACGTCGACGACGGCATTGACGATGCACGGCGCTGAGCCGATGGTCCCCGACTCGCCGACGCCCTTGGCGCCGAGCGCATTGACCGGCGTGGGAGTGACGGTGCGGTCGAGTTCGAAACGCGGGAAGTCGCTCGCGCGCGGCAGCGCGTAGTCCATGAACGACGCGGTCAACGGCTGCCCGTCGGCGGCATAGGCGACCTCCTCGATCATCGCCTGCCCGATGCCCTGCGCCAGCCCGCCATGGATCTGCCCCTCGACGATGAGCGGATTGACCAGGTGGCCGGCGTCGTCGACCGCCACCATCTTCAGCAGCCGCGGCTCGCCGGTTTCCCGGTCGATCTCCAGCATCGCGATGTGGCAGCCGAACGGATAGGTGTGGTTCTTCGGCTCGAAGAACGCCTCGCCGCTCAATCCCGGGGTCAGTCCCTCGGGCAGCCTGATCGGCCGGTAGGCGTAGGCGGCGACCTCGGCGAACCGCCTGGCCGACGCGGGCGCGCCCGAGACCGCGATGGCGCCGTTCTCGAAGACCAGATCGCTCTCGTGCGCCTCGAGCAGTGCCGCGGCGAACTTCGCCATCTTGGCCTTCACCTTCGCGCCCGCATCGTGCAGCGCCGCCCCGCCGACCGCCTGCGAGCGGCTGCCGAAGGTGCCGATGCCCTGCTTGACCACCGCGGTATCGCCGTGGTGGATCGTCACGTGGTCGAGGGGCACGCCGAACTGGTCGGCCAGCATCTGCGCGAAGGTGGTCTCGTTACCCTGTCCGTGCGGCGACACGCCGGTCGTCGCGCTGATCCGGCCATCCCGCTCGACGGTGACTTGCGAGTGCTCCCAGCCGCCGGGCGGTAACGAGGACGAGGGCCCCAGACCGCAGCTCTCGACGTACATCGACAGTCCGAGGCCGACGAGCCGGCCGGCGGCCCGGGCCGCGTCGCGCTCCTGCTTGAGCCGCTTCCAGCCGGCGACCGCGAGAGCGTGGTCGAGCCCCTTCTCGTAGTCGCCCGAGTCGTAGACCGCCCCCATCTGGGTCTTGTAGGGGAACTGGTCGGGCTGGATGAAGTTCTTGCGCCTCAACTCGGCCGGGTCCATCCCAAGCTCGCGGGCCAGCATGTCCATCGCCCGCTCGACGAAGTAGGTCGCCTCGGGCCGCCCCGCCCCCCGATACGCGTCGGTGGGAGTCTTGTTCGTGAAGACCTCGGTCAGCGTCGCGCGGATAGCGGGAAACGCGTAGGTGGCGTTGGCCATCGTCATGCTGTGTGTCGGCACGCGGGCGGTAAGCAGCATGTTGTAGGCGCCGATATCGGCGATGATCCGCATCCGCAACCCGAGCACGCTACCGTCCCGCTTGGCCGCCAGCTCGACATAGGCGATCAGGTCGCGCCCGTGCACGGTTGCGAGGAACGCTTCGGAGCGATCCTCGATCCACTTGATGGGCAGACCGAGCCGCTTCGACAGCGCCGCCGCCACGTACTCCTCGCCGTAGATGTTGATCTTCGCCCCGAAGCCGCCGCCAACCTCGGGGGCGATGGCCCGCACGCGGTCCTCCCCCAGGCCGAGCATCCGCGCCAGAAAGGTGCGCAGGATGTGGGGATTCTGGGTCGACGACCAGATGGTCAGCGCCGCGCGGCCCGGCTCGTAGTGCGCCACGACGCCGCGCGCTTCGATGGAGCTCGGCGCCAGCCGCTGGTTCACCATGCGCTGGACGATCACCACGTCCGCCGCCTCGAACGCCGCGTCGACGGCGGTGTCGTCCACCGCCCCCTTGCGCCCGACCCCGGTGCCGCTCGGCAGCGGACCCAAGGCGACGTTGTTCGGAAAGCCGGCGTGCAGCACTACGGACTCGCCGCTCATCGCTTTCTCGGGATCGACCACCGCCGGCAGCGGCTCGTAGTCGACCACGACGGCGTCGGCGGCGTCGCGGGCCACGTAGCGGTCGCACGCCACGACCACCGCGACCGGGTCGCCGACGAAACGCACCGTGTCGACCGCCACCGCGCGGTGCTCCGGCGACGGGAAGGGCGTGCCGATCGGCATCGGGGCCAGGAACTCGGCGACGTGCGCGCCGGTGAAGACCCCCTCCACCCCGTTCATCGCCTCCGCGCTGCTGGTATCGATGGACCGGACCCGGCCGTGCGCAATGTCGCTACGCTTGAACGCGAGGTGCCGCATGCCGGCAATCTTCACGTCGTCGACGTAGGTGCCGCGCCCCTGGATCAGGCGCGGATCCTCGCGCCGCTTGACGCGCTGGCCGACGAGCTTCGGCAGAACGGACGCTGCGGCCATGGTCTGTCTCCGCCGGTCCGCGTCGTCCGCGTCGCGGCTGTTCATCGCAGCGCACGACCTGGCCAGGGCGCGGCCGGGCGATCCGCAGGGTAACATTGTCAAGCGCTCAACCCGCCGCCGATAGGAAGACCGTTCCGGCGCAGGTCGATCTCCCGTCAGGAAGAAGCGTATGCGCCGTTGAGCTGTTGCCGGGTTTTTTTCCGACGCTCCCAGGTTGCTCCGCGAACCGCATCGAAGGCGGACCGCCAGACTGCGTGGCATCGACGATTCCGCACAACGTGCTCCCCGGAAAGGAAGGAAACCCTTGCGCAAGCTCCAAGCGACGATCGCAATCACCGTGACCCTGCTCGTCCTGGCACCATCCGGGATGGCCCAGCAGCCGGAGAAGTACCTGCTTCTTGCGACCAACCGCACAGGGACCATGCAGGACGAGTTGAACGCGGCCGGAGCGCGCGGCTACCGTTTCGCCGGCGCTCAGGGCGGCGAGACCGCATTCGGCGGTCGCGAAGCGGTCGTCATCATGGCGCTCGACCCGGAGGGCCGCCGTTTCCGCTACATCCTGCTCGCCACGAACCGGACCGGAACGATGCAGCGCGAGATGAACGAGGCCCCGCCGGAGTACAACTTCGCCGGCATGACCGTGTTCTCCTCGACGTTCGGCGGCAGAGAAGCCGCCGTCATCCTCGAAGCCGAGATCACCGACGACTGATCGCCAAGCGGCAGCACGTGCACGCAGGTGCGAGCGTCCTGCCGCTCGCACCTGCATGGCAGGTGGTTTGGGCGCTGGCGAGCGCCGGTATACTTCAACGCATCATGAAAATCTGGAGGTGTGCCATGTTGCGAGTGCTCGTGTTCCTCGCGTCGGTGTTGGGTCTTGTCGGCGGACACCCTGTTGGTGCCCAGACCTGCGATCCCGCCGGAGATGTGCAGTTCGTCTGCGGCACCACCAATCCGGAAGATCTCTACGCGGTTCCGGGCGCCCCCTGGGTAATCGCATCGGGACGCTACACCGATTCGGAGGGTCCCGTCTACGCGGTGGGCCTTCGGGATCACAGCGTCCAGGAGGTCTTTCCCGCGGGAGCGCTGCCGCCCGAGCACGACCGCGATACCTATCGCGCCTGCCCCGGTCCGAACGACGTGTTCCAGCCGCACGGACTGACCCTGCGGGAGGGCGGCGGCGATGTGCATACGCTCTACGTGGTCGGTCATGGCGCGCGCGAGGCCATCGAGGTCTTTACGCTCGACGTCGGCGGCACCGTGCCCACGATGCAGTGGATCGGATGCATCCCGGCACCGGCGGGCACCGCCCGCATCAACTCCATTACGGCGCTGCCGGACGGCTATCTCGGCGCGACGAACTTCGACCGCGAAGGTGGGGAGCTCTGGGAATGGCATCCCACGACGGACTGGGTCGAAGTGCCCGGCAGCCGGATGCCCGGTCCCAACGGTCTCGTGTCCTCGGATGACGGGCAGTGGTTCTTCATCGGGGGCTGGAGCGATCGGGCGCTGGTGCGGCTGTCACGCGGCCAGAGTCCGGTGCGCGTCGACCGGATTCCGGTTGGCTTCAACGTCGACAACGTGCGCTGGGGACCCACTGGCCAGGTCATCGTCGCCGGTCACGTGACCCAGTGTGAAGACGTTGATCCTTGTGAGTTGTCGGCCGCTCGCGTGGCCGAGGTCGATCCGACGACGTTCGAAGTCCGGCAGCTCGTGGACTACAAGGGAAACGAGTTCTTCAGGCTCGGCACCGTGGCCATCGAGGCGAATGACGAGATCTGGATTGGCGGGATCAGGGGCAGTTACGGGATCGCCCGATTCCCACGCTAAACGGAAACGCCACCGCCGAGATCACGCCGCACCCTGCAGGAGTGCGCGCCACTACGGCGCCAACTCCGGGTCCGGGAGGGCGAAGACGTAGAGCCCGTTCCCGGACGGGGGCTGGTAGATGTCCGGGCTGAGCACCCCGCTCAGGCCGCGGAAGATGCCGGCGCCGGTCGGGACCGCGACGTACTGCCTGCCGCCCGCGCCGTACGAGATCGGGAACCCGTGACCGGACTGGCCGAGGCGCGTCTCCCAGAGGACCTCGCCGGTGCCGACATCGAGCGCGCGGAAGTAGCGGTCGACGTCTCCGACGAAGGCCAGCCCGGTGGCCGTCGTCAGGACCGACGTCAGGAAGATGGCGCGCTGCTCGCGGCTCCAGACCTCCTCCATCGTGCGCACGTCGTACGCGGCGAGGCGTCCGAGCATGCCGTTCGTGCCCGGCATCTCGTGGAGCTCGATGGCGGAGACCCCGAGACCTCCGCCCCCCTCCACCAGCTCGACGTGACGGCCGGTCAGCGTCATGCACACCTGGTGCAGCGGATAGATGATCACCTTCGCCTCGGGGCTGTAGCCCGACGCCTGCCAGTTGTGGCCCCCGTACAGGCTGGGGCAGGCTTCCACCGCGTCGTCGACACCGGCGTCGCGAATGTCCTGCCGGTAACTCACGCGCCCCGTCTCGCGGTCGATCGACTCGAAAATGTCCTGGTGCAGCATCTCGGCCAGGTCGACGAAGGCCCCCGTGCGGCGGTCGAGCTTCCAGAGGATGGCGTCCTTGCCGGCCGTGAACAGCCACTTGTGATCATCGACGTCGACCAGCACCCGCTCGAAGACGATGTCCAGGTCGAGCGTCTCGCCCGGCACGTGCTGGAAGTACCAGGCGACCTGCCCCGTGCGCGGGTTCAGGGCAAGCGTCGAGTTCGTGTAGAGGGCGTCGTTGTAGGTCGACATCCCGCGGCTCGCCGCCACCCACGGCTTCGCCTGCGCGGTACCGATGAAGAAGAGGTCGAGGTCCGCATCGTAGGCGCCCGGAATCCAGGTGTCGCCGCCGCCGCGCAGGTGCGGCGGGATGTCGCCCCAGGTCCCGCTGTTGACGTCGCCCGGCTGCGCGATGGTCGAGGTGCGCCAGAGCTCCTCGCCGGTGTCCGGATCGTGGCCGGTGATGAAGCAGCCTTCGTCCTCGAAGCGCTCGCAGCCGTTGATGCCGCTGACGACGACCCCGTTCGCGATGCTCGGCCCGCCCGTCTGGGCGAAGCCCTTCCGGTAGTCGGCCCGCGTGGTCTGCCAGACCGGCTCGCCCGTCCGCGCGTCGAGGGCGACGATTGCCGCGTCGTAGGTGGCCAGGTAGACCTTGTCCCGGTAGAGGGCGATGCTGCGGGTAGCGCGCCTGCTCTCGGCGTCGTCGGGGTACTGGTGCCGGTGCTGCCAGAGCAGCTCGCCGGTGGCCGCGTCGAGGGCCTGGACGACGTTGCCGGGGCTCGCCAGGAACATCACGCCGTCGTGGACCAGCGGCGCGGTCTGGTTGGTGCCCTCGGGCATCGCCAGCGCCCAGGCCAGGCGCAGGCCGGCCACGTTGTCGGGCCCGATCTGGTCCAGCGGTGTGTAGCCCTGGTTGTCCCGGGTGCGCCGCCAGGTCAGCCAGTCCTCCGCCGGCGGATTCCGGAGCAGCTCGTCGGTGACCGGGGTAAAGCCGAGGACTTCCCGGTTGATGAACGCGCGGCGGGCCGGCACCGCGTCCACGTCGCGGGGCTCGTCCTCCGACGCCGCGTCGGACGCATCCGCCGTGGCGGGGGCGCCCCCTGCCGGAGCGGCGCCGGGCTCGCCGACGACGTCCAGGGCGTCCGCGGTGAGCGCCTGCGGTCCCGCCGCATGGCCGTTCACCTGCAGCAGGTAGGCGACGATACTCAGGTAGGTTTCGCTCGGGAGCGATCCGCCGAGCCCCGGCGGCATCTCGGCCCGCACGTACTCGTACAGCGCCGCCGCGGTCTGCGATCCCCAGTTGCTCAGAAAGCTCGGACCGGTCAGATCCGGCCCGTGCACCGCGCCCCGCAGCGTCGTCCCGTGGCAGGAGGCGCAGGAGCGGCCGTAGGCCGTCCGCCCGCTTGCGGCCTGCGCGTCGAGGAACGCGCCGCCCTCCGCGGGCTGGGCCCCGGCCGGTGCGGCGATGCCGAGGGCCAGCCCGGCGGCGGCCAGGCTCGCGACGCCGGCGAGTGGTCGTGTCCTCCGCAACGCCCGGCCGTCGCTGCATCCGCCACCATGTCCCGCGCGTGTCTGTCTAGGCATCGGCGCGTCTCCCTTCGGACAGCCTCGCCGGGCCGCCCGTATGGTTCGCGATTATAGGTCGCGGGCCGGGCTCTCGATGTCGGACCTCGAGAAGTCGTCGCCGTTGAACAGGAAAGGCACCCTTCCAGCACGCCGTCATCCGAATCGAGATCGGCTTGCCGCCAGGGATGGCCGGTCCTGCCGGTGCACGGGTCCCCATCCGACCGCGCGAGATTGCGGGCAGCCATGCGGCCGTCCGTTGCAGTCGCAGGTCCGGCGTGTCCGCCTCGGGCCGGTTCCCTGCACGCGCTCGGGACTTCCGCCGCGTGGGTATACTCGGTTGACTCTCGGTCACGTGCATCGCTGAAGTCGTTGCCGTTCCGGCAGTCCGCCATATTGTCAAGGAGGTTTCCAGATGAGCCGAGTCAAGACGTCGCTCCGTTGGGTGGTCTCGCTGTCGCTCGCGGTGATCGTCGCGGGACTCGGCATCGCCGACGCCCAGGCGCAGTCGCCCGAGCGACTCCTTGTCCTGCTCAGGGATGCCAGCGCGCTTGCGATCGTCGACCCGGCGAACGGAACCGTTCTTGCGCGAGTGCCGACCGGCAGGGATCCGCACGAGGTCACCGCGTCGGCGGACGGCCGGCTGGCGTTCGTGGCAAGTATGGTCGATGGGATTTCGGTCATCGACATCGCGGCCCGGGAGGAGATCCGGCGGGTCGACCCCGGCCCGGGCAGTCAGACGCACGACGTACTGTTTGCCGCCGGCAAGGTGTACTTCACCATCGAGGGCTACAAGTCCATCGGCCGCTACGACCCGTCGACGAACCGGATCGACTGGACGCTCGGGATCGGCCAGGACGGCACGCATATGCTCGTGCTGGATCAGGGCCGGGACATGATGTTCCTGCCGAACACCGGCTCGAACAGCGTGACGATGGTCGAGGGCGTGATGGCGGGTCCGGCTCGAGCGACGCTCACCGATATTCCCGTACCGGGCGACAGGCCCGAGGGCATCGATCTGTCGCCGGACGGCCGCGAGCTCTGGACGGCGACCCGCGGCGATGGGAGCGTGTCGATCATCGACGTGGCGAGCCGGCGCGTTGTCGAAACGCTCGACCTGGGCTTGCAGGATGCCAATCGCCTGAAATTCACCCCGGACGGCCGCGTGCTGATCATCGACGGCGAAGCGGCATCCCTGGTGGTCATGGACGCCGCTTCGCGGGCCGTCATCGAGCGGGTGAGGCTGGACTCGACGGACACGGGCGACGGCGCCGTTCTGGTGACGCCCGACGGCTCACGTGCCTATCTGGGGCTGAGAGCCGCGGACCGCGTGGCGGTCGTGGACTTGAACACGCTCGAGGTCACCCTCGAGATGCCGATGGGTGACGGCGCCGGTCCCGGCTGCATGTACTGGATTGGCACAATGTAGCTGACACCGGGATCGAGCCCGATCATTGCTGCGGAGCAACGAACTCGTCTCCCGGCGGCCTGGTGCCGTAGTCCGGCGGGGTGGAATCGACACGGCCGATCCCGTGCCCTACACTGGCCGGGATGCCGCCTTGGGTCCGGGACAATCTGGAGTCGCTGATGTCTGACCGTGGTACGCCCCGCCGGATGATCGCGGCGCTCGCCTGCGCCGTCGCCTGCCTCCTGACCGCCGTGCTCGACGCCGAGGACTGGCCGCAATGGCGCGGCAGCGACCGGGCGGCCGTGTGGCACGAGACCGGTATCGTCGAGCACTTCGCCGAGGACGGGCTCATCGTCAAGTGGCGCACCCCGGTGCGCGCCGGCTTCGCCGGACCGGCCGTCGCCGACGGACGCGTCTTCGTCCTCGACTACCAGGAGACGCCGGGCAGCCGCACGATGGACGGCCACGAGCGGCTCGTGACGCTCGACGAGGAGACCGGAGCGGTCCTCTGGACGCGCGAATGGCCGGCCACCTACCGCAACATCGTCCCGGTGTTCGCCACCGGCCCGCGGGCCACGCCGACCGTTGACGGCGACCGCGTCTACATCCTCGGGGCGGCCGGCATGCTGTCGTGCTTCGACACCGCCTCCGGCGATCCGATCTGGCAGATCGACACCGTGGCCGACTACGACGTCACGGTGCCGGTCTACGGCGTAGCGCACTCGCCGATCGTGGAGGGCGAGCTCCTGATCACGCTGCTCGGCGGCGAGCCCGACGCCATGATCGTGGCGTTCGACAAGGCGACGGGCGCCGAGGCGTGGCGCGCGCTCGATACGAACTCGGAGGCGGGCTACTCCTCGCCGATCGTGACCACCGCCGGGGGCGTGCGGCAGTTGATCGTCTGGCACCCGGGCGGGGTCACGTCGCTCGACCCGGCCACCGGCCGCATCTGGTGGGAGCACGACTTTCCGATTGCAAGCGGGCTGACGATCGGCACGCCGGTCCGCAGCGGGCGCTACCTGCTCATCACGCAGGTGGAGAACGGCGGCCTGATGCTGGCGCTCAACCCCGACCGTCCGGCGGCGCGGGTGGTCTGGACCGGCACCAACCCCAACCGCACCGACCGCCCGGTGCAGCGATCCATGACGTCGACGCCGATCGTGGTGGGAGACGCGATCTACGGGCTCAACAGCTACGGCGAGCTGCGTGGCGTGGACGCAACCACCGGCGAGCTGCTGTGGTCGAGCGACCGGCTCGTACCCGAGGACCGCTGGGCGAGCTCGCACCTCGTGCGGCACCAGGACCGCTCGTTCATCTCCGTCGAGACCGGCGAGCTGGTCATCGCCCGCTTCTCGCCGGCCGGCTACGAGGAGGTCGACCGGACGCACCTGCTGACGCCCACCACCCGTACCCGCGGCGGCGGCTCCGGTCGCTGGAGACACGTCGACCGCGCGGTCCTGTGGGCGCATCCGGCGTTCGCCAACCGCCACGTGATCGCGCGCAACGACGCCGAGGTCGTGCGCCTCTCGCTGGCAGCCGCCGACTACGAGTAGAGCCGGCATGGCGGCGCCACCGGTCCGTTGAACTGGTTCCGCTTGTCATTCCGGATCGGGTCTTCGACCGCGGCCGGATACGCGAAACGGATCGTCTCGCCGTCGTCGCTGACGCGGATGTCGTGCGCACCGTCAGCCGCGAGGGCGTCGGCGGGGCTACAGCGCGGCCACCACGGCGTCGATCGCGTCGTAGTCGGGCTCGACGCCGAGGTGCTCCCCGATCCAGTGGTAGCGCACGATGCCTTCCTTGTCCACGACCGTCACGGCGCGGTTGGCGCAGACGTAGCCTTCCATGCCGCCCAGACCCCGAAACGCGACGCCGTAGGCCGTCACCACGCTCCGGTCGTAGTCGCTCAGAAAGGTGTAGCCGACATCGTGCGCCGCCTTCCATGCGGCCTGCACGAAGGGCGGGTCCACGGTGATGCCGACGATCTCGGCGTTGATGGAGCCGAATCGGTCGAGCCGGTCGCGCAGTGCGCACATCTCCGTGGTGCAAACAGGGGTGAAGGCCCCCGGAAAGAACGCGAGCACGACGATGCGACCCCGGAAGTCCCGCAGGCTTCGCTGCTGCTTCAGGGTCTCGTGCAACGTGAAATCGGGAGCGGGCTGTCCAATGACGATGGCCATCGAGCGATCTCCTGTGGGACGGCGAGCCTGCGCTCGCCTCCATCCACTTCGCGTATGATGCCGGAAACACGACCCGCTGTCTTGCAGTCCTGCGCTGCGAGCGGTGGAACAGGGGCTCGGCTTCCGCACGAGATGCCGGCGCACCGCAGGATGGAACACGCGCATCGACAACATCCTGCCGGCCGGCCGCGGCCTGCAGGCCAGGTGACTCACGGGTTGCGAGGGCGACGATGAAGAAACAGCCGGCCGGGTCGATGCCGGCCACGATCGCAGCCGTTGCGATTGCTGTGGCGACGGCGGGGAGCTGGTCTCCCGGGCACCCCTACGGTCGCCTCCTGGCCGCCTCGGCTGCCCAGACCGCGCCGGCCTCTCCCGAAGCGGTGCGCCGCCTGCTGGATCGCTACTGCGTTGCCTGCCACAACGAGCGCCGGGTGACGGCGGTGAGCACGTCCTCGTCCGTGCTCGATGCGCAGCTCCGCGGCACCGGGCTGGCGCTCGACAGGGTGGACGCGGAGCGTCCGAGCGCCGATGCGGAGCTCTGGGAGCGGGTAATCGAGAGACTCAAGGCGGGTTCGATGCCGCCGGCGGGACGCCCGCGGCCCGCCGCGGAGGAAGCGCGCGCAGCCGCGAGCTGGCTGGAGACTCGGATCGACCAGGCGGCGTCGGCGAACCCGAATCCGGGCCGGACCGGTTCGATGCATCGCCTGAACCGCACCGAGTACGGCAATGCGATTCGCGATCTCCTCGAGATCGAGATCGATACGGCAGCGCTGCTGCCCGGGGACGAGACATCGGATACCGGGTTCGACAACAACGCGGAGGTGCTCTCGATCTCCACCGCGCAACTCGAGCGCTACCTGTCGGCCGCGCGGAGGATCTCGCGCCTGGCCACCGGCGTCACGACGGCGCCCGATTTCGTGCGCTTCGAGAACTCGGTACTGCTGACGCAGGCGGATCGGCGGAACGAGGACCTGCCGCTCGGATCCCGCGGCGGCCTATCCGCCACGCACCATTTCCCGGCCGACGGGAACTACATTTTCCGCATCGCGCTGACGACCAACTGGCAGGACTACGTCCGCGGCATGGGCAGAAGGAACCTGCTCGACCTCCGCATCGACGGCGCGCTCGTCCGGCGGTTCACGGTGGGGGGCGAGGCGCCGGGCACGCCGGCTCCCACAACCTGGTCGCCGGCCGAGGCGGGCGACCCCGAATGGGAGCGGTACGTCCGCGAGTCGGCCGCGCACCTGGAGGTCCGCGTGCCCGTCGACGCGGGGCCGCATGTCGTCGGGGTCTCGTTCGTCCGCAACCGGTGGGAGCCCGAGGGACCGCTGCAGCCGGTAATGAAGGGAGCGGTCCTGTCGAACGACGAGAAGTATCACGGGAACGCGGAGGTCCAGGCGCTGACCATCGAGGGCCCCTACGAGGGCGCGGTTCCCGACGGCACGCCGAGCCGGCGGCGGATCTTCGTCTGCGACCCCGCCACGGCGTCGGAGGAGGAGGCGTGCGCCAAACGGATTCTGTCCCGGCTGGCCCGCCTCGCCTATCGCAGGCCGCCGACCGAGCGGGACGTCGAGACGCTGCTCGAGTTCTTCCGGGACGGCCGCGCGAAGGAGGGAGGCGGCTTCGACACCGGCATCCAGCTCGCGCTGGAACGGCTGCTCGTAGACCCGGACTTCCTGCTGCGGGTGCACGAGGATCCGCCCGGTGCCGCGCCGGGACAGGCGTACGCGCTCGGCGGCCTGGAGCTCGCATCGCGCCTGGCGTTCTTCCTGTGGAGCAGCATCCCCGACGAGGAGCTGCTCGTGGTCGCCGAGCGCGGCGCGCTGACGGATCCGCCGACCCTGCGGCGCCAGGTGCGGCGCATGCTGGCCGATCCGCGCAGCGAGGCGCTGGTGAGCAACTTCGCGGCGCAGTGGCTGCACCTGCGGAACCTGGACGACGTGAAGGCCGAGCCCGCGGTGTATCCCGAGTTCGACCAGGACCTGCTGGAGGCGTTCCGGCAGGAGACGGCGTTGTTCATCGCCAGCACCATCGAGGAGGACCGCAGCGTCCTGGACCTGCTCGGCGCCGACTACACGTACCTGAACGAACGGCTGGCCCGGCACTACGGCATCCCCGGGGTCTACGGGAGCCGGCTCCGGCGCGTCACCCTGCCGGACCTGGAGCAGCGGGGCGGGTTGCTGGGCCATGGATCGCTGTTGTCGCTGACCTCCTATCCGCACCGCACCTCGCCCGTCCTGCGCGGACGGTGGCTCCTGGAAGCGATGTTCGGCGCGCCGCCGCCCGGCCCTCCGCCCGACGTGCCCGCGCTGCCGGAGCCCGGAGAGGACGACGCACCGGCGTCGATGCGCGAGCGGCTGGAGTTGCACAGGCGCAATCCCGCGTGCGCGAGCTGCCACCGGACCATCGACCCGCCGGGCTTCATGCTGGAGCACTACGACGCCATCGGCAGGTGGCGCTCCATCTCGGACGAGGGACAGCCGGTCGACGCCACCGGAACCATGCCGAACGGAGTGACCGCGGTGGGCCTCGCGGGACTGCGGGGCCTGCTGCTCGACGAGCCCGAGCAGTTCGTGAGCACCCTCACCGAACGTCTCCTGGCTTACGGCCTCGGGCGCGAGCCGCGGTCCTACGACCAGCCGACGGTGCGCGGCATCGTGCGCGGCGCGGCCGAGAACGAGCATCGCTGGTCGTCCATCATTCTCGGAATCGTCGAGAGCCCGGCGTTCCTGATGCGGCGGGCGGCGGAGTGACGCGTAACGGTTGATCCGGCCGCGGCGGCCTAGTAGGCTGCGCGGCAGAAGCCGTGCCGCCGCGAACGACGCCGATCCGGCCCGAGCCGACGAGAGGACTGACATGAGAGGCATCAACATCCGCACCGCCAAGCCCTTGTCCCGCCGGACGGTCCTGCGTGGTGTCGGCGCAACCGTGGCGCTGCCGTTCCTGGACGCCATGGCGCCCGTGTCGGCGCTGGCGCGGTCCGCCGCGAAGCCGATTCGCCGCTTTCAGGCGATCTTCGTGCCGAACGGGATGGCGATGCAGTACTGGTCGCCCGCCAAGGTGGGTCGGGACTTCGAGCTGACGCCGATTCTGCAGCCCCTGGCGCCGTTCCGGGACCAGATGCTCGTCTTCTCGGGGCTCAACGCGTCGTGGACCTACGTTCACGCGGGGGCGTCCGGTTCGTTCCTGACCGGCACGAGCCGTGGGGGCACCTCCGAAACGGACGTGGTGGCCGACACGTCGATCGACCAGATGCTGGCGCGCGAGCTCGGCGCCTCGACGCCGCTCGCTTCCCTGGAGCTGTCGATCGACAAGGAGGCCAACGCGGGACAGTGCACCTCCGGCCTCAGTTGCGCGTACACGCAGACGATCGCGTGGCGCACGCCCACCATGCCGCTGCCGATGGAGAACAATCCGCGGGCGGTCTTCGAGCGGCTGTTCGGCGACAGCGGCTCGACCGACCCTGCCGTGCGGCTCGCCCGCATGCAGGAGAAGCGGAGCATCCTCGACTCGGTGATGGACAAGCTGGCGGACGTCGAGCGCCGGGTCGGCGCGGACGACCGGCGCAAGGTGGACGAGTACGCGGCGGCGATCCGCGACGTCGAGCGGCGCATCGAGGTGGCGGAATCCAGGAGCGACGTGCACCCGGTGTTCGCCGACGAGCCCCGGGGCGTGCCGTCCACGTTCGAGGAGCACGTCGCGCTGATGTTCGACCTCCAGTTCCTGGCGCTGCGGAGCGACACGACCCGCGTGGCCACGTTCATGCTCGGCCGGGAGCAGAGCACCAGGACCTATCCCGAGGTGGGCATCAACGAACCGCACCATCCGCTGTCGCACCACGGCAACGATCCGGCGCAGATCGCCAAGATGTCCAAGGTCAACACGTACCACGCGGCGCTGACGGCGAAGTACCTGGAGCGGCTGCGGGCGACGCCGGACCAGGACGGCTCGCTCCTGGACAACATGACGATCATGTACGGCACGTGCATGTCCAACAGCACGCGTCACGCGGGCAACAACGTTCCGATCCTGGTGCTCGGCGGCGGTGCGGGCAGGCTGAAGGGAGGGCGCCATCTCGCGTATGCCGCGGGGACCTCGCACGCCAATCTCCTGCTCTCCCTGCTGGACAAGTTCGATGTCCCCCTGGATCGTGTCGGCAGCAGCACCGGACCGCTGCCGATCGACGAGATCGATACGCTGTCGGAGCTATGAGACGCGCGGGAGGCGCCGGACGCCGCATCGGGGAGGATGCCGAGAATGCCGGGCAGGAAGACAGCTAGCGCCGCCAAACCCGTCGCAAGGCTCCGTGTTCGGCCCCAGCCCCCACCACTCCAGGAGCCTGCGCCACGGAACTCACTCCGTTGCGTTTCTGCGGCGCAAGCTCCTGGCGCAAGCATGCCGGCGGCACGCGTCTGCCGATTCGCGTTGCTGGCGGCCCTGGTGGGGCTGCGCGTCGCCGCCGCGGCACCGCCCGAGGCGCCGCTCGCCGACGCCGCCAGGCAGGCCGATTGGGCGGCGGTCCGGACGCTGCTCGAGGCGGGCAGCGACATCGACGCCCGCCAGGGAGACGGCTCCACCGCTCTGCATTGGGCGAGCTACCGCGACAACCGCGAGATCGCGGCCCTGCTGATCCGCGCGGGAACCGATGTCGACGCCGCGAACGACCTCGGGGTCACCGCGCTCTGGGCCGCCTGCGAGAACGGCAGCCCGGCCATGGTGAAGATCCTGCTCGAGGCCCGAGCCGACCCGAACGTGGCGTTGCCGTTCGGCGAGACGCCGCTGATGACGGCGGCCCGCGCGGGCGACGCGGACGTCGTGGGCCAACTGCTCGCGGCGGGCGCCGACGTCGACGCCGCCACCGAGGCGGGCGCCTACGGCGCGCAGACGGCCCTCATGTGGGCGGTCGCGCAGGGGCACGCCGCGGTCGTGGAGGTGCTCCTGGCGCACGGCGCCGACGTGAACGCGCGCTCGACCACGTTCACCGAGACCGTCAAGACCATTTCGACGTACGCCAACTACGGCCTCCGGTGCGTACCGCGGGACGAGTGCTACATCACCGAGGTTCGGAGCGGCGGTTTCACCCCGTTGCTGTTCGCGGCCCGGGTGGGCGACCTCGCCTCGGCGCGGCTCCTCGTCGAGGCGGGCGCCGACGTGAACGAGGCCGCGCCGGACGGGGCCGGCGCGCTGGCCATCGCGGCGCTCAGCGGGCACGGAGCCGTCGGCGCGTTCCTGCTCGACCACGCTGCGGACCCGAATGCGGCCGAGGGCGGCTATGCGCCGCTGCACGCGGCGATTCTGCACCGCGACCTGAACCTGGCCGAGGCGCTCCTGTCGGCCGGGGCGGATCCCGACGCGCGCGTGACGGCCTCGACGCGCTACACCCGCGACAGTGCGGACTTCTTCTTCCCGCCCTGGTTCGTGGGCGCGCCGGCGTTCTGGCTGGCTGCGCGCTACCGCGACGCGGACATCATGCGCCTGCTGGCCCGGCACAGCGCCGATCCGGCGGCCACGCACAGCCCGGAGTACTGGACCCGCGACCGAGGGACGGCCGCGAGCCGGATGTGGCTCGAAGAGGGTGAGACGACCGCCCTGATGGCGGCGGTCGGGCTGGGAGGACGCGACCCGCTCTGGTCCGTGGACCACCGGGCACGGGTCGCGGAAGCGACGGAGCTCGGCCGGGGACCCGACCGCACCGCGGCCGAGGCGGCCACGTTGGAAGCCGTGAAGGTGGCGGTCGAGCTGGGCGTCGACGTCGACGCGGCGAACGCGCGCGGCCGGACGGCGGTCAGCGCGGCCAGGATCAACGGATTCGAGACAGTGGTCGCTTTGCTCGTCGAGCACGGGGCGAGACCTTGAAGCGCTCCGCGCACCCGCTCCCGACGGCATGAACCCTCGCGCCGGCGGCTCGATCCGCCAACGGCGTACTACCCCACCCCCACCCCGGGGAAACTCGACGAACGAGGCGCCGAGGCTCTGGGTCCGACCCCGTGATGGACGGTCCGGAGCATCGAAGGCGGCGTAGAAGAAAGGCGGGCGTAGAAGAGAGACATGCCGCGGGCGTTCTGTCCCCTGCGCGCACGGCCCTTCCGACGCGTGACGACCTGTACACAAGCCGGCCGGCATCCTCCCAACCGAAGGGAAGATGCCGGCCGTCGCAACTGCATCCACCGTCAGGCGCGGTCGCGCGCCGCGGGGCTCGTCAGTTCCCGCCGGAATTCGTCTCGGTGGACGGCCCCGGGAACGGGTACCCGGGCGGCCCGTACGTGTAGTACGCCCCCAGGTCGTCGATCTTGTCCATGTCCGGATACAGCACCCCGAAGGCCGGCGCCTCGCGGCTGCCCCGCGGCGAGTACCAGACGGCGCCGTCCCGCGTGATCTGGATCTTCGGCGAGTCGGCGTGCCGCTGCGGCTTCGGATAGAACGTGAACTCCTCGCTGCGCGGATCGAACTTCCAGATCGTGGCGCCGTACTCGCCGTCGGTCCGCTGCCCGACGTCGGGAGCCCAGATGTTGTCCTCCGGGTCGGCGGCGACATCGTACGGCTCCGCGTTCTGCTGCGGGATCGACCACTCGGTCATCTTGCCCGTGGACTGGTCCAGCTTGACCAGCTTGCCGGGCCGCTTGCCGGCCGAGTAGATGCCCCACCAGATGTTGTTCTGCGAGTCGACGTTCAGGCGCCGCGTGTGCCCCGGGTAGGTCGGGGCGGTGAACTCGGTCCACGAGTTGTTCGACGTGTCGAACTTGACGATCTTGCCGCCGCTCCAGAGCGCGATCCAGATGTTGTCGTTGCGGTCGGCCACGACGCCGTAGGGGATGGCGTGCGGGGTCGGGATGCGGAACACCGACACCTCGCCCGTCGCCCGGTCCCACTTGCTCAGCGCGCCGCCCATGATCCACCCGATGTAGATGTTCCCCTTCGAGTCCATCGCCAGCGACTGCAGGAACTTCGTCGGGTTGCGCACCACGTCGTCCGGATCCATCGGGATCTGGTACTCGAACTCCTCGGTCTTCGGATTGAACCCGAGGAGCCGCTTCTCCTTGGCGCCGGTGCGGCCGCGATGCTCCGGCAACCAGATCAGACCGGACGGATCGATGAGAATCTCGTGGTTGCCGTTGCGCGGGTCGGGATAGAGGTACTCCCACTGCTCGCCGGTGCGCGGATCGAGCTTGACCAGCCGGTGCGGCACGCCGCGATCCACCAGCCAGACGTTGCCGTCCGCGTCGAAGCGCGGGTCCTGCCCGTAGCGCCCGACCCGGTCGCGTGCCCACGGGGCGGCGTTGACGCCCTCGTCGGGGCCGTCCTTGGCGAGGTAGTACTCGATATACATCGCCTTGCCGAGGGCCTCCTCGTCGACCGGCGTCTGCTGCTCGATGCGCACGCGCCGGCGCTTGCTGTCGGGCCCGAAGTTCTTGACGACGTACGCCAGCAGGTCGTCCCGGTCCTGCCGGCCGAAGCGGAACATCGACGCCCGGAAGGACAGCAGCCCCTGCCCGTAGCGGGTGGGATCCTGCTCCCCGAGCGTGCTGCCGACCATGTGGTCGATCCAGGACATCCACTGCCGCTCGGTCCCCGGCCGCGTCGGGAAGAAGTTCTCGCCGTGGCATGCCATGCAGACCTGCTCGGCGACCTCCTTGCCCGGTCCCGGCGGGTAGATCTCGTCGTAGCTGGCGTACTCGAACGCCCCGGAGGCGCCGCTCTCCATCGCGGTCCGTCCGGCGGGAATGACGAGCGGCGGCGCGTCGCCCTCAAGCTCGCCCAGCGCCAGATCGATCTCCCCCGCGTCACCGGCGCCCAGCGTCAATGTCCGCACGTCCGATTCCAGGTGCTTCGTGCTCGCGCTCACTTCATAGGTGCCGGGGAACAGGGCGACGGCCCGGTAGCGCCCCTGGTTGGTGTAGACCATGTACACCATGTCCCGGTCGACGTTGCGCAGGTAGACCTGCGCCGCCGTGAACGACTGCGAGGCGGTCACCGTCCCGGTGACGCTCGCGGTTCCCGGCACTTCGGCCTGCAGCCCGGTCCCGATCAGGAACGGAACCACTGCGCACAGCGCCACGGCAAGCAGCCGGGCACGATAACGACCAACGCCACGCGTTCTCGAAAGCATCATCGTCTGCTCCTTGGATGCTCGGTGGGATGTGAAGTGAAGAGAATGCGCCCCGCGACGGGCCAAGTCAAGCTCGCGGCCCTGCCGACCGCAGCATCGCCGTCCTGCGCGTCGGCCGCACGCGCGGGGCGCAGGCCCGTGGCCGCCCCGCGAATCGTCGCCCTTCGCGGCTCCGCTCCGCCCAACCGGCCCGGCCGGTCCGCGCCGTCTCTACGGCACGGGCCGAAACGCCGAGTCAGCGAGGAGTGTCGGGGCGCTAGCGCGGCATGCGGCGGTCGAGGAACAGGCTGAACGCGAGGTCGTTGCCGGTCACGCTCACGGACAGTCGCATTCCCGGCGGATCCGGCCGTTCGAACACCAGCCGATAGCGCTTGGACACCAGATCGTACTGGTCGCTGAGCCGCTCCGCGAGGCGTGGCAGAACCCTCTCGTAGCCGGTCGGGGCCACGAAGTTCTCGATGGTGCCGCCCGTGTTCTCCACCAGGCTGTGGGCATACTGCGGCAGGCGCTGTTGTGCCCGCACGCCCCCGCGCGTACTCAGCATCACCGCGTGCACCGTGACCCCGTTGGCGATCAGGGGATCGAGCAGCTCGGCATACTGGTTGTCGTTGTAGTTGCCGCTCGCCTCGGTGCCGTCCGTCAGCACCAGCACGATGACCGGGAATGCGTCGTCCGCGTCGAAGCGGCGGCGCCACGTCTCCCGGACGCCGTCGAGCAATCGCGCGCCGGCGCCGCGGTCGGGAAAGAGCAGCCCGACGCCCTCTCTCAAATCCGCGGTGTCGGTCGTGAAACCCACGCGCTGCTGAACGCTCCGGCCGATCGTGGTCAGGGAGAGCTCGTGCCGCGGCGACAGGGTGGCGACGAACTCGGTCAGCCCGTCGCGGAGCGGGTTGAGCGCGTTGGTCTCCATCAGCCGGTCGCCGTTGTCGATCAGCACCGCGATCTTCATGGGCTCCGTGTCGAGATTGGCCGAGACGATCCCGGCCGAACGTCCATCCTCGGAGACCTCGAATGCATCAGGGGCGAGGTTCAGCACCGGTTCCCCCGTCGACTGCCGGGTCACCTCGACGAAGACCTGCCCCATCAACTGAGCGCCCGCACTTGCCGGCAGCAGGCTGCAGGCAAGTGCGGTCACGACGAACAGGAGTTGTCGCACAGCGGACTCCTAATCCATGCGGAGCCCGACGAACAGGCCGGTGATGTTGGCACCGGCTCGCCGCAGGGAGGCCGAGATCCGGGCTCCGGGCGGATCGGGACGTTCGTAGATCACACGGTAGCGCTTCGACACGTTCTCGTAGTGGGCGTTCATGCGGTCGGCGACGCTCACCAGCATCTGCTCGATCCCGGTCGCCGCCGCGATGTTCTCGTAGATGCCGCCGGTGTTCTCGGTCAGGTTGAGCGCGAACTGGTTGATGGCGCTGCCGCCGCGGGAAGACAACAGCACCACGTGCACGGTAATCGAATTGTTGATCAGCTCGTTGATCAGCTCGACGTACTCATTCTCGTTGTAGTTGCCGCTCGACTCCGTGCCGTCGGTCAGCACCATCACGAAGACCGGGAACGGCTCGTCGTCCTCGAAGCGGCGCTCCCAGGTCTCGCGAATGCCGTCCAGCACGACGGCGCCGGCGCCCCGATCGAGAAAGATCTCTCCGGCCGACCGCTGCAACTCCGCGCGGTCGGTGGTGAAATCGACCCGCCGCTGGATGTTCCTGCCAATCGTGAACAGCGAGATCTCGTGCGGCGGCGGCACCGCGTCGAGGAACCCCTGCATTCCGTCGCGCAGGGCGTTCAGCGCGTTCATCTCGACCATCCGATCGCCGTTGTCGATCATGAAGGCGATCTTCATCGGCGCCACCGGTTCGACCGACACGATGCCGGCTTCCGTGCCGTCCTCTTGCACCGAGAAGTCCGCCGGGGTCAGACCGGGCACGAACTGACCGGACGCGTCGGTCACCTCGATAAAGAGCTGTCCCAGCGTCTGGGCCGCAGCCGAAGTCGGCAGCGCAAGCAGGGCCGACACGACGAGAACGACGGCGAAACGGATCATCTGGAACCTCCCGTCCCCGGCGGACGTTGCAGGCGCTGTCAACAATGGCATCACACCCGGCAGTATACTGCGCGGCCCCGGCTCCGCTGCGGCCAACTGCTATCGTCTTGATTCGGATCATGGCTCGATTCCGCCCCGCCGTCGACCAACTGGAGGCCTACGTCCCGGGCGAGCAACCGCCCGGCGACGCCGATATCGTCAAGCTGAACACGAACGAGAACCCGTATCCGCCCAGCCCCCGGGCGCTGGCCGCGCTCGCGGGAGTCGGCGCGGAGCGGCTGCGGCGCTACCCCCACCCGCTCGCCGACACGTTCCGGCAGAGCGCCGCCGACGTGCTGGGCGTCGAGCCGGACTGGATTCTCGCGGGAAACGGCAGCGACGACCTGCTGACGATGCTCTTTCGCGCCGTCACCGGCGCCGGGCGGCCCGTCGCGTATCCGGCGCCGACCTACGTCCTGTACCGCACCCTGGCGGCCATTCAGGGGGCGCCGGTCGTGGAAGTTCCGTTCGACGAGGAGTACATGCTGCCGGTGGCCGCACTCGCGGCCGCGGGTGCGGCATTGACGCTGGTCGCCAATCCCAACAGCCCGTCAGGCACCGCGGCAACGCCGGACCAGCTTGCGAGCCTGGCGGATCGCACGACCGGCGTACTGGCCGTCGACGAAGCGTACGTGGCGTTTGCCGGAGCGTCGGCGCTCGACCTCGTGCGGCGCCATGGCCACGTCATCGTCCTGCGCACGCTGTCGAAGAGTCACGGCCTCGCCGGGCTGCGACTCGGCTACGGCATCGCCCACCCGGACCTGCTTTCCGGCCTGTCCCGGGTCAAGGACAGCTACAACGTCGACGCCGTCGCGGCGGCGGTGGGCGCGGCGGCCATTCGCGACGTTGCCTACACCCGCGAGACCGTGGAGCGGATCCGCGCCACCCGCACCCGGCTCGGCGAGGCGCTCGCCGCCCGCGGCTTTCGCGTCTGGCCGAGCGAGGCCAACTTCGTGCTGGCCCGTCCGGCGGACGGCAATGCCCGCCGCATATACGAGGACCTGAAGCGGCGCGGCGTTCTCGTGCGGTACTTTGCCGAACCGGGCCTGGCCGACAAGTTGCGCATCACCGTCGGCACCGAGGAGCAGACCACGCGCCTGCTCTCCTGTCTCGCGGAATTGATGCCCTGACGTTCCAGCCGTTTCGCAATGCATCGAACCAACGGATATCATGACGCGGTGATCAGGTGTACCTTCCGTTTGTCGAAGGCGGCATGCCTCGCCGTGCTGACCACGTGCCTGCTGCTCAGCGGCGGAACCATCGCGGCCGCCACCGCCCAGTCGACGGTGGACCGCTACGAGCTGGATCGCAACCGCAAGCGGGAACGTGACCGGACGTTCCGCCGACTCAGCGAGGGCGTCCTGCGCATGAGGAAGCTCTCTTACGAGAGCCGGACCGACGGGCTCGACATCCCGTTCTACATCTTCGAGCCGTTGCAACTGAGAGGCTCGCGCGGGCATGCCGCGCTCGTCTGGATTCACGGCGGCGTGCACGGCGACCTCGATCCGAGCTATTTCCCGTTCATCCGCGAGGCCGTGGCACGCGGTTACGTCATCGTCGCCCCCGAATACCGCGGCAGCACCGGCTACGGCCGGGCGCACCACCACGCCATCGACTACGGCGGGTACGAGGTGGACGACTGCCTGACCGCGGTCGACTACATGCGCCGCCACATGCCGCACGTCGACCCGGAGCGGCTCGGGATCATCGGCTGGAGTCATGGCGGGTTCATCACGCTGCACTCGGTGTTCCGCGACCAGGCCTCCTTCAAGGCGGCGGCGGCGATGGTGCCGGTGACGAATCTGGTGTTCCGCCTCTCGTACAAGGGTCCCCGCTACCAGCGGCACTTCGTGACGCAGGAGCGCATCGGCGGCCCGGTGCACGAGCGCCGCGACGTCTACGTCGACCGGTCTCCTCTCTACCATGTCGACAAGCTGCAGACGCCCTTGCTGGTTCATGTCGCGGACAACGACCGCGACGTGAACTTCGAAGAGGCACAGCAGCTCGTCCACGCGCTCGAGTACCTGAAGCCGGACCTGGCCGAGACGCGCATCTATCGCGACCCGCCGATCGATCGGTTCGGTGGCGGCCATCGCTTCAACCGGCGTGTCGACCGGGAGCGCGGCTATCGCCGCGCCGACAGTCCCGAGCAGCGGGACTCCTGGAACCGGATCTGGACCTTCTTCGACTGGCATCTGCGGCCGTACCTGACTCGCGGCCGGTAGCGCCCCGCAACGCCTCGCTGGCTCGGCGTTGCGGCCCATCCCCCCCGCTCCATGAGTCTGCGCCGCATAAGCTCACTCCGTTGCGTTTCTGCGGCGCAGACTCCTAGCGCCGCCAAACCGGTCGCAAGGCCGTGTTCGGCCGCACCACCCACCGCCCCGGCGCTCACCGGCGTACGAGCGCCGGCCGGACGAGCCGTTGCTCAGCCGGCCGGAGCCAGGCAGATCAGGCGGCCCGCGGCCGCGGCGAGGGTTTCCCGGCTGCGGCAGAAAGCGAACCGCAGGTAGCGCTCCCCTTCCTTGCTGCGCCCGTAGAAGTTGTCGCCCGGCACCGCCGCCACCCCGACCTGCTCGATCAGGTGCATGGCCGCGGCGAGCGGGTCCAGCCGTCCCAGGTCGCGGACGCCGCGGTAATCCGCCAGAAAGTAGTAGGCACCGCTCGGCTCCGTCATCCGGAAACCGGCGGCGCGCAGCGCGTCGCCGAGAACGGCGCGCTTGTCCGCGTAACCGCGCGCGAGCTCGCGGAAGAAAGTCGGCGGCATGCCGAGCAGCCCGACGGCGGCCTTCTGCAGCGGCGTCGGCGCCTGCACCACCAGCGTGTCGTGCACCGCCCTGATCGCCGGCGTCAGGTGCGGCGGCGCCAGCACCCAACCGATGCGCCAGCCGGTCGCGTTCGCCGTCTTCGATATGGAATTGACGACCACGGTCCGCTCGCGCATGTCCGGCCAGGTGGCGATGGAACGATGGCGTGCACCGTCGAAGACGATGTGCTCGTAGATCTCGTCCGCGACCACGACGAGGTCCTCCGAGCGCGCCACTTCGGCGATCGTCTCCAGATCGTCGGGCGCGAACACCTTCCCGGTCGGGTTATGCGGGGTGTTGAGCACGAGCAGCGTGGCCGCGGCCGCCGCGCGTCGCAGCTCGTCCGGGTCGAGCCCCCACCCCGTACCGCCGGCCTCCTCCCGCAGGGTGACGAAACGGGGCTCGAGACCGAAGACCTCCGCCTGTGCCGGGTACATCTCGTGAAACGGCTCGAGGACGACGACGCCGTCCCCTCGACGGCCAAGCGCGGCCAGCACCGCGGCAAGCCCCTCGGTCGAGCCGAGCACCACCGTGGTCTCGGTCTCCGGGTCGGGCGCAAAGCCGCTGCAGCGATCCGTGTAGTCGGCAATGGCCCGTCGCAACTCGAGCAGGCCGAACGGGTAGGAGTACTGGTTCAACTCATCGCGACGCCCCTGAAGCGACTCGAGCGCGTCCCGCAACGACACCGGCACATCCCCTGCGGCGAGGCCCGCCGGACCGGTCGTCGGGAACTGCTCGAGTCGTCGAATGCCCGCGTCGCTGCCTCCCAGCAAGGCTGTGATCGCTCCCCATACGAGAGGAAACGGCGGCGGCTCGTCGGTGAATCCCTGCGCCAGGTTGATGGCCCCGTGCTGGCGCGCGAGTCGCGTCATGCGTCGAATGACCGATTCGCTGACCGGCATAGCCGGTCATTCTACGCTGCCGCTCATCACCCGCCGCCGTGCGACCGATACGACGGACGAGATGGTGCGTTTCGTCAATCGCCGCCTGCGCGACCGGCGCCTGCTCGAGGTGCGGCGCGTTCGATGCCGCAACGGCTATCGCCTGCTGGTGACGTATCCCGACGGACTGCGCCGCCTGCACGCCTTCCCGGACCGGGCGACCCTGATCGCCGGGGCCTCGGCATTGCAGGCCGAGCTGGCCGGCCAGGGCTGGGAACCGCTGCGGCGGCCGGCGACCCGCTGGCGGCCGGCTGCTCGCGGCCTGAGATCTGCCCCGTAGACACGGGGCGATTCCTGACCCAGGCCCGGTCGGGACGGGGATGCGGAGCCGCCGGGCGACGCTGTCCGGGCCCCCGGCGCCGTGCGCCGGGTCAACATCCGTCGGCGGGGCGCAGGCCCGCGGCGGGCGACCCGTTGTACGCTTCATCGATGCCTGTCTCGCTGGTCGCCGTCGATGCCGCCATCCTGCTGCCGGCGGCGGCGCAGGAGATGGTCGCGCGGCTGAATGCGCAGCTCGCAGCGCCCCCGGACGGCTTCCGCTTCGACGCCGGCCACCTGCCCCACGTGACGCTGGCGCAACAATTCGTGCCCGCGGCCGACCTGCGGCTGGTGACGGCCGAAATCGGCGCCGTCCTGGCGTCGTTTCCGCCGTTGACGCTCACGGCCGAGCGTCTCGCCTCGAGCGGAGTGACCACGTCGCTCGTTCTCGCGGCGAACCGGCCGATCACCACCCTCCACGAGCGCCTCATGGACCGTCTGGCGGCCTTCGACATGACCGCCGGCGGCGCCGACGCATTCCTCGCGGACGAGCCGCCCCGCGCACGCGACGTCGAATGGGTCACACGCTTCCGAACGGCCGCGGCCTACGGCTCCTTCGAGCCGCACGTCACCCTGGGAGTCGGGGCGCTGGACGTCCCGGTGCCGGCGGTCGAGTTCGAAGCGGACCGGGTTGCGTTCTGCCGCCTCGGGCGCTTCTGCACCTGCCGGCGGACCATCGCCTCGTGGACGCTTGCGGAGCGGTCCGGCACATGATCCTCGCCATCGGTCTGCTCGCCGCCGTCGGCGCAACCATCGCCAGCTACTTCACGGCCGTCGCGTTTCGTTGGACGAAGCCGGACGTGCGCTGGATTCCCGCGTTCTGCCGGCTCGAGGAACGGACCTGCGCCACGGTCGTCTTCACGCCGAGCGCGCGCGTATTCGGCCCGCCCAACTCCCTGCTCGGCCAGGCCTTCTACGCCGCACTGCTGGCGGGAGCCGCCGCCGGCTGGCTCACCGACCCGCGATTCTGGCCGCTCTACCTCGCCGCCAGCCTCGTCACCGTCGGCCTCGGCGCGTACCTGAGCTACGCGCTACTGTTCGTGCTCCGCGTGCCCTGTCCCCTCTGCTTCGCGTCTCACGGCATCAACGCCGTCATCTGCGGGCTCCTGCTGCTGCTGCGGCCCGCGGGCTGAGCACCGCCCCGATCGGTGCCGGGCCGGCCTTCCGCCCGACCGACGCGAGACGCTCACGGTCACGGAGAATCAGTTGGTACTCCGCCGCCCGCTTCCAGATACGACCGGCAACCTCCGTCAGGTGGACCGCCTTCAGTCCGAGGTAGAGGAACACGGCGCCCAGCAGACCGACCGTCAAGTACTGCAGCGCCTGCACGCCGACCGGGCCGATGCTGCCGGTCAACATGCCGAGCACCTGGTACGACAGGAATCCGCCGAGCGCCAGCATCGGCCCGGTTACCGTCCGTACGCTCCAGGAGGCGACGCGCGACTGCTTCTCCATGACGGAGCTGACCATCCGCAACTCGTCGACGGCGCGATGCAGGCTCGGGAAGTCGCGCTCCGTCAGGATCTGCCTGAGCGACACCCGGGCGCGGCAGGCGCGGGCCACCCGCCGGTCCCCCCGCAGCCACGACGGACCGTCGACAACGATGCGGTGCCGCGGGAACCGCGCGCGCAGCCGCTCGACCAGCCGCGCGTGCGAGGCCTCGGTATGCTCGCCCGCGGTAGATGCGATATCGACTTCAATCCGTCGCCGCGAAGGGATGCAGCCCACCTCGTGCAGCCCGCCGCCCTCGATGTCCTCGATGTACGCGGCGGCGTGAGGCGGGATGCCCTCGTGCAACCTCGCCTCGCGATCCAGACACGGCAGCACCGGCAAGGCCTCCGGCAAGGGCACGGACACCCGGTACATCTTGACCGCGTGAAGCCGTGCGAACGTGGAGACCGCGTCGAAGAACTCGCGACACGCCGAGCCGTCATGATCAGCCGGCGGCGGGGAGTGCGGCGTCACGGGCCGACCATAGCACACGGTGTGCCACGGCTGGACCGTGCGCCGAGGCATGGCCCGTTTCGAAGTATCGTGACTTGTAGACCGTCGTCAAGAACGGAGGGACCCGATGTCGGAACAGCAGTGGTACATCACGCGCCGCGGTCATCAGATCGGTCCGGTACCCCAATCGGAAATCGAGGCGATGATGCGCGCCGGCAGCGCCGACGGCGAGACCTACGTCTTCACCGCCGGCATGACGGAATGGGCGCGTCTCAAGGAGGTGAGCGACTTCCAGCCGCTGCTGGCGGACGACGGCTCCGTTCTCATTCCGACTCCGCCGGGCCGCACCGCGCACGAGATCGACTTCCGCATCGAAGGCACCGAGATGCAGTTCGTGGAAGTGGAGCTCGACCCCGGCGAGAGCGCCGTCGCCGAGGCCGGCACGCTCATGTACATGACCGACGCCATCCGCATGGAGACCATCTTCGGCGACGGCAGCCAGAAGCAGTCCGGCATCATCGGATCGCTCCTCGGGGCGGGCAAGCGGCTACTCACGGGCGAGAGCCTGTTCATGACCGTCTTCACGAACGGTGGCTCCGGGCTGGCCCACGTGGCGTTCTCGGCCCCCTTCGCCGGCAAGATCCTCCCCCTCGACCTGTCCACCCTGGGCGGCGAGATCATCTGCCAGAAGGACGCGTTCCTGTGCGCCGCCAAGGGCGTGTCCATCGGCATCGCGTTCCAGAAGAAGATCGGCGCCGGCCTCTTCGGCGGCGAGGGCTTCATCATGCAGCGCCTGCAGGGCGACGGGCTGAGCTTCCTGCACGCCGGCGGCTCCGTGCACCTGATGGAGCTGAAGGCAGGCCAGACGCTGCGGGTCGACACGGGCTGCCTGGTGGCGCTGCTGCCGAGCGTCACCTACGACGTGCAGTTCGTCGGGGGCATCAAGACGGCGCTGTTCGGCGGCGAGGGGCTCTTCTTCGCCACCCTGACGGGCCCCGGCAGGATCTGGCTGCAGTCGCTGCCGCTGAGCCGGCTGGCCGACCGGATCTACTCGGCGGCGCCACAGACCGGCGGGCGCCGCCGCGGCGAGGGCTCGGTGCTCGACAACCTGGGCATCGGCAATCTGGTCGACGGGCAATGACGGCGGGTACTGGTATAGTCAGGGGCTGTTTTCGGGCATGGGTTTCGACACGTTGAACTGAAGAGGGAATCAATGATCGCACGACGCAACGGCATGATCGGCGCCGCCGCCGCGGCGCTGTTGGTGACGGCAGCCCTGTTCTCCGCGAACGTCGCGGCACAGGACACCAAGTCGACCTGGGACGGCATCTTCACCGCGGAACAGGCTGAGCGGGGCCAGGCGGCCTACGATCGGGAATGCGCCCAGTGCCATCTCGAGGATCTGCTCGGGGACGGCATCGCCCCCTCCCTCATCGGCGCCCCGTTCCATTTCCGCTGGAGCGAGCTGTCGGTCGGCGACATGCTGGTCGCCATCCGGACGACCATGCCGCAGGGCGCCCCGGCGAGCCTGAGCCCGCGGGCCTATGTCGACATCGTCGCTTACATGCTCTCGCGCAACGACTTCCCCGCCGGCGACATGGAACTGCCGACCGACCAGGACGTGCTCGAGTCGATCATCATCCAGGAAGACGCCCCCTAGCAGCCCGTCTGCGGGCTCCCGGGAGCTTGCGCAGGAACGGCGCAGACTCCTGGTCAGGGCGGCCAGGCGGCAATCGGGGTCGCCGGCGACGATTGTTCGGGCCAGGGCTTCCGACGGCGCGACCCGCCGTCACTCGCCAACGGTTTCCGTCGACGGGCGGGCGGCCGGTCTCGCAGCCGGCTGCTCGCCTTCATTTGTGTACGGAACGGAGCCAATCTGCGCCATCGGCCCCTCGCGGCCAGCCGTACCGCCGAACCCGATGGTCAGGGCGGGGCACTCGCCTGTGCCACAATCAGGTTGTCCGCGCAAGACAGGAGCACGAATTGGGTCAAGCCACCACCGGTCCGAGTTTCGCCGACGCTCTGCGGGGCGCCCTGTGCGCCGCCGCACTCCTTCTGGCACCGGCGCTCGCTCCTCCGTCATGGGCGCAGGACGATATCGTCGTGGTGGGCGGCGAGGGCCGCCACTGCGGCGAGGATCCGCAGTGCATGAACCGCCTGCATCCCGCCATCCCCATGGCAGCGCGGGCGCGGCCCGGCCAGACCATCGTGTTCCGGGCGCGCAACGCCAGCGACTTCGACCTCGACCCGGAGAGCACCTACGAGGATCCGCGCGCCGGCGACTCGCAGATCGGTACGGTGCATCCCCTGACCGGACCGGTACACATCGAGGGCGCCGAACCGGGCGACGTGCTGGCCGTGACGCTGCTCGACATCGCACCCGGACCGTTCGGCTACACGTCGGTAAGCCCGATCGGGTTCGTCTCCGACCACGTCACCGGCTCGTTTCGGGCCGAGTGGCGCCTCGACCGGATCGAGGCGGTCAGCGACGACCTGCCCGGGGTGCGCATTCCCAACGCCAGTTTCCCCGGCATCGTCACCGTGCTCCCCGGCCGCGACCAGCTCGCCGCGATGCTCTCGCGCGAGGCCGAGCTGCGGGCCGTCGGCGGGGCCGGCTTCCCGCCGTACCCGACGCACGCCTCCCCCGCGGCGGTCTGCGGTCCGGACGGCTCGCACCCGGACGCGTGCCTGCGCACGCCGCCACCCCGCGAGCACGGCGGCAACCTCGACATCCGCTACCTGCAGGTCGGCGTCACGCTGTATCTGCCCTGCTACGTCGAGGGCTGCGGCCTCGCCATCGGCGACCCGCACTTCGCGCAGGGCGACGGCGAGGTCTCCGGCACCGCCATCGAGATGGACGCGGACTTCACGCTGACCACGCGGCTCATCAAGGACGGCCCGGAGCTGCGCCGCGGTCCGCACTTCGAGGGTCCGGTGCGCGTGCTCGACATCCCGTCGCGCCGCTTCTACGCCACCACGGGCTTTCCGCTGAAGGCGGCGGGAGAAGTCCCGCCCGACATGCGCTACCTGGGCGCTTCCGAGCGCATCGGCGCGCTGCGCAACCTGTCGAAGGACGTCTCCCTGGCCGCGCGCAACGCCCTGCTGGAGATGCTCGACTACATCACCGAGACCTACGGGCTGACGCAGGAGCAGGCCTACGTCGTCGCCAGCGTCGCCGTGGACCTGCGGATCGGCCAGCTCGTCGACGCGCCCAACGTGGGCGTGACGGCGCTGCTGCCGCTGGACATCTTCACGTCCCCCAGACGGTAATCGGTCGGCCGTCCCGGGTTGCGTCGCGGCGAAAGATCTTCTCGTCCCACGACCTGTCCGCCCGGCGGTCGAACACGACCAGATGGCCGGTATGCGCCGCGCAGCGGTCCATGTAGCCGGCCGTCTGCGCCACGCCTTCGTCAATCGTCCGCTCGAGGCCCCGGTGCGCCACCTTGCACTCGATCACGAATCTGTCGGTCTCGGTGTCCGGCGCCGGCGCGCCGCCGCGCGGCCAGACGACAAGCAGGTCGGTGCGTCCCCGGCCCAGGCCGTACTCCCGCTCGATGCGACCCCCGCCGTTCACCACGCGCTGCAGGAACGCCTGCAGAATGAGCTGCGGGCCGGCCTCCGCGTAGTCGAAACGGCCCAGCCAGTGCTCCGAGTGCTCGCGGAAGAACGCCTGGAAGGCGCCGAGCAGCTTGTCGACATCGAGGCCGCCGTCCTCGTCGACGTACCAGGCAATGTCCTGAATCAGCTTCGCCTGGACGGGATAGGTGAGCTCGCGCGGCACAATCTCCGCGTAGATGGGGTTGGCGATGCGCGGCGGATCGTCTTTCGCAATCAGGCCCAGATCGCGGACGTACTCCAGGTCGCGGGTGGACGACTCGTCTTCGCTCGCCCCGCTCAGCAGCGGCTCGACCACGCGGCGGACTCGATCCTCCTGCAGCTTGTCGGCGAGCTGGTCGAGGTGCACCTGCCGGCTGAGGATGAGGTGTTCCTGGGCTCGATAGACATCATCGGCGGCAATGGCCCGGGAACGGTCGCGGCCCGCCGGCTCGTCGAAGCAGGCCCGGCGGCAGAGCGCGTTCACCAGCCACGGCTGACCCCGGGTCTGCCGCCAGACCGTCTCCAGGGCCTCCGGCGTGAACGCCTGACCCGTCTCCCGGGTGTGCTGGTCCAGCAGGGAGCGCACCTCGGCCTCGGTGAAGTCGCCGAGGCGCAGTGATTCGGCCCTGACGTTGAAGGCGCTGCCGCCGGCAATCGCCGCGTTCTCGGCGCTCGATTGAATCCGGTAGTCGCGCACGTCGCGCACGCCGCACAGAACTACGCTCTGCGGAAAGCTCTCCGGACGCCGGTCGTAGCGCGCCCGCAACTGTCGCAGCACGGCGATCAGCGTGTCGCCGATCAGGGTGTCGATCTCGTCGAGCAGCAGCACGATCGGCGCCGCGGTATTCTCGCACCAGCGGGTCAGCGCCTCGGCAAGCGCGCCCTCCCGGAAGGTCGCCAGTACGTCCGGCCAGACGTCGTAGAGAAACTCGTCGCCCGTCGATCGAGCCCGAGAGGCCAACTCGCCCAGAATGACCCGCATGGCCCGCTGCACGTCCTCGCGCACGGCTTGCGCGGCCTCGACGTTCACGTACACGCACCGGAAGTCACCTTCGGTACCGCTGTTGAGCAGATCGCGCAGCGCGAGCAGGGCGGACGTCTTGCCGGTCTGACGGGGCGCATGCAGCACGAAGTAGCGCTTGTCTGCGATCAACTCCAGGATCGACGGCAGGTTCAACCGTTCCAGCGGCGGGACACAGTAGTGATCCTGTGCGACGACGGGGCCTTCCGTGTTGAACTTCCGCACGGTCCGAGTATGACACCCCCGCCGCGTCCGGCCGGTCGCAAGCTACGGATCGGCGGAACCGCGGTCGGCCGCGCGGTTCACGAGATTCTGGAGCTCGCAGCGCGCAAGCGCAGTTCGGCGACAACTCTCTCGCACCCTCGAAGACCAGTCTCGATCATGGTTCGAGCCGCGATGCCGGCAACGTTCGCGACGGCGAAGCTGAGCCCCTTGAGGTTCCGTTCCGGGTCGACGCCCGGGATCGGACGGGGATAGCCGCAGGTGCGGCACACCGGTGCATCGGGAGCACCAGTCACCGAGTGCGAGCCGCGGGGGCAGGCCCAGTCGAGCTCGACGCGAATGACGCCGTCGAGATCGAGCGTGCCGGGCAGCCAGTCGACGCCCCGATCGGAACCGGCCGCCACGATGACGGTGCCGGCCCGGCGGGCACACCCGACGGCTTCCGTCAACGCACCCGCTCGGGATCGGTCTCTGGTGCCCAGGCTGAGGTTCACGAGCGGCAACCTGTGCAGCGCCGCCCAGTCTATGGCCGCGACGAGCGCCGCGACCGAGGTGTCGAGCGTGCGGTCGAAAACCTTGAGCGGACATACGTGGGCAGCGGGCGCGAGATCCTGCATCGCCGCGGCGACGGCCGTGCCGTGCCCCAGCCGGTCGACGACGTCCTCACGGACGTTTCCGTCGCGGTCGAAGCCGGCGCCTGCCGCAACCGCGCCGATGTGCGGATGGCTGGCATGGATGCCGCTGTCGATGACGCCGACAACGAATGGTCGCATACCGCTACCGGGCCGGCGTGGCTTCCCGCGCGTGCGGCGTCTCGTCCTGCTCCCCGGCCGACTCGTGCTCCTCCGTCGAGCCGGTACGCGTCCCGGAGTGTTCGGTTTCCCTCTGATTCGAGGTCCGCAACCGGGGCTCGAACAGCCGCGCGAAGACCCCGCCTCGCGCCAGCAGCTCCTCCGGCGGACCGATCTCCGCAACGCGCGCCCCATCGAGCGCCACGACGCGGTCCGCCCGCCGGGCAAGTCCGAGACGGTGCGTGACGAGCAGCGTCGTCCGTTTCCGCATGAGCGCCTCGTAACCGTCGATGACGCGCCGCTCCGCGACCGGATCCAGCGAGGCGGTCGCCTCGTCGAGCACCAGCACGGTCGGATCGGCGAGCAGCGCGCGGGCGATGCCGACCCGTTGCCGCTCGCCCGCCGACAGCGCCGCGCCCCGCTCGCCGACCACGGTCCGGTAGCCCTCCGGGAGGCCCGCGATGAAGTCGTGGATGCCCGCGCCCCGCGCGGCCGCCTCCACATCGCCGTCGCTCGCCTCCGGCCGGGCGTAGCGCACGTTCTCGGCCATCGACGCGTGGAAGATGAACGGCGCGTGCTCGACCAGCGCCACGTGCCGGCGCAGGAAACCCAGCGGCAGCCCCCGCAGATCACGGCCGTCGAGCCGAACGGCCCCGCGGTCCGGGTCGACGAACCGGAGGAGCAGATCGGCCACGGTCGACTTCCCAACCCCGCTGCGGCCGACAATGGCGACGGTCTCCCCCGGCGCGGCGCTGAACGACACGTTCTCCAGGGTCGGCGCGCCACGCTCGAACGAGAAGCTCACCCCGTCGAACTCCACCACGCCGCGAACGTCCGCGGGAGCCGACGCCCCCGGCGCTTCCTCCACGTCGACCGGCGCATCGGCGATCTCGTGCACGCGCGCCAGCGAGACCTTGGCCGTGGCGAGGCTGGCGTAGAGCCCCATCAGCCCCTGCACGGGCGCCATCAGCCGCGTCTGGTAAGCCATGAACGCCACCAGCGTCCCCATCGTCAGGGTGCCGTCGAGATAGCGGAAGCCGCCGTAGAGAAACACCACGCCCAAGCCGCCGGACAGCAGCACGCCCGGCAACCCGCCGGCCAGGTAGGTGAGCCGCTGCATCGCCATCAGCGCGCCGATGAACGCGTCGTTCCGATCGCGGAACCGCGTCAGCTCGCGATCCTGCGCGTTGGCGGTGACCACGAGCTTCATGGCCGACAGCGTCTCGATCAGGAAGCTGCCGATGTCGGCGCTCCGTTCGCGGAAAGTGGCCACACGCCCCTCGAGGCGGCGGCGGTAGGCGACCAGCGCCCAGACGCTCAGCGGCAGCACGGCGATGCCGGCCAGGAACAACCGCAGGTCGAGCCAGATCATCATGCCGACCGACCCGGCCAGAAACAGGAGGTTGCCGATCCACGACAGCGCGGCCTCGGCCGCCACGCGCTGGATCTCGCCGATATCGTTGTTCAGGCGCGAGACGATATCGCCGAGCCGCGTGCGGGCGTAGAAGCGGGGCGAGAGGCGCTGCAAATGGCGGTAGAGATCGAGCCGCATGTCGAACAGGATCTCCGCCGACACCCGGGTGTAGCGCAGGCCGCTGGCGACGTTCAGCAGGAAACCGAGGCCGGTCAGGCCGACGAACAGCGCGACGATGCGCACCAGCACGGCCCGGTCGCCGGCGAGCAAGGCGTCGTCGATGAGGCTGCGGGACAGCAGTGGGACGACCAGCGACGCCGCGGTGCTGGCGAGGCTGAGGCCGACGACCAACGCGAGACGCCGCCAGTACGGCGCGACGTAGGCCAGCGCCCGCCGGAACTGCGGATCGAGAAGCCTGTCCCGGCGGCGTTTCAACACCGGCTTCCCTATCGGATTGTCACTTGAGAGAGTCTACGCTTCAGCTTCCGCAGTTCCCCCAAGACGACCTCCGGGCAGCGCCGGCAGATGACCGAGTCCGCAGTCTTGTCGGCCACGGGAGAGATGCAGACCCATTCCCGGACACGGGACAGCATTCCGCCGGCATCCGAAGTGCGCCCGGGTCGCGACGTGCGTCAGGGCGCCGGCGAAGACGGAATCACGATGAGCCCCGACGTCATGTCGCCGTCCAGCGCCAGCGTGTCGAGGTAATCGAACGACGCGGCGTCGTAGAAATCGATGGTGTTTCCGGCCGACGAGATGTAGAGCACCTCGCCGTTGGTGCTGACGTCGAGAGCCATGCGCGGCCGGCCCGCGACCTGCCGGCGTTGACCGATCCGCCGCTGCTCGAGGTCGAAGGTCCAGAACTCGTAGCCCTCGATGCTGCTCTGCAGGCCGTAGGCGGTCTCCCGTCCCGGCGCCAGCGCGAACTGAATGCCCCGCGCCGGCCCCAGCGTGTAGAAATCTACCTCCCGGTTCGGCAGATCGATGCGGGCGATGCCCATCAGGTCGCGATCCTGCGCCTCGTCGTGCAGGGTGAACAGGTTGGTGAAGAACCCGGGCTCCTCGTAGAGCAGGTCGGTGGAGAACCCGAACCGGATCGGCCCCACGCCGGGCTCCACCGGCTCGCGGAGCGACCAGCGATCGACCTCCGTGAATGCCTCGGTCTCCAGGACGATCACGTCGCGGCCGAAGTGGTACACGTACTCGCCGTCGGGCGAGTACAGGAAACGCGTCCGGGGGGTCGGCTGTCCCGCCGGCCACGGCAGCTCCTGCAGGATCTCGTGGGTCGCCAGATCTACTTCCACCAACCGGTACGGCTCGACCTCGAAGCGATCGATCAGCTTGACCGCGGTGTCGAGGTTGAGAATCGCGGTCCGCCCGTCCGGCGCCACCCGGAACCCGCGGATGCGCACGGTGCGATTGCCCTCGCTGAGCCTGAACGAGTCGGTGACCTCCCGCGAGGCGACGTCGACCGTCGTCAGATACTGCATGGTCGGATCGAGAAAGTGGAAGCGCTCGCGATCCTCCGAGACGACCATCGCGCGCGGAGAGCCGTTCGGCACCGCGATCTCGTCGACGACGCTGGTGGTCGCCTCGTCGATGACGAAGATGCGGCTGGGAAATCCACCGAGATAGAGCGTGCCGTCGCCGGCCGACACCCGCGGCGCGGACGACGCCTCCTGGGCCGCGGCCGGCTGGCCGGCCAGGGCGACCAGCGCACCGAGCGCCGTCGCGAGCGCCAGACGCGCGATGCGGCGACCGAAGCCCATTGCACTGCCGCGCGGTTGCACGACCCGCGGCTGGGCCTGGTCACGCGCGCCGGAAGCACCGCTACGGGAATATGAGGTCAACCTTCCGCCAGTCCTTCTGCGCCGCGGCGCATTTGCCCGTCCAGTCGGGCGCGTGATTCAACTGATCCGGCACCTGCGCCGGCCAGAAGCAGCCGAGGTGGCAGTCGAACAGGTCGCGCTCGACCGGCTGGCACAGCCCCGCCGCGCCGCCGTTGCTGTCCGCCTCCCAACCGGGCAGGAAGATGAAGCTGCAGCCGAGGGGGATGTGCGGCCCCTCCTGCTGCGGCGGACCCGCCGGACTGTCCTGCAACGCCACCACGCGGCCGTCCTCGCCACCGCCGGTCCGGCCGTTCCCGGCCCCTGCGCGATGCCGGGCCTCGGCCATCCCCTGCGCGATCCGGGCCGCCTTCTGGTTAATGGGTCTCAGGTGCGTCATCGTTGCCCTCTTCCGGAGTGCCGCCGCCGTCGAAACGCCGCAGGTACGCGGGGTTCCGCTCGGCGATCTCTCCGTAGATCTCCAGGCAGGTCTCGGTCCAGCCCCGGATCCATTCGCAGTAATGCAGGTTGGGCGCCTGCGTGGTCCCGTAGCGCGTGTACGCCTCGTGGTAGCAGCCGCCGGCGCAGAGCGGACGCGCCCAGCAGGTCCGGCAGTCGGTCTTGCGATCGATGTGGTGCGCGTCGAGGAACGCCTCCTGCGACGTCTCGTCGACACCGTCCTGCACGGTCCCGAGCTTATGGGCGTCGGAGCCGGCGAAGCGGTGGCAGAGCGCCACGTCGCCGTTCGTCGCCACCCCCATCAGGCCGAGTCCCGCGCCGCACGGCAGCGCCTTGCTGGCCCCCTTGTGGAGTTCCTCGACCGTGTCGCGCACGTTGCTGAAGCCGTGATGCCGGCCCGCGAGAGCCGCCTCCAGGAACTCGTGGGCCAGCTCCCGGAACTGCCCCAGCATCGAGTCGAAGCCGGTCTCCCCGATGGCGTGGGCGCGGCCCGGAGAGGTGGTGACCGGCGCGAAGCCGACCTCCCAGAAGCCGACCTCCTCCCGCAGGTGCCGGTAGATGCGGGTGATGTCGAGCACGTCGGAGGTCAGCGTCACCCGCGCGCCGATCGGTCGCGAGGTGTGCCGCTTGAGCAGCTCGCGGACCTTGGGGGCCACCACGTCGTAGCTGCCCCGCCCGTCGTGGAACACGCGGAACTTGTCCTGCATCTCCTTCGGGCCGTCGATCGAGATGGTGACCCCCACGTCGTTGTCGGCCAGGAACTCGATGACCTCGGGGCGCAGCAGCGTGCCGTTGGTCGTCAGGCTGAACTCCACCCGCTTGCCCGCCTCGGCGGCGCGCCGGCGTGCGTACGGGATGGTCTTCTCCAGCACCGCGAAATTCAGCAACGTCTCGCCGCCGAAGAACGTCAGCCGCACCACCGGGCTGTTGCCCGACCGCTCGATCATGAACTCGACGCTCTCGCGCGCGGTCTCCTCGCTCATCAGCTTCGGCATGCCGCCCGCGGTCGGCTCGGCGATCTTGTCCTCGCCGTACTCGTAGCAGTACGCACAGCTCAGGTTGCAGCGGTTCGTGACGTTGACCACCAGCGTCGAGAGCGGGATCGGCTTCAGCGGGATGATGTTCGGGGCCGGCTCGGGCGGCGGGGCCGCGACCGGCGCCGGATCGACCGGCAGGATGGCGCGCGCGCCGGCCAGCTCCGCGAGGCTCGCCTCCACCACCCGCGCGTCGAAGCGGGGCGCCAGCCGGGAGTACAGGTCGGGCGCGGCCAGATGCCCGCCGCGAAGCGTCTCGACGACGGCGGCCGAAGTGTCGTCGAGCGCGAACACCGCGGCGCTCGGCACCAGGTACAGGAACTGCCGGCCCGCCGCCTCGAATGGATGACATTCGCCGAGCGCGATTTGGGTCACTGGCCCGACTCCCCCCGCCGGATATAGAGCGGCACCGTCACCAGCAGATGCGCCCGCGCCCGCAGCGGCCGGTCGAGCGCGGTGCCGTCCGGGGCCGTGGCGAGCGTCGCCACCACCCAGACGTCGCCGACGTTGTTGCGCTCTCCGCTGCGCTCCGGATTCGGACCGTCGACGGCCGGCTCGAACACGCCGTGCTCGCCGAGCGTGCCCACGAACGCGGTGTCGTCGTCGTCGAAGGTCACCGCGTACTCCTCGACGCTCCAATCGACGTCGACCAGCATCCCGAGATCGAGGTCGTCGTCCGTGCCCGACTCGCCGTCGGGACCGTCGTGCCAGGCGCGCGCCTCGAAGCGCTCGTACTGCTTGGGGAACGCCACGCCGCCCACGCGGGCGAGCCCCGTGGCCGGGGTCACCTCCAGGCGGTGGATCTCGTCGTACACCGTGACCGCCTCGGTCAGCGCAGCGGGACCGACGAAGAGGTCCCGGCTGCCGACCCGCGCATCGGGCGCCACGGTCACCTGCAGGGTCGCCGCCGTCGAAGACTGGTCGCTGACGCCGGTGACGGTCAGGCCCGCGCCGAGATCGACCGCTGCCGCGTCGAGTCCGTCCGGCAGGTTCGCGCCGAACAACCGCAGGGTCGCCTCCCCCGCCCCGGCCGGCACGGCGGACGGGTAGACGCCCGTGATCGTCGGCTCGGGCCCCACCCGGCGCAGGGTCACGTCGATGCCGCGCTCGTCGTAGGCGCCGGTGAACCAGCGGCCGGCAATCTCGTCCCGGTCGCGCGAGACGAACATCACCTCGCGCGCGCTGAAATGCTCCGGGCTGGTGCTGCGTCCGCGCCACTGATAGCCCGTGTAGACCAGCGCCTGCCCGGTCCGGGTGACGTCCACGCCGCGGGCCGGATAGGTGTAGCGCGCGCGCGTCTCGAGCTCGTCCGGCGCGGCGGGATTCGCCTCCACGACGACCTCGCCGTACACCGGCCCCTGCCCCCGCTCGAAGCCGACCAGCGCCCAGGTGCCCTCGAGCCGCGGCGCCCGCATGTTGGCCGACCAGCTCGCCCACTCCGCCGAATCGAGCGGGAACACCTCCGCCAGGTGGGCCACCGCGCGTTCGACCGCCGTCCGGCCGTCGTCCCCGTCCTCGGCCTCCGGCCCCGGCCCGCCGAGCCAGTCGCCCGAGATGAACCCCTGCACGTCCGCGAGCGGGTAGTAGCCGCGGTGCATAGCGGTCAGCAGCTCCCACTCCTCGAGTGTCCGGCGCTGATTGAGCACCCGCCCCATCGAGTGGCAGCGGTTGCAGGTCTGCTGCGTCTGCGGATCGGCCTCGTAGCGGAAGTCGATGTTGCGGCGCTCCACCTCGAACGCCCCCAGCCGGGCCTCGTCGGGGGCGAGGCCGTGGTTCGTCGCGAGATAGCGCACCGCCTCGCGAGCGTCGGCCGGCTCGATCTGCAGGTTGTTGAGCAGCACCATCCGGCGGATGGTCTGCTGCCAGCCCTCCGGCGTCGTGCGCTGGTAGGAGATGCGGCTCATGCGCCGCTGCTCGTCGGCGCGATGGCACGTCCCGCAGACGCGGTGCACCAGATCGCTGGTGACGGGGATGCCGCCGTCGGGCAGCACGGCGCCGGAGGACGCGTCCTGGGCCGCGGCGGGCGCGCCGGCGGCCACGACCGACAGCACCGCAACCGCCGCCGCAAACCGACCGCACAGCGCCGCGACACACGGGGCGCGGCGCAAAGAAACCGGAAATGGGAAATACATGACTGATGCTGTTGTAGCACACATTCGTGGCGCGGTCGAATGCCCACTACTGCTTCAGACTGGCGAGCAGCGTGTCGAGAACACCGCGCATGTACTTCACATCCCCGGCAACAGCATCGATTCTCGCACCCATGTCCGCCGCAACGGCGTCGATCCGTCTGCCCAACTCGGCATGCGCGTCCGCGTTACGCTTCTCGTAGTACGTGAACATCCTCCAGACAACGAACACCACGCTGAGCAGTCCCGCGATCTCCGGCAAGTACTCCATCGCTGCTTCCACCGCGCTGCGCGCCTTTCCTCAAACCGCCGGTTCAATGTGTATTCACTTGCTTTCGAGTATACCAAGCTCTCACTTCAGGGCGAACCCCCAGACCAGCACGTCGGACGCGCTCAAATCTCGTTGCGCAACAGCCCCTTGCCAACCAGGACGGAGAGCGCGCCGAGGAAATCGGCCAGCCCCACCGGCGGATGCGACCGCCCGTAGGCCTCGTAGAGATCCGGCACCTGCGCCTGCCGACCGGCCATGGCGACGAGCGCCGGCAGATCGACGCCGCGCAAATAGCGGATGGTCACGGTCCCCGCCTCGCCCGCCGCGATCGACAGGCTGGCGTCGGGCACGATCTCGCGCCCCACCACCGCCGGGGCCGTGGTCGTGCGGGCAGCCCGCGTCGGCCGCAGGCGGATCGACGGCGCGCGCCGCAGCGCCTCGAACGCGTCCCGCACCGCCGGATCGCGCCGCAACGCCTCGACCACGTCCGCCGCGCCTGACCGTTCCGCGGCGCCGTCCACCGCCACCGGATCCGCACGGTCGTTCCAGAAAGGGTGCAACTCCTGCGTCGACACCTGCGCGAAGAACGCCGACGCCTGCCGCCGGTAGCTCGCCCAGACCTCCTGCTCCCGCTCGGCGTGGAAGCGGCGGGCCAGGTCCGCGCGGTCGGGATGCCGCAAGCAGGTGTTCGTCACCACCGCGGCGAGCCAACCCGACGCCATCGCCTTCTTGACCCCGAACGACGAGAGCGGATCGATGAAGGTCGCCGCATCGCCGACAAGGAGAAACCCGGGCCCCCCGAACCGGCGGGCGCCGTACTGCGAGGCGTCGCAAGCCCAGGGTGGGCCCTCCAGCGTCGCGCCGCCGGCGAGCCGGGCCAGGTGTTTCGTCTTCGCGAGCTCCGCATGGTACCGCGCGGCCAGCGAACCCGGATGATCGGTTCGAGTCGTGCGTGGATCGACCATCACCGTTACATAGCGGCGGCGACCCGGCACGGGTACCGACCATGCCCAGCCGTCCGCGTAGGCTTCGACGACGGTTTGCGAGTCTTCGCCGGCTGCGCCGCCCTCGCCATCCGACTCGACTGCCGGCAGCGACCAGGTAGCGGCGGACCGCCAGACGCCGATCAGCGCCAGCGTGGTCTCGCCGGCTTGCGCGCGCGTGCGATGCCGACGCGCGACCACCCCCGCCCGACCGGAGCAGTCGAGGACCATTCGCGCCGTCGCGGCGACCGCACCACCACGGCCGTCCCGCCCGGTGACACCGACACTCGGCGAGGCCCCATTCGCGAACCCCGCCGCTACCGGACCGCCCGGCGACTCGACTCTCGTGCCATCATCGCCGTTGCCCGCCAACGATACGTCCCGCAACGCGACGTCGCGCACGGTCACGTCGGTCCGCAGCAACGCGCCGGCGCGCCGCGCCTCGGACAACAGCAGCCGGTCGAAGTCCCGGCGCAGGACCTGATAGCCGACCCGACCTCCGCCGAACGTCGCGATGCGCGGCGGACCACCGCCCCAGCAGACCGTGTTTCCGCTCGCCGTGAGGAACCCCGCCGCCTCGATCGCCTCTCGCACCCCAACCGCCTCGAACACCTTCCGGCAACTGGGCGGCAGCGACTCGGCCAACGTCGGGGTCCCGACCTCGGACCTGGTCAGCAGGAGAACGGAATGCCCCCATGCGGCAAGCAGCCGGGCCGCCGACGCGCCGGCCGGCCCGCCGCCGACCACCACCACGTCGACCGCCGCGCGTGATTCCAGCCGGCCGTCCATGTCGTTCGCAGACGTCTTCAGACGATACCCACGCCCTCGGACCGGGAGGCGGCGTTCAGTGCACGATCCAGCGACGCGACCGGCGCATCCAGACGCACCGCAAGCTCCAGGTACGCGGCATCGTAGACGGTCAGGCGGTACCTGCGGGCGAGGGCGAGAACAAGGCGTTCTCCAGGATTGGCGTCCACCCGGATCGGCAGGCGGCCGAGGTCACCGAGAAACGCCGTGGTGTCGGCCGCGGTGACACGGCCGCGGCGCTCGTTCACAATCAGGACGTTGCGAATCTCGAACCACCAGAGGTGAGGGACGACCGCTTCGTCGGTGGTCAACCTGTCGAAAGCGCGATCGGCGGCGCCAGCCTGTTCGTCGGGAAAACACCAGGCCGCGGCCGCCGACGCGTCGAGAACGAAAGGCATCAACCGCGACGTCCCTCATCGCGAGCGGCGAGGATCTCGTCCACGGAAATCGGCGGCCGTCGCGCGCGGGCCGACTTCATCCTCGCAATGACGGTCGACGGCTCCTCCCCCGGGTCATGGTCGACCGAAACGAGCCGGGCGATGGGCACACCCCGCCGCGTAATCGTCACGGCTTCTCCCGACTCGACGGCGCGGAGCAGCTCCGGCAGACGTGTCTTCGCTTCGTAGGAACCGACGGTATGCACGGTGCCCCCCTCCAAGACTAGACCTGTAGACCAGTCTATACGATCCGTCGGGGGACAAACATCTTTCGACGCGCGTGCCCCACGGTCCTGGGCCGATGCCGCCGGCTACCCGTCCTGCATCGCCGACGCCGCGACACGGGTTGCCCTCGGTCGGCCGGTGAGATATCGTGAGCCTGTTTCAGACACCGCGTGCCCCCGGAGGTATCCCATGCCCGTTTCGCGACCGATACGCCTGACCCTGCTCGCCGCGGCCGTCGCCGTGGTCCTCGCGCAGCCCGCATTCGCCCAGAACAGCGCGCGCATCTACGGCGTGGTGACCGACCACGAGGGAAACCCCGTCGCGGGCGCTCACGTCCTCATGGAGTTCCTGGGCGGCATCACGCGCAGCTTCGAGACATCGTCGAACGCGGAGGGCGAGTACATCCAGGTGGGCCTCGCGAGCGGTCCCTACACCGTGACGGTCACGGCGGAGGGGATCGGTATCCAGAGGTACAACCTCAGGGTGTCCGCCGGGGAGCAGTTCGAGCTGGACGTGCAGGTCCTCGGCCGGGGACAGGTCGACCGCACCGGCCTCTCCGCGGAGGAAATCGCCGAGCTGGAAGCACGCGAAGCGACGGCCGACGCGTTCGAGGGCGGCCTGGAAGCGGCGCGCGGAGGCAACTACGACGAGGCGGCGCAACTCCTGGCCGAAGCCATCGAGTCCACTCCGGATTGCGGCGAGTGCCTCCGGAACCTGGGCATCGTCGAGTTCCAGCGCGGGAACTACGACGAGGCGGAGCAGGCCCTGCTGCGGGCGACCGAGATCGCCGCGGACGACGCGGCGGCGTTCGACACGCTGGCCGCCGTCTACAACGCTCAGCGGCGCTTCGATGACGCGGGAGACGCGAGCGCCGAGGCGTCCCGGCTGCGGAGCGGGACCACGGGCGGGGGCAGCGGCGCCGGCGCGGTGTTCAATCAGGGCCTCGCCGCCTGGAACGCGGGGCGTACCGATGAAGCCCGCGGCCACTTCGAGCAGACCCTGGAGCTGGACCCGGGCCACGGCGAGGCGAACTACTGGCTGGGGATGGCGAGCCTGAACGCGGGGCAGATCGCCGAGGCCGTCACATACTGGCGGACCTACGTGGAACGGGAGCCCGACGGTCGCTTCGCGGCTCAGGCCACCGGACTGATCGCCCAGCTTGCGCCCTGACGCTTGGCGGTGTGTCCCAGCTAACCGAGCAGGCGGAGTACTGCAACGGTCGCGCCGACGGCGGCGAGCACCGTCCCGACCATCCACTTGATGAGCCGGGTTTCGAGGGCGGAAAGCTCTGCCCGCAAGAGGTCGGGCGTGACGTGATCGCCGTGCTCGGCAGCCTCGCGGATGGCGGCAGCCAAGGCGTCGGCGTGGTCGCGGTCAATGCCGGCGTCAGTCAGCCGGCGGGCAAACGGCCAGAGAATCGAACGTCGGCGTATCACCGCGGAAACTGCAGGAGGTTCCTGACCTCCTCCGACTCGAAGGCCTGCCGGGCGATCGTCTCCAGAACGCGGCTCTCGGCCCCGCTGCGGACCGACCCGACCAGCATCACCACCGCCTGGTCCACGATGATGCGGAACGGCGGAATGATGTCGCCCGTCAGCGTGTAGTGCGACAGCGTCGGGTGCCGCAACGCGCGGGCGGCAATCTCCATGCGCAGGCGGTCGTCGCGGCTCGACGTGGACTGCCGCGCGATCTGCATCCGGATCTCCTGCACACCGCCGATTCTCGCCACCCGCTCGAACAGCTCCGCCGGCTTGTCGCGGTCCTGCGTCACGGCCCCGTTCAGGGTCACCACGCCGTCCTCGACACCGCCGCCGACGTAGTCCCAGATGGTGATGTAGCGGTAGTTCCGGATTACCCGGCCCACCTCGCGGGCGATCTCGTTGTCGTCCTCCACCTCGGGAACGGTCAACTCGCTGGCGACGGTCTCCACCTGGGGGAACTCCAGGGTCCGGTTGATCGCCTCGGTCTTGTCCCACAGCGTCGGCACGCTCCCCGCGAGCGTCGCCTCGGTGCCGGCGACGGTCACCGTGACGCCCTCCAGGTCGAGGCCATCGCGGAGCATCTCCGCCACGGCGTCCGCGACCGTTGGCCGGGACTGTTCCGCGCCGGCAGCCGACGCGGCGTGCAGAGCCAAGCCGGAGAAACCGATCACGGCGAGAGGAATCACCAGCGAGCCGCGCATTGGAGCATTCATGAGCACCTCTCCCCCATCCTACTCGCATTGCCGGGCTTCCGTGTCGCGCACAAGACGGGTTAGGATGTTCGTTGTGTCGACAAGGAGGATGTGAATCCCATGCGCAATCTTCATGCGATTCGGTCCAGGTTCATGCGTGGCGGGCTGGGGATCGGGCTTGCCGTTCTGGTGGTGGGACTCGCGCAGGCGGCCGAGGCTCAGCCCGAGCAGGCGTCAGGCCCCCCGCAAGCCGGCACCTTCCGGTCCGGTGTCACGCTGATTCGCACGGACGTCATCGTCCGCGACGCCAACGGCGCCTTCGTTCCCGATCTGACGCCGGCAGACTTCCGGATAGACGAAGACGGCGTGCCACAGGAAGTGGCGTCACTGATCCTGGTGCACGGCGGCCGGGTCTTCAACCAGCTCGTGCCGCCGCCGCCGGTACACGAGGGCATCATTCTCCCGGAACGCCGCGTCCAGAGCCAGATACCGGGACGGATCATCGTCTTCTTCGTCGACGCGATGCACCTGGAGCCGGAGACCACCCCCCGGGTCCGCCACTTCGTCAAGGAGGTGGCCGACATCCTGGTGCACGACGGCGACCTGGTGGGGCTGATTTCCAACGGCTCGGCCGGAACGGCGGTCGATCTCACCTACGACCTGGGTCACGTGAAGTCGGCGGTGGACGGGATCGTCGGCAACGGCATGACACCGCGCGACCTCATCGAGAACACGCAGGAGGGGCCGGACGGCCCCGGCGAGCTGCGCTGGCGCGCGCACCGCGCCTTCCTGACGGTGAACAACGTCCTGGAGGGGCTGGCGCAGATTCAGGACCGGCGCAAGGTGATCATCTACGTCAGCAGCGGATACGACCTGAACCCGTTCGCCCTGCAGCGGCTGCATCGCGTACCCCTGCGGGACGAGCTCCTGCGCGAGCGCCCGCTCGACCTCGCCGGGGAGAACGTGGACCCCACCGAGATCCTGAACCCGCTCAACCGCATCGAGCGCCAGGGAGCAGTGTTCGCGGACGGGGAGCTGATCGCCGAGCTGGCCGAGATAACCGACACGGCCACCCGCGCCAACACGACGCTGTACACGATGGACCCGCGAGGGCTCATCTCCGCCCCCGACATCGACTACGACGTGCCGATCGACGCTTGGCGCGAGTACATGATGGCGGCCCGTTCCAGCCTGCGCACGCTGGCGGAGCTGACCGGCGGCATCTCCATCGTCAACACGAACAACTTCTCCGAGTTGCTGCGGCAGATCGACGCGGAGACGAGCGACTACTACGTCGTCGGCTACTACACCAGCAATCCCGACCCGGCCCACCGCCGCCGCGCGTTGCGCGTGACCGTCGCCCGCGACGGACTGGACGTGCAGGCGCGCGACTCATATACGCTCGCCCGGACGGGCGAGCCGACGGTCCTGCCGGGACCGGGAGGCCCCTGAAACACGGTCAACGCAGTTCCACGGGGTCGATTCCGCGTGGGGCTCCCGTATGGGCGCCCTCCGTCACTAGCGCACGGACCGGCAGCGCCTGCTGGCATGCGGACCGGTGCCGCCGCTTAGATGCCCCGAGGTGGCGGCGGAACGCCGGGCCGGCCAACGTCAACCGCGCTGCAAGGAGAGAAGCTCGTACAGCCCGTCGATTCGTGCGGACAGTCCTTCCGTGAGCTTGCTGATGCGCGTGTTCATGACGTCGATCCGCAGGCCCAATTCCGCGTGAGCTGCATCGTTTCGTGACTCGTAGTGCGCGAGCATCCGCCACACACCGAACAGGACCCCGACCAGCACTCCCGCACCGGTCAAGACGACCGACACGATCTCTGGTGTCATCGTGCACTCCACGCTGCGGCGATGCGAGCGTGCGTGGAACACGGCCCGCCGTCATGGCGACCGGCGCGGCCGTGGCGTTTTCGATTGTGGGTCACGTCCGCGACGGTCATGCCGATCAATCTATCACAGTTTTACACTATACGAACACCCGCCCGAACCCCAGCGCGTCGAGACGTCGCGACTGGCTGGCGGCACGCGGAACGCACCGTACAGAAAAGGAGCCGGACGCCCCTCGCGGGCGTCCGGCTCCAAATGGTCTCCGGTCAGTGTCTAGACGTGCTGTCTAGAATCCGTACCGAATCCCGAAGTTCGCCTGGCGCGGGATGCCTCCCGAACGCAGCGACGTGTAGTTCATGAAGTTGCTGCTGTTCTGGTTCCCGACCGGGTTGTTGAAGTTCGGGCGGTTGAAGAGGTTGATGATGTCGAAGTAGATGTCGAGCGTGTCCCCCTCCGCCGGGCGGGCCCGCCACCCGAACCGCAGGTCCATGTTGATGAAGTCGGCCGCGCGCGCTCCGCCCTGGCGGCCGTCGTGCTCCGCCGTGACCGGGTTGTTGCCCACGCCGCTGTAGGAGCCCGCGGGAAGCGGGTCCCAGTTGGTGCCGTTCATGTCCAGGTCGACCTGGCTGTGGTAGATGGTGAACGGGTTCTGGCTCATGTAGCGGAAGATGGGGCTCAGGGTGATCCCGCCCGGCAGCTCCGTGCGCCCGCTCAGCGTCAGGATGTGCAGGCGGTCCTGCTCGGCCGGCTGCCAGTTCCGGTCCATGTGCAGGTTGCCGAGGACCTGGGTCTGGACGCCGTTGAGGCTGACGCCGTTGGTGCCGTACTGCTCGAAGGTATCGCCGCGCGAGTAGCCCATCGCGTACGACAACCGCATGCCCCAGCGGTCCGAGTAGCGCTTCTCCACCGAGACGTTCAGGCCGTCGTAAGCCGACTCCCCGACACTCTCGATCGACAGCAGCCGCCCCTGCCAGACGCCGATCGGCAGGCCGGCCGGTCCGAGGCCGTTCGGACCCACCTTCGCGCACTCCGCGGCCATCACGGAGGGATTGCTGTAGATGCCGGCCGTCGCCGCGGCAGGACAGCTCGGGTAGAACACGGTGTCGGTCCGGTCGTAGACCCCGATCCGGTCCGTTCCGTGCCACGCGTCATACCACGTGAGCGGGTCGCTGCTGTCGATTCCCGAGCGCAGCGGCGCCACGTAGTTGATGCGGTTGAGAAGCCCGCTGCCCCGGATGTTGACGTAGTCGACCCCGATCGACAGCGTCGGCATCAGCTCGCGCTCGAACCCCAGCGTGAACTGCTTGAACAACGGCTGCTGCCGGCGGTAGTTGTCGACGTAGACGTTCGACTCGTTGAAGCGGTCCGTGGTGCCGACGGGATAGACCGAATCCACGAAGGCGTGATTGACCAGCGGGCAGTGCGTCGCACCGTCGCGGATGGTCGCCGGCCCGCACTCGCCGGCCGCCGCCGAGCCGATGCGCAGGGCCTGCTGCAGCTCGGGATCCTGGATCGGCATGCCGTTGCGCGGCCCGGGATCCTCCTGTCCGCCCTGCTCGCCCCCGCCGCGGGGGAAGGAGGCGACGAACGAGCTGTTGATGACCGGGTCCTGCAGGACGTTGTCGAGCCCGCTGAAGAGCGTCCGGTCATAGAAATACCCGTAGCCCGCCCGCAACACGGAACGGCCGTCGCCCGTCACGTCGTAGGCCACCGAGAGCCGCGGCGAGATGTTGTTCCAGTCCCGCGGATCGGTCTGCGGCACCATCAGCGGATTGTCGACCCGCTTCGCGTTCAGCAACTCGGCGTCCCACCGCACGCCGAGCCCGAGGGTCCAGCGCTCGTTCAGCGTCCACTTGTCCTGGAAGAACGTCTCGAACGTGTTGATGGGATAGGCGAACTGGTTGCCGGTGGGCGCGCCGACGCGAATCTGGAGCCGCTCGGGGTACGTCGAGTAGTCGTTGACGTCGAACGGCATGTCCGTATTGAAGTGGAACGCGCCGCCCAGGAAGTTCTCCCGGAAGTCGTCGATGAACGACCGGTGGAACGTGCCCCCGAACTTGAAGTCGTGATCGCCCATCATGTCGGGAACGAACCACGACGTGGTGTTGTTGTACTGCCACTGCGAGTCGATGCGGCCGCCGGCCCACGGGGCGATGTTGTCCCAGAAGCTGGCCATGTTGTAGCCGGGAGCCAGGTTCCGCATCTGCCCGTCGCGGCTCACGTGCCCGTTCAGCGCGTACCACGCGGGAGAGGCCCCGGCGGCATTCTCGTAGCTGTGGGTGAGACGCACCGTGTTGACGACGTTGTTCCCGATGACGCTGGTGTAGCTCCCGACCCAGATCATCTCGTCGTCCTCCTGGTTGTGACCCGAGGTCAGCGTCCGGTTGCCGAACCGGTCGGTCTCCGGGCTGAGCTCGCGCATGAACCGCAGCGCCCAGGAGTTGCTCCCGTTGATCTGGTGGTCCACCCGGTACATGGTGTTCCACGCACGCCATTTCTCCGGTACGGACCAGTCCAGGTCCGGACGGCTGTTGAACCTCCGCGTCCGGGCCGGGTTGGTGAGCCGCCGCTCGAGGCTCACGAAGAAGTGCGCCTTGTCCTGCACGATCGGCCCGCCGAACACGCCGCCGAACTCGTACTTGTTGTTCGTCGGCTTGTCCGTGCTCGAGTCCTCCTGGAACAACTGGTTGTTGAAGAAGTCGCGAGCCGTCATTCCGGTGCTGGTGCTGTAGCTGAAGCCGGCCCCCGACCACTGGTTCGTCCCCCGCTTGGTCACCGCGTTGATGACCGCGCCGGACGAACGGCCGAACTCGGCATCGAACTGCCCGCTGACCACCTGGAACTCCTGCACCGACTCAATCGCCACCTTGACCTGGCTGCCGCCCGCGCCGCCACCGGTGGAGTCGTTGTTGTACCCCCCGTCGACGTTCAGCGAGCTCGCCGCGGCCGTCTGCCCGTTGGCGATGATCCCGTCGTTGCCCTGAGAGCTCGACGGCAGGAACTGGATGCCCGGCAGCAGCGAGATGGCGGCGAACGCGCTGCGGTTGACCAGCGGCATCTCCACCAGCTCGGCGCTGTCGAGCGTGCCGCCCACCTCCGCCGAGGTCAGGTCGACCAGCGGGGCCTGCCCGGAGACCGTCACCGTCTCCTCGAGGGCGCCCACGCCGAGGACGACGTCGAGAGGAGTCGTCGCACCGACGCGCAGCTCGTAGCCGGTGATCTGGAACGTGGTGAAGCCCGGCAGGGCCACCGTGACCGAAAAGGTCCCCGGCAGCAACTGCGCCGCGAAGTAACTGCCGTCACCGCCGGTGATCACCTCGCGGAAGGTCCCGTCCGCCTCGTTCTGGATGAAGACGGTCACCCCGGGAAGGGCGCCTCCCGTCTCGTCGGTGATCGTTCCCTGAAGCTCCGTCCGGCCCACCTGTGCCAGGGCCGGCGCCGCCGTCGCGCCCACGAGCGCGCCGACGAGCAAGAATGTCGTAAGCCTTCGCACTATTCCACCTCCTTCGTAAACCGAAACGAACGATCAGCGGTTCTGTTGGATTGCAGCAGGCGGCCACGATGCCGACTGCCCGTGCTTCCTGGCTGTACTCCGACCTCCCGCTCCTCCTTGCTGATCCGCAAACGGCGAAACCGCACCGTAGCGCAGACGCGCGGCGGATGCAAGTCCGTACTCGCACCGCGCACCCGCTGCCAGCCCCTCGAATGCATACTTCGGGCCATCGCATCGGCAACGTCATGGAACCCGGGCATGCCGGTCAACATTGGCTTCGCAGGACGGATCGGCACGCGCTCGACGCGGTGGGATCCCGATTCCTGGATCCGGGATCCCGGATCATCGCGGCCCGACAGGCCGGCTCGCGGAGAGCACCGTACAGCCAAGAGCCGGGCACCCCGCGGGATGGGGCGCCCGGCTCCAAGGACTGGCTGTGCCTCCGAAACGCGCCGCCCGGCTAGAAGCCGTACCGCACGCCGAAGTTCGCCTGCCGCGGGATCCCGTTGGAGCGCAGCAGCGTGTAGCGGGCGAAGTTGCCGCTGTTCTGGTTCCCGTTCGCCGTCGACGCGACGAAGAAGTTCGGGCGGTTGAGCACGTTGATGATGTCGAAGTAGATGTCGAGCGTGTCCCCCTCCGCGGGCCGGGCCCGCCATCCGAACCGCACGTCCAGGTTCAGGTAGTTGCCCGCGCGGGCGCCGCCCTGCCGGCCGTTGTGCTCCACCGTGAACGCGTTGGGGCCCTCGCCCGTGTAGGTCCCCGCGGCAATCGGGTCCCAATTGGTGCCGTTCCGGTCGAGGTCCCACAGGCTGTTGTACATCGTGAACGGGTTCGCGCTCATGTAGCGGAAGATGGGGCTCAGGGTCATCCCGCCCGGCAGCTCGGTGCGCCCGCTCAGCGTCAGAACGTGCTTGCGGTCGTGCTCCGCCGGCTGCCAGTTCTCTTCCATGTTCAGGTCACCGAGGACCTGGGTCTGGACGCCGTTGACGCTGATGCCGTTGGTGCCGTACTGCTCGAAGGTGTCGCCGCGCGAGTAGCCGAGCGCGTACGACAGCCGGGCGCCCCAGCGGTTCGAGTACCGCTTCTCCATCGAGAAGTTCAGGCCGTCGTAGGACGACAACCCGGTGCTCTCGATGGACAGCAGCCGGCCCTGCGCCCAAACGCCGATCAGCAGGCCGGTCCGCGGATCGATGCCGGTCAGCGGATCCGCCTTCGCACATTCGCGTTGCAGCACGGCAGGATTGCTGCTGTAGAGAGCGGCGTCGGTCACCGCCTGCGGACAACTCGGGTAGAACACCGTGTCCTGCCGGTTGTAGACCCCGCCGTCCCGGTCCGGAAACACGTCGTAGTACGTGAGCTCGTCGGAACTGCTGATTCCGTCGCGGTACGGCGCCACGTAGTTGATGCGGTTGAGCAGTCCGCTGCCCCGGATGCTGACGTAGTCGACCCCGATGGACAGCGTCGGCGCCAGCTCGCGCTCGAACCCCAGCGTGTACTGGGCGAACAACGGCTGCCGCCGGCGGTAGTTGTCGATGAAGGCGTTGGCCTCGTTGAAGCGGCTCGACGAGCCGCTGGGGTAGATCGACTCTATGAAGTCGCGATTCAGCAGCAAGCAGTCCGGCACGCCGTCGCGTGTGGTCCCCGGCCCGCACTCCCCATTCGCCGCCGAGCCGATGCGGATGGCTCCCGCCAGCTCGGGGTCCTGGATCGGCATGCCGTTGCGCGGCCCGGGATCTTCCTGCCCGCCCTGGTCTCCCCCGCCGCGGGGGAAAGAGGCCACGAACGAGTCGGTGATGACCGGATCCTGCAGGACGTTGTCGAGTCCGCTGAAGAGCGTCCGGTCGTAGAAGTGCCCGAAGCCCGCCCGGATGACGGACCGGCCGTCGCCCGTCACGTCGTAGGCGAGCGACAACCGCGGCGAGATGTTGTTCCAGTCGCGCGGGTCGGTCCCCGGGACCATCAGCGGATTGTCGGACCGCCTCGCGCTCAGCAGTTCCGCGTCCCAGCGGACGCCGAGCCCGAGCGTCCAGCGTTCGTTCAGCGTCCACTTGTCCTGGAAGAACACCTCGAACGTGTCGATGGGGTAGGCGAACGTCTGGCCGGCCGGGTCGCCGACGCGAACCCGGAGCCGCTCGGGATAGGTCGAAAGGTCGTCGCGGTCGAACGGCCGGTCGGTCGCGAAATGGAACTCGCCGCCCAACCAGTGCTCGGCGAAGTCGTCGATGGCCGAGTGGTGGTAGGTGCCGCCGAACTTGAAGTCGTGATCGCCCATCATGTCGGGGACGAACCACGACGTGGTGTTGTTGTACTGCCACTGCGAGTCGTCGCGATTCCACGCCCACGGCACGCCGTCCTGGAAGCTGTCGTAGACGTAGGTGGGCGGCAGGTTCCGCATCTGGCCGTCGCGGCTGTCGCCCCCGCCCAGGTCGAACCAGGAGGGAGGGCCGCCGCCGCGGGCCTCGAAGACGCGAGTGAACCGCGCCGTATTGACGACGTTGTTCCCGATGACGCTGGTGTAGCTCCCGACCCAGATGTAGTCGTCTTCCTCTCTGTTGAGCGGCGAGAGCTCGGTGCGGTTGCCGATCTGGTTGCGCTCGGGCTTCGATTCGTCCACGTAGCGCAGGGCCCAGGAGTTGTTGCCGTTGATCTGGTGATCCACCCGGTACATGGTGTTCAACGCCCGCCACTCCTCGGCTGCGGACCAGCTCAGCTCGGGACGGGTGCTGAAGGTCTGCGCCCGGGCCGGGTTGGCGACCCGCCCCTCCAGGCTCACGAAGAAGTGCGCCGTGTCCTGCACGATCGGCCCGCCGAACACGCCGCCGAACTCGTACTTGTTGTTCGACGGCTTCTCGACGCTCGGGTCCTCGGCGAACTGCTGGGCGTTGAAGAAGTTCCTGGCCGTCATGTTGGTGCTGGTGCTGTAGCTGAAGCCGGCCCCGGACCACTGGTTCGTGCCCCGCTTGGTCACCGCGTTGATGACGGCGCCGCTGGAGCGGCCGAACTCGGCGTCGAACTGGCCGCTGATGACCTGGAACTCCTGCACCGACTCGATCGCTATCCTGACCTGGCTGCCGCGGGCGCCGCCGCTGCTGGAGCCGCTGTTGGAGCCCCCGTCGAAGTTCAGCGAGCTGGACGCGGCGGTCTGGCCGTTGGCGATGATCGTGTCGGCGCCCTGCGAGGACGACGGCAGGAACTGGATGCCCGGCAGCAGCGAGATCGCGGCGAACGCGCTGCGGTTCTGCAGCGGCATCTCTATCAGCTCCGAGTCGTCGAGGGTGCCGCCCACCTCGGCCGAGGTGAGGTCGACCAGCGGGGCCTGCCCGGAGACGGTCACGGTCTCCTCGAGGGCGCCCACGCCGAGGATGATGTCGAGCGGGACCGTCTGTCCGACCCGCAACTCGTAGCCCGTCGTCTGGAACGTGCCGAAGCCCGGCAGGGCCGCGGTGACCGTGAAGACCCCCGGCAGCAACTGCGCCGCGAAGTAGCTGCCGTCACCGCCGGTGATCACCTCGCGGAAGGTGCCGTCCGCCTCGTTCTGGATGAAGATGGTCACGCCCGGGAGGGCGCCTCCGGTTTCGTCGGTGACACTCCCGCGAAGCTCCGTCCGGCCCTGTTGGGCCAGGGCCGATGTCGCAGCTACGCCGACGAGCGTGACGATGGTGAGAAGCGTCGCAAGCCTTCGCACTGTTCCACCCTCCTTCCGAAAACCGGACGCGCGATCACCCGATCGCGTATGGGGTCGATACAGACGACGACGACGACGACGACGACGTATGCGCGTGTCCTGCCGGCTCCAACTCCTCCTTGATGATGTACGGCCCGGAAAGGCAACCTAGCGCAGGAGCGCGGCAGTTGCAATCGTTTTCTTTGCGCGCAGCCGCACAGGCCGAAGCATGAGTCGACGACGACGCCGGCTCGACGGTCAGTCGGCGGCGCCGGGAGGAGCAGTCCGCACCGGCGAGATTGCGGGCAGGCTCATCCGCCGCTCGCCGCGCCAGACCCGAACGACGCGCACGAGATCCGGATCGCGGCGGTACACGATCCGGAAGGGCGCCTGGATCAGCTCCCGGAGGAAGGACTGCTCGAACTCCGGCACGACGCGGCCCAGGCCGGGATGGTCCGCGAGGGATTCGATGCGCTCGACAATCCCGGCGACGACGCGGTCTCCGACCTCCGACGCTCGCCGCTCGGCATACCAGGCCCGGATATCCTCCAGGTCCGCGAGCGCCGACGCGGCCACGCGAATCGCGACGGCCATCATCTATCCGAGGCCGAGCCGCGCCCTGACCTCGCGGAGGGAGAAGTCGCGCCCCTCCTCCAGGTCGGACAGCCCTTCGACCACCGCGCGCATGAAGGCCCGTGCATCCTCGGCCGCCTCGAACTCGGCGACGGACTGCACCACCGCGACGCCGCGCCCCCGGCTGGTCAGGAGCACCGGGCGGCGCGAATCGGCCACCCGCTTGACCACACGGCCGGGGTTGGTCTTCAGATCCGTCAACGGCACGACGTCTTCGGAGAACTTGACGGTCATTTGTTCAGCCCTCGTGAACAGGTCTTTTTACAGCACCTATTATAGGTGCGAATGACCGTCCAGCCGCACCCTCCGTCAGGTCTTGAGCCGTGCCGGGATGCGGCCGGATACCGGATAAATGGGTGATATTCTTGGGTCATGCTTCCCGTTGCCCCCTTCAACCACGGGATCCCGTTCCGGAACGGGATGGGATTTCCAAGGGGGATCCATGTCTGATCGATCGACGGTCGAGCAGCCGGCGGCGACGCTGCGCCGCAGCACCGAAGTGTCCATCGACAACCTCACGTTCCTGCTCGGGGTCGGCGCAATCGTCGCTGCCGTCGTCGGCGGTTCGTGCTCCACGAACGCGCGGATCAGCGACATGCACACGGAGATTCGCGACGTCCGCGCGGAGGTTGGTGGTCTGCGCACGGAGGTTGCCGCGCAAGTTGGTGGTTTGCGTGCGGAGACCGGCGCGGAGATGCGCGACGTGCGCGCGGAGATTCGCGACGCGCGGGCCCGGGTCGAGGCTCTCGAGGATTCGACCGCAGCAGCTTTTGCGACCATTCACCGGCAACTCGCAGCCGTGGCGGTGTGCATGCTCGAGATTCGCAGCCTCGTCGGCGACGACGACTCGAGCCGGGGTGGTGCTTCCACGGCCTGCGACAGCGCTATCAGCGCGATTCTCGCGCTTACCGCACCGACCGGCCCGTGAACCGCCACCCGGCGAGCCCATCGATGAAATCCGCCGTGACACTCACGCTGGCCGTCTTGCTCGGCGCGACCGGAATCGCCCAGGATCGGCCGAGCGAGGCGGCCGGGCCGGACGCCGTACCGCGTACACCGCCTCTGACGCTGACCCCGACCGAGTACAACCACACCGTCGCGGACCTGCTCGGCTTTCCGCGCGACGGCGAGCGGTGGCCGCCGCGGCCGGCCCTGGCCGACACGCTGAGCCCACGCCGCGCGGCAAGCAAGGGGGTCTTCCTGCCCCCGCCGCCGCCTCCGGTCTGGCCCTGGCGGTTCCCCGCCGAGCCGGGCACCGGCGGTTTCGAGGGGATCGTCCAGGGACAAGACCCGTCCTCGTACCAGGTGGAGGAGCTGCACCTGGCGGCGATGCACTTCGCGTCGTTCGCCCTCTTGTCGCCGACGTTCTTCGCCTGCAACGAATGGAGGGCGCTGCCCCGCGCCGAACGGGAGCGCTGCGCGTGGGCCAGCATCGACCGGTTCGCCGAGCGCGCCTGGCGCCGTCCACTCGACCCCGACGAGCGGCAGCGGATCGAGGCGTTCTGGCGCACCAACCTCGCGGCCGGCCCGCTGGACGAAGCGGTGGCACTGACGGTCGCGGGCGTCCTGCAGGCGCCCGCGTTCCACTTCCGGGTCGAACGGGGAGACGCCGGGGGCGACGGCCCCACCTCGTGGGAGCTGGCGACCCGGCTCTCCTACTTTCTCTGGGACTCGATGCCGGACGACGAGTTGTTCGCGGCGGCCACGGCCGGCGAGCTGGAGACGCGGCGGCAGGTCGAGCGGCAGGCGCGGCGGATGCTGGAGGACCCGAAAGCGCGGCCCGCCATCGTCCACTTTCACAACCAGTGGCTCGGCACGGACGACGTGCTGCGCATCGCGCCCGCGCGCCGCGCCTTCGGCCCGCGGTTCGGCATCGAACCCGAGCTGGAGACGGCGCGCGACGACGACGTGCAGTGGCCCGCCATTCTGGGCCCGGTGCGGCATTCGCTGAAGCTGGAGACCGAGCTCTTCGTCGAGCAGACCGTCTTCGGCGGCGACGGCACGCTCACCGCCCTGCTGACCGACCACCGCGGCTACCTGTCGGATGCGACGGCGCCGATCTACGGGGCCGGGGTCACGCGGCTCGACGAGCCGGAGGTCACGCGGCAGATCGAGTTCGTCGCGGTGTCCATCGGCCGCAAGGAGCCGCTGACGCTCTACCCGGCCGAGTTCCCGCGAAACCAGCGGGCCGGGGTGCTGACGCACCCGTCGGTCCTCGCGGTCGGCGCCTACGCCGTGCAGCCCGGCCCGATCCTGCGCGGCGTCCACCTGCTCGAACGCATCGCCTGCATGGAGCTCGGCACGCCGATCCAGGGAGCCGAGACCGCGCTCCCGCCGGACTCGCTGGCGGTCGACAGCACGAACCGCGAGCGAACCGCCGCCGCGACCGCTCCTCCGGCCTGCGCCTCGTGCCACCGGCGGATCAATCCGCCGGGCTTCGCGTTCGAGCACTACGACGCGCTCGGCGCGTGGCGCGCGCGCGACAACGGGCAAACGGTGGACGCGAGCGGCTCCCTGTCGCTGCCCGGCGGCGAGACGCTCACCTTCACCGACGGAATCGACTTCGTCCACCAGCTCGCGGCCAGCGACCGCGTCCGCGACTGCTACGCGCTGCACTGGACGCGCTATGCTCTGGGCGACCGGATCGACGACGACGCCCCGGAGCTGCGGTCGATTCAGCGCGGATTCCGGGAAAACGACTCGATCGAGGAGTTGCTGGTGTCGATTGCGGGCAGCGACCGGTTCCGCGCAGGCCGGGCGGCCGGCGACACCGCTGGAGACACGCGATGATCACGCGCCGGCGTTTTCTTCACCTCGGGGGGCTGACCGCCCTCGGCGCCGGTTGGCCCACCGGCGTGCTGCAAGCCTTCGCCGAATCCGCGGCGCCTCCTCGACGCCTCGTCGTGATCAGCCATTGCCACGGGTGGCCCTACGCCGCCTGGCGCATGCTTCCGGCGGGAATGCCCGAGACGCAGCCCTGGTCGCTCGACCTGACGCGGCTCGCGGAGGACGAGCTGAGCGCGCCGCTCGCGCCGCTCCACCCGCACCGGCGACGCATGGTCGTGCTCGACGGCCTGTCGCTGGCGACGGCGGAGCTCGACGCCGGGGGCAACCGCCACGACCGCGGCTGGATTCACGCCTGGACCGGCAACAACGCCGACTTCTCGGCGCGGGACACGCGGTCGACCTCCGCGTCGCTGGACCAGCTCGTCGCCGCGCACATCGCGCGGCCCGACCGGCTGCCGTCGCTGGAGCTGTCGGTGGACGCGGCCCTCGAGGCGGGCCGTCCCATCGCCTACAACCTCGGCGGGGTACGCCTGCCGGCCGAGAACACGCCGCTCGGCGCCTGGGAGCGCGTCTTCGGACCGGCGTCCTCCGGCGACGCGGTGGGAACGCGCCGGCGCACCACGCTCGACTTCGCCTACCGCGAGTATCGCGCTCTGGCCGGCGGTTTCGATGCCATCGGCCGGGCTCGAGTGGAATCCCACTTCGGGCTCGTCGACCGGCTCGGCCGGCGGCTGGAAGGACTCGCGGCGCTCGCCTGCGACGCCCCGGCGCGGCCTGCCGCCGCGTTCGAGCAGTACGACCGGCGCTTCGATGCATTCACCGACATCGTCGCCGCGGCGTTCGGGTGCGACATCACCCGGGTGGTGTCACTCTCGCTCGGCGAGATGCCGACGGCGGAGTTCGGCGCCGACCACATCAGCGACAAGGTCCACAAGGGCATCGCCCACTACATCTACGACGACCCGGCCAAGCACGCCGCGATGACGGACTACGTGCGTCACCACGCGCGGCAGATCGCGCGGCTCGTCGAGACGCTCGAGGCGATTCCCGACGAGGGCGGAGGCTCGGTGATGGACAACACCCTCATCGTCTGGGGCTCCGAGCTCGGCGACGGCTGGCACGGCTACAGCCGCTACAACCCGGTGCTCATCGGCGGCTCGTGGGCCTTCCGGACGGGGCGCTACCTGTACTGGCCGGACCGGACGCCCGTACAGATGCGTGTTCCTGCCCAGCTCGCCCCGGGCGGACGAACCCGGCTCGCCGGCGTGCCGCACCAGCGGCTGCTGGTGAGCGTCGCGCAGGCCATGGGCCTCGACGTCGGCCATGTGGGCCTCCGGCAGGTGCGCGGTCAGCGCGGCGATTTCGTGGACGTGTCCGGCCCGCTCGACGGGCTCACGGCGTAGAACGATCGCGCGCCATCAAACGCACTCCGCGGCTCTGGCCGCCGCGCCCCAATGGAGGATCGGCCAGCACTTCGTCAGGGCTCGAAGACCGGCTTCGAGTCGCGGGCCCCGCCGCTCGGCACCAACGCGCCGGCATGCAGGTCCCCGACCCCACTGACGTTCGACGTTCAGCGTCGCTTCGGTGTACTCTTGACCATATTGGTCACAGAAGGACATCACATTGGCCGAACTTCCGTCCGTACGCTTTTCCACGAAGCCGGCACACCAGCAGCGCTGGAAGCTCGGAGAGGCCAAGGCCAGGTTCAGCGAGGTCGTCCGCCTCGCGGCCTCGGGCCAGCCGCAGCGGGTCACGGTGCGCGGGAGGAACGCGGTGGTCGTCGTTGCGGCCGACGAGTTCGACCGCCTGCGGGCCAGACGCACCGCGCCTCGCCTGCACGATCTCCTGTCGGGATCTCCACTGAACCGCCTCGAGTTCGGGAGCGGGGGCGTCCGGAGCCCCGTTCGCGAGGTCGAGCTTTGAGCGGCTGGCTGCTCGACACCAACGTCGTGTCGGAGCTGCGCAAGACCCGACCCGACCATCAGGTCAAGGCGTGGTCGGATGGGCAAGTGCCCGAAAGCCTTTTCCTGAGCACGGTCACGCTCGCCGAGATTCGGTACGGCATCGAATGCCAGCCGGATGCGGCGTTTCGGCAAGAGCTCGAGACATGGCTCGACGAGGGGCTGCGACCCTGGTTCGCCCGGCGGATCCTTCCCGTGGACGAGGATGTGATCCTCGAATGGCGCCGCATGGTCGCCCGCGGCCGGAAGCAGTCGATCACGTTCAGCCAGCCGGACCTCTTCCTCGCGGCGACCGCCCACGTACATGCCCTGACCGTATGCACGCGCAACGAGAGCGACTTCCGCCAGGCGGGCGTCGCTGTGCTCAATCCATGGTCCGACCGATGACGGCCTTATGATACGAAGCATGTTCCAGCGTCTGCTGCTGCGCTCGACCTTCGCGTTGGCCATCGGCGCCCTGCCGGCCGCCGCCGCCGGCCAGCCGGCGGCGGACGAGCCCGACGCCGACTATCGAGCTCTCACCACGGAACGGGGCGAGTGGCCGAGCTACGGCGGCGACACCGGGCACACGCGCTACTCGCCGCTCGCCCACGTGGACGCCTCGAACTTCAGCGACCTGGAGCTGGCGTGGCGCTTCAGGACGGACAATCTCGGCCCGGCGCCGGAGTTCAAGCTGGCAGGGACGCCGCTGATGGCCGGGGGCGTGCTCTACGCGACCGGCGGCACGCGGCGAGCGGTGGTCGCGCTCGACGCCGCCACCGGCGAGCTCCTGTGGCTGCACCGCGAGGACGAGGGAGAGCGGGCGGCAACTTCGCCACGCCGGCTGTCCGGCCGCGGCCTCGCGTACTGGACCGACGGCGAGGAGGCGCGGATCCTCTACGTGACCATCGGCTTCCGCCTGGTGGCGCTGGACGCGGCCACCGGCGAGCGGATCCCCGGTTTCGGCGGCGAGGGCGCCGTCGACCTGAAGACGGCGGCCTTCGTCGGCGACGGCCGGCGGATCGACCCGATCGCCGGCGCCATCGGCTCGAACGCCGCCCCGACGGTGGCGCGCGACGTCGCGATCGTCGGCGGCACTTTCGCGGACGGCGCGGCGCCCCCCACCCACAACCACATCAAGGGGCTCGTGCAGGCGTTCGACGTCCGCACCGGCCGGCGGCTGTGGACGTTCAACACCGTCCCGCGGCCGGGCGAGTTCGGGGCCGACACCTGGCTGGGCGATTCGTGGGGCACCAACGGCAACAACGGCGTCTGGACGCAGATCTCGGCCGACCCCGAGCTGGGCATCGCCTACCTGCCGGTGGAGTCGCCGACCGGCGACTACTACGGCGGACACCGGCCGGGCGACAACCTCTTCGGCGAGAGCCTCGTCGCCGTCGATCTGCTGACCGGCGAGCGGCTCTGGCACTTCCAGCTCGTGCATCATCCGCTCTGGGGCTTCGACATGGCCAGCCCGCCGATCCTCGCCGACATCACGGTCGACGGGCGGACCGTCAGGGCGGTGGCGCAGCCCGGCAAGCAGGCTTTCCTCTATGTTTTCGACCGGGTCACGGGCGAGCCGGTCTGGCCGATCGAGGAACGGCCGGTGCCGCGGGGCGACGTGCCGGGCGAGTGGTACTCCCCTACGCAGCCGTTCCCGACGAAGCCGCCCGCCTACGATCGGCAGGGCGCGTCGATAGACGACCTGATCGACTTCACGCCCGAGTTGCGCGCGGAAGCGACCGAGCTGGTATCGCGCTACAGGCTGGGACCGATGTTCACGCCCCCGGTCGTCAGCCGGCCGGAAGGCCCGATCGCGACGCTCGGCCTCGGCGCCGGCAGCGGCGGCACGAACTGGCCGGGCGGCGGCTACGACCCCGAGACCCATATTCTGTACGTGCCGTCGCGCACCGGCTTCTATTCCTGGGAGCTGATTCCCAGCCCCGGACCCGACGTCTCGGACATGCGCTACGTGAAGGGAACCGCGAAGTACGGGGTGGGACACGGGGGCCTGCGCGATCTCAACGTGCGGGGGCTGCCGCTGGTCAAGCCGCCGTACGGCCGTCTCTCCGCCATCGACATGGATCGTGGCGAGATCCTGTGGCAGCGGCCTCACGGCGACACGCCGGACCTGGTGCAGAACCACCCGGCGCTGGCGGATCTGGAAATCCCGCGCACGGGCGAGCCCTGCACGCATCTGATCGGTCCGCTGATCACGGCCACGCTGGTCGTGATGGGCGAGTGCGGCTTCCATCGTACGCCGGACGGGCGCGGCGCAATGCTGCGGGCTTACGACAAGGCGACCGGCGACGAAGTGGGCGCGGTCTTCATGCCGGCGCCGCAGTCGGGGTCGCCGATGACCTACCGGGCCGGCGGCCGGCAGTACATCGTGGTTGCCGTCAGCGGGCGCGGCTACCCGGGCGAATACCTGGCGTTCCGCCTGCCATCGTGAGCACCGGACGGCGGGTTGTGCCCGCGGCGAACTGCGCGGCGCCAGGATCATGCGTCGCAGAAACGGCGCAGAGTCCCAAGCGGGCTTGGCGCGGCGCAAGACGGAGCCGGCGGCGATGGTCGGACGAGATTCGGACGGTGGTTCGTACGGGGAGATCCTGGAGGTCGCGCATGGTCCCGACACGGCGCCCCCGGCACAAGCGGCTCCTGGCGGCAGCAGTTCCCGCGCTGTACGGCGCGGCGGTCGCCCTGTCTCTTGCAGTCGCGTCACCCGCCCTGGCGCAGCCGTTCGACGGCCAACGCGACGCGCAGCCCGAGAGCGCCACGCTGGCCGTCGTCGGCGGTCTGCTCATCGACGGGCACGAAGGGCCGCCCCTGCCGGGCGGCATCGTCCTGGTCGACGGCGACCGCATCGTGGCGGCCGGCAGCCGGGAGACGCTCGCGGTTCCCGACGGCGCCGAAATCCTCGACGCCACCGGGATGACCATCATGCCGGGGCTGATCGACGTCCACGTGCACCTGGACATCCTGGGGCACTCGGACTACCAGCACTGGCACGGCTCGCATCGCCCGAATTACGCGGCCATCATGGAGGTCTCGGCCCGCCAGCTCCTGCTGAACGGCGTCACCACGGCGGTCGACCTCGCGGGCAATCCGGACGCGCTCGTCGCGACCCGGGAGCGCGTCGAGAGCGGCGCGATCCCGGGGCCCCGCATCGTGGCCAGCATGGGCTGGATCACCCACTGGACGGACGATCAGGTCCAGCGGCACCACCGGCGCACCCACACGATCAACGTCCGCACCGTCGAGGAGGCCCGCACCGCGGCGCGCACCGCCATCGCGCAGGGGGCCGGCATCCTCAAGGTCCACACCGGACTCACCCAGGCCCAGTTGCAGGCGATTTCGACCGAGGCGGAGCGGAGCGGCCTCCGCGTCACCGGCCACGTGGGAGACCGGGACGATCTGCTGATGCGGATCCGGTCCGGCCAGGACGGCATCGAGCACCTCTATCTGTCGGCCGGAGACAGCCCCACCATCCATCCCGACATCATCCAGGGCCTGGTCGACCAACAGACCTGGGTCGTGCCGACGATGATCCAGACGATGGTCCAGGGCCTGTCGGCGGAGTGGCCCGACCGGCGCGACAACCGGCGGGCGCGCGTCCTGACGCCGCCCGACCTGTGGGCGGACATCCGGCGCTCCATAGAGAATCCGCGGCGGTTCGGCTACTTCGGGGGCGGCCTGCGCGCAAGCCGCTTCCAGGCGATGGGCGCGAGACTCCGGCAACTGCGGGACGCGGGCGTGCGGCTGCTCGTGGGCACCGACGCCGGTACTCCGCTGAATTTTCACACCGACGCCACCTGGCAGGAGATGGACCTGATGGTCGGCTTCGGGTTTCCGCCGATGGAAGTCCTCGTCACCGCCACCCGTCGGAACGCCGAGTATCTCGGTCTGGGAGACGAGCTGGGCAGCCTCACGCCCGGCAAGCTGGCCGACATCATCGTCGTCGACGGTAACCCGCTGCTGAGCATGCGGGACCTGCGGAACGTGGTGGCGGTCGTCAAGGACGGCCGGGTCTACAAGCGGCCGGACGCGGAGGAGCGGTAGCCTTTCCCTCTCAAGACGACCTCAGGCACTTTCCAGAGTGCCGCGACTCGCCGTGGAGAACTGGGTGGACTGAGCATCACGGTCGGTGACGGAGAGCGGCAATGCAGATACCACGAACTGGCCCGGCTATCGTCGTCTCGCTGCTTGCAGTCGCAACCAGTGCGCCAGCGCAGGTCCCGGTTCCCGCGACGTACGGGGCGGTGCTGTTCGCCGAGGACATCATGGTGCCGATGCGCGACGGCGTCCGCCTCGCCACCGACGTCTATCGCCCCGCCCGCAACGGCATGCCGGTCGAGGAACCGCTGCCGGTGCTGCTCCAGCGGACACCGTACGGCAAGAGTGGGCGCGGGCTCGTCGAACGGTCGCAGTACTTCGTCGAGCGCGGCTACGTCGTGGTCCTCCAGGACATGCGGGGGCGGTACGGATCGGAAGGCACGTTCTCGAAGTACCACGACTACGACGCCCCCGACGGCTACGACACGGTCGAGTGGGCCGCCGCGCTACCCTACAGCTCCGGCGACGTCGGCATGTTCGGCACCTCGTACGGCGCCCACACGCAGGCGGACGCGGCGAAGATGAACCCGCCGCACCTGCGGGCGCTGCTGTTGAACCAGGGCGGAATCTCCCGCCCCTGGGCCCACAAGGTCCGCAACCACGGCGCGTTCGAGCTGGGCCAGCAGCTCGGCTGGGCGTTCGACCAGCTCCGCGTCTCGCCCGACCCGGTGGTGCGGGCCGCCTTCGAGGCCGAGGATGTGGCCGACTGGTTCGCGGCGATGCCCCTGCGGCCGGGCCTCAGCCCGCTCGCCGCGGCGCCCGAGTTCGAGGAGTACGTGCTCACCCAACTGACGCGCGCGGACGACGACGGTCCGGACGACGATTTCCGGCACTGGGACCGCATCGGCGTGAGCTGGCGCCGCTACTACGGGCGGACGGCGGACGTGCCGATGCTGCACGTCGCCGGCTGGTACGACCCCTACTGCGGCAGCATGTTCGAGAACTACCTGGGACTGTCGGCGGTCAAGACCGCACCCCAGCGGCTGCTCGTCGGACCCTGGACCCACGGCGGGAACACCCGCTCCTACGCCGGCGACGTGGACTTCGGACCGGACGCGGCCCTGCCCGGCTTCGCCGGCGAGTTGCACCGGCAGTGGTTCGACCGCCACCTGAAAGGACAGCCCACCGGGGCCGAAGACTGGCCGCCGATTCGGCTCTTCGTGATGGGCACGGGCGACGGACGCCGGGACGAGAGCGGCCGGCTGGTCCACGGCGGGTACTGGCGCGACGCCGACGAGTGGCCGCTGCCGGAGGCCGAACCGACCCGCTACTACTTCCACGCGGACGGCACGCTGCGCACGACCCCGCCGGCGGCCGGCGTGCCGCCGACCACCTACACCTACGACCCAGCGCACCCGGTGCCGACCATCGGCGGGTCGTTTTCGGGCGTTCTCAAGCGGGGCGCCTACGATCAGCGGGAGCGGGAGTTCAGAAGCCTGCGGGGCGGATCGGAGAACGGCTTCTACGGCTCGCGGCCGCCGTATCTGCCGCTGAAGACGCGCTCCGACGTGGTGGTCTTCCAGACCGATCCGCTCGAAGCGCCGGTGGAGGTCATCGGGCCGATCTCGGTCACGCTGTACGCGTCGTCGACCGCCGTCGACACCGACTTCACGGTCAAGCTGGTCGACGTCCACCCGCCGAGCCGCGACTTCCCTACCGGGTTCGACATGAACATCACGGACGGCATCCTGCGGGCACGCTACCGGAACTCGCCGAGCCGGCCGGAGCCGATGACGCCCGGGGAGGTCTACGAGTTCGAGATCCAGCCCTTCCCGACGGCCAACCGCTTCCAGGCGGGCCACCGCATCCGGATCGACATCTCGAGCAGCAACTTCCCCCGCTTCGACGTCAATCCGAACACCGGCGAACCGCTCGGCCGGCACCGGCGGGCGATCCTCGCGGACAACTCGATCCACCACGAGGCCGCCCACCCGTCGCACGTCGTCCTGCCCGTCGTCCCGACGCCCTGAGCGTCGCCGACAATCCCGGCACGCGGTCGAGTCCGCCGCAGCCCGGAACCGGCCGCCCCGACGCGAACCGGCCGCCGTGGCGCCGGCCGCTCTACTGCCCCTCCTGCGCCTCCAGGAACCGCGCGTTGCGCAACGCGTGCTCGATCGCGTAGTTCCCCTCGTGGCAGGCGAACTCGTAGACGACGCCGGTGCCCGGCGACGGCCGCATGAAGATGCGCGCGGTCCAGGGTCGCGTCCAGGTGGCCGGATCCTCCAGCGTGTACTCGTACTGCAGCAATTCCGGCCCCACCCGCGTGAAGCGCTCGGTCACGTGCACGTCGCGCGTCGAGCCGCTCGCTCCGCGCGACAGATTGGCGGTCTCCACCACCAGCGTATCGCCCTCCCAGTGCGCGTTCGAGGATCCGACGACGCTCGGCGGACCATGCCGCGTCGGGGCCGCGCCGCCGATCGGGATCAGCCGGGTCTCGTGGTACATCTCCTTCAGGATGGCCACGTGCCTGGGAGTCTGGAAGATCTGGTAGGTGCTGTTGTAGCCGCGCCCGCTCAACAGGACACCGCCGCCGAGACAGCGGATGTTCGGATCGATGCGCACGATTTCGTCGGCCAGCGTCGGCCGCTCGGGCAGCGGAGAGGTGCGCTCGGCCCGCTGCCGCGCGGCGCGCTCCTCCGCCTCCGGGGTCCTGGCCGGCAGACGCCCGTTCGGCGGATCGACGATCAGCGACGTGCGGTTCTCGAACCAGCGGCCGCTCATCCAGAACTGGTTGTAGCTGCCGGTCGATCGGCGCCGGGGCCGGTTCGCAGCCTGCTCTTCGTCGGCCGGTTCCGCCGCCAGGGCGGCCAGCGCCCGGCGGAACGGCGTCTCGCCGAAGACCGCGTCGCCCCCGACGGCCGAGTACTCGTCGACGTACCCGGCCAGCGCCGCCACCTCCTCGTCGGTGAGGAACTCGCGGTCGCCCAGCTCCTCGGGCCGCTGCAGCGGCGTCGCCGAATCGCTCGCCCAGACCCCTTGAAGGTCGGGGCGGCCGTCGGCCAGGCGCGGGACCTCCCAACCCTCCGGAGCCTGGGCCGCCGCCACCGCCGGCGCCGACATCAGCGCCACCGCCGTCACACACACCGCCAAGTGCCGCCTGCTCATATCTGCCTCCCGTGGAAACCGGGCCTGTCCTCGGGATCCGTGGCGGAAATCGCGCACTGCCGCCGCGGATGCCCGTCGCTGTCGGATACTGTGCACGATAGGGCTCGGCGGCCGGATCGCGCAAGCGGCTGCGGGACGGCGCGAGAAGGGCCCTCTCGACAACCCGAGCGGCCAAGCCGCGCGGGTCAGCCGCCGATACCCACGAGGGTCATCATCGCCAGCGTCACGATCGGCACCAGGGTGATGGCGAGGAATCCCATCAGCAGCCCGTACTTGATCATGCTGGTAATGGGAATGCGGCCGGACGCGTAGACGATGGCGTTGGGCGGGGTCGAGACCGGCAGCACCACGGCCACCGACGCACCGAGCGCCGCGGCGACGGCCGGGGTGATCGGATCGACGCCGGCCGCTACCGCGATGGAGATCACGATGGGCACCGCGATGTTGGCGGCGGCGGTGTTGGACATCGTGTTGGAGAGCACCACGGTAAAGAGCGTGGCGGCGAAAGTGATCGGCACGACGCCGTTCGACGGCACGAGCCCGGTGATCCCTTCCCCGACCACTTGCGCGAGACCGGTGGCGCCGGACAGGGTTCCGAGCGAGAGTCCGCCCCCGAAGAGGAGGATGGTGCCCCAGTCGATCTGCGCCGCCTGCTTCCACGTGAGCGTCGAACGCTCCGTGCGGCTGACCGGGAGCAGAAAGAGCAGGATGGCACCGGTCAACGCGGCCACCGCTTCCGGCACGCTGGAGAGCACGGCCACCGCGAACGGGTGCTCGCGGCCGAGGAACAGCGGGAGCAGGCCCGGCCCGATCCACAGCAGCACGGTCACGCCGAAAGCGATTACCGCATTCCGCTCGCCCGGCTTCCAGGGACCGAGCGCGCGCTGCCGCTCCGCGATGATGGCCTCGGCGCCCGGGATTTCCTTGACGCCGGTCCGTCCGACCCAGTTCAGGTAGACGAAGACGATGGCCATGAACACGGCCGTCACCGGCACGGCCAGCAGCATCCATTCCACGAACGAGATCCGGACACCGAGCTGCTCGCCGATGAAACCGATGGCAATGATGTTGGGCGGAGTCCCGACCGGGGTCGCCATGCCGCCGATGGAGCAGCCGTAGGCGGTCATCAGCATCAGCGCCGTGCCGTAGTGCTTCGGCAGCTTCCCCTCGGACTCCATGAACACGACCAGCGACACGCCGATCGGCACCAGCATGGCGGTGGTGGCGGTGTTGCTCATCCAGGCCGAGAGGAACGCGGCGAGCGCACCGTAGGCGACGAGGATGCGGGTCGGGCGGGCGCCGATGAAACGCCACGAGAGCACGCCGTAGGCGATGCGTTCGTTCACGCGGTGCACGAACAGCGCCTGGGCCAGGATGAAGCTGCCGATGAACAGGAAGATCAGCGGATTGGCGAACGGCGCCAGCGCCTCCCGCACCGGCGCCACGCGGAGCATGATGGCCAGCACCGGACCGAGCAGCGCGGTGACCGCCAGCGGCAGTGCTTCGGTGGTCCAGAAGACGATAACCAGCGCCATGACCGCGGCCAGCCGGTGGCCCTCAGGGGACAGGCTGTCGAACGGCAGCGCGAGCACGAGCAGGAACAGGGCCGGACCGAGGAGCAAGCCGACCCGCCGGCGCATCTCGTCGAAACGGGCCTGGGCTTCCTGGACCGCCCGCACGTCGGATCCGGATGTATCGGTCATCTGGCCGCCTAACCTAACATGAAAGGTCGGCCGGCGTCCGGTCGCCGGACGCCGGTCGCCGGCAAGTCTCGACCGGCCAGTGGGATTGGAGCAGGAATCGATCTACAATCGGAAGAAGTAGAGAGAGGTCATCCGATGCACTCTGAACTGATGCTCGCGTTGATTGGTCCGGTCGGCCCGTTGGAGTTGGTCATAATTCTCGTCATCGTGGTCTTCATCTTCGGCGCCAACCGGCTGTCAGGTCTCGGCAAGGGGCTGGGTCAGGCAATCCGTGGCTTCAAGGACGAGATTCGAGTCGACGAGAAATCGGAGGGCCCCGAGTCCAACTGACCGGCGGCCCTCCCCACCAAGGCGAACGGCGGACGACTTGCCGGCGTCATCCGCCGTTCGCGGTCTTGTGCATGCGCGCCGCTCGGACGGCCGAGCGGCCTACTTCCGAGGCACCCCCAGCTCGGTAAGATTGGCGACGAGCTCCTGTCCCGCCCGCGACATGCTCACCTGCCTGTCGATCATGAGGATCCTCCCGTCGGGGCCGATGATGAACGTCCACCGGTTGGGCAGCGACCATCCCGCGTTCAGCACGCCGTACGCCTCGGCGACACCCCGGCCGGGATCGCTCAGGATGGGGAAATTCGCGTTGAGCGACTCGGCGAACCGCCGGTTGGTCTCAGCGTCGTCGACGCTGATCATGAAGTACTGAATGTCGAACTGGTTGAGTTGGTCGCTGGAATCACGCAGCGACTCGCACTCGGCCGTTCAACCACCGGTGAAGGCCTTGAGGAACCACGCCAGCACCACCGTCTTGCCTTCGTACTGGGCGAGGGTGTGGATGGCCCCGTCACTGCCCCGTAGCTCGAACGGCGGAGCGACGTCGCCGACCTCCAGGTCCGCCGCCAGCACACCGCCGGCGCCGAACGCGGCGACGGCCAGGACGGCAGTCAGAACGCGCAGTGATCTCATGCTTCCCGAGCTCCTTTGCCAGTACAGGCGCGGATCATTCCGCGCATGCGTACGTTCGTCCGAGACTCGCGATTCCGCACAGAGTATTGCAGCGCCGACCCATTCGGCCAGCCGCCCCGACGCTCGCCGGCAATCCACGGCCACGCCCGCAAGCAACGGAGCGGCGGCGCGAGGCGTCCGATGAACGGCGCCGTGCGCCCGGGACCGGCGGGCCGGGCGTCGAGCCGGCCGCGCCTGTTGTCGCGGCTGGCGATAGCGGCCGCGGCCACGACTCTCACCGGCCTCGTCGCCGTCGCCGTGCAGATGCACCGGCTCGACGCCGATCGACCGCCGGTGGACGCCCCCGCCCTACCCCGCGCCGACGCACTGCAACGCCCCGCTCCCCCCTCCGCCGGCCCGCGACCGGGCCATCCCGTCATGGCTGGCCCCGGCTGGCGCGTCGTCAGCGTCAACTCGATCTCCGGGGTGCTGATGGTGACCGTGGAGACGGAGCGCTTCGACGAGATGACCGCCATCGCCCGCGAGTTGCTCCGGCCGTCGACGGCCGAGCTCCTCGAAGCGCTCGTCTACTTCCACCGCCCCGGGGCATCCAGCGCGGTGGGCCGGGTGCAATGGACTCCCGACGCCGGCTACGTCCCCCTCAGGTTCGGGGAATAGCGGCGCAAGCTCCCGGCCGCCGCGTGACATCCAGCGGTCCGGAGCGGTCCGGCACACCATGCCCGGGCAAGCGGTCGCCCGGCCGCAATCAATGCACCAGCCGCGTCTCGGGAAACTGCGAGTACCACCCGAACCAGAACGCGCGCTGCGCCGCCACCCTCGGCGCCCGCCGTTCGGGGTCCGTGGCATGGACGAGCGCCTCCTCCGTTACCCGCCAGCGTCCCCCCTCCGCATCGAGCACGACGAGGTCTCCGGACAGCCGCTCGAACGCCGTCGAGCCGGCGTCGTAGACGCGGTTGGCTCCCTCGCGACTCGTCACGACAAGCAGGCGCCGCCCGCCATGCTCCTCCACGTGGAGGCGGTGGTCCTCCAGATAATCGGCGGCGATGGCCAGCGGGCGGCGATCGCCCCGCTCGTCCTCGAGGAGCACGACCAGCACTTCGTCCTTGTTGTCGAGCCGGTCGTCCAGCTCCGGAACGTCGAACATCAGGTCGTCGTTCGCGAAGTACGCGCGGTAGGCGACGCCTTCTCCGTAATCCCTTTCGTGCCCGGTGTCGAGGGAGAGCACGGTGGTCTCCGGGTGCATGCGGCGCCACTCGCCCCAGGTGGTCGTGACCACCGACCGGTGGGTCAACCGGCGGCCCGAGCCGACGAGCGTGCCGACCACCGGAACCCCCTCGAAGGTGTTCCAGAGACTCCGCGTCCCATGGTCGAACATCAGCTTGTTCGACCGGTACAACAGACCGCTCGTCCCGAACCGGATGTGCTCGCCGTCGACGACGCTCTCGTAGGGAATGACGGTACCGCACAGCGTGCAGTAGACGATGGTCAGCTCGGCGCCGCCCAGGCGATCGAGCGCCATCTCGTGCCACGCCAGGATCCGCTTCGGATAGGCCCGGGTCTGCCCTCCTGCCGCAATCCCGAACACGACGTCGTCGTCGTCGAGATAGGCCGCCTCGCCGGCCGGCAGATGCTCGGGGTACTCCAGCGGCGGAATCCCGTTGACGGTCACCCCGCCCCAGTCGATCTCGTCCAGACGGATCAACGAGAACACCCGGCGCGGAAAGAAGTCGGCGAAGCGGGGATCGAGCTGTGCGTACCACTGCCCCTTGAAGAAGCCGTAGTCGGGATGCGGATCGTACGGCTGATCCCAGATCCACTGGTGCGCCCGGAGAATGTCGCCGCGGAATCGCTGCCCCGACTGCTCCTCGAGAAACCGCATCAGCCGCCGCCAGACACGGGTGCTCGGATGCTCCGGCTCCGTCCACCGCAGTTGGCCGCCGCCGGCCGGATTCGTGGGATCGCCCAGGTTGGGCGGCCCGAAGCCCGGTCGCCGCGGTGGCCGCATGAACCGCACCAGGTCCCAGATGATCCCCGCGTAGCCGTCCCGCCAACGCGCCGCTATCTGCTCCAGCGCCGCGTCGGCGACGTCGCCGTCCAAGTCAATCGCCTGGAAGAACAGACGGATGTCGGGATGCCCATCCAGCGCCACCGGCTGCGCCGCCGCCGGCGCGCCGGCGGCGAGACACGACGCGACGACCGCTACGACGGCACAAGCTCGTCTCATGCCCATTCCCTCCGATTCCCCTCGCAACCCCGCGGGACCGGCGGACCGGACGGTCCCAGCCCGCAGTTCCGATGGTGTACTCTCGCGTGCATCAACCCGATCATGCCCGCGATGCCGACGCCGCTGTACACGGCCGAGCAGATTCGCACCCGTGTGGCCGAGCTGGCGACCAGTCTCGCGACCCGGTTCCCCACCGACGAGACACCGCATTTCGTCGCGGTGCTCAACGGCAGCTTCATGTTCCTGGCCGACCTCGTCCGGGCGATGACACGGCCGGTCACCATCGACTTCGTGAGGATGGCGAGCTACGGATCGGCCACGACCACTTCGGGAACGCCGCGACTCGTTCATGGTCCCAACTCGGACCTTCGCGATCGGCATGTGGTGATAGTGGAAGACATCGTGGACACCGGGCTGACGCTGCACAAGCTGCGCGAGCACCTGCTCGCTGCGCAGCCCCGAACCCTCGACACGGTCGTGCTCCTCGACAAGCCTGCGCGGCGCCGGGCCACGGTGCCCGTCGACCTGGTGGGCTTCCGCATTCCGGACCGGTTCGTGGTCGGATACGGCCTCGATTGCGACGGCGCACACCGTCACCTCCCCTATCTGGGGATAGTTGAGGCATCATAGCCCGAAAGCGGGAGACCACATGCCCAGTGCCCCATCGAACACCACGCCTCGGAATCCGTCGCCGCCCGATCGCTGGCCGACGGCCATCACTCGGGTCGAACCGGACAAGATTCTCGTGCGCGGATACCCGCTGGACGAGTTGATGGGACGGCTGTCCTTCGCGGACGCCATCTACCTGCTGATTACCGGGGAGCTTGCCTCGCCGACCGTGAGCCGGGTCATGGACGCCCTGCTGGTGGCCTCTCTCGATCACGGGGCCACGCCTCCCTCGACACTGGCCGCCCGACACGTCGCCGGTACCGGTGCTCCATTGCGGGCCGCGGCGGCGGCCGGCGTCCTGGCCCTGGGCTCCCCCCTGGGCGGCGGCGGCAGCATCGAAGGCTGCATGCGGTTTCTCGACGAAGGACTCGCCCTGGTGGGCGACTGGGTGTCCTACGACGACGCCGCGCGTCGGCTGCTGGATCAACGGAGCGGCAGCGGGCACCCCCCCCCCGGCTTCGGGCACCGCCGACACCGTCGTGACCCGCGGGCCGTTCGCCTGATGCAACTCGCCTTCGAGCTGGAGCTCGAGGGTGGGCATACGCAACTCGCGCGTGCGGTCGAGCAGGAGCTGGGCGAACGCCGCGCCGCGGCCGGACAACCGAGGCTGCCGCTCAACGCCGACGGCGCCATTGCGGCCGTGGCCGGAGACCTCGGACTCGACGCCGAGATGGCCACGATGCTCTTCACCATCTCGCGTGTCCCGGGCCTCGTGACGCACGCCATCGAAGAGCAGCGACGGCAGGACGCCATGCGCTCCATCGATCCGTCCAGGCACATCTACGACGGACCGGGCGAGCGGCGACTTCCCGATTCCCCGCTCTAAGCCAACCCGGCTGGGCGGAAATCGGAGCCGCAGGCAACGATTCCCGGCCGGAAGTGCAAGCGGACGGCTCTGAGGAGATGGGGAACGAAGTCTCGAAACCCACTGCCCGGCGGAACCCGGGAAGTGGTGGGCGCTAGTGGATTCGAACCACTGACCCCCGCCGTGTGAAGGCGATGCTCTACCACTGAGCCAAGCGCCCGACCGTCGATTCGGAACTCGCAGTGTACCGGAAGACTCGCTCTGCCGCCAACCGACTCGCGATCAGCGCGCCTCCGCGATCAATGCACGCAACATGCGCGCGTACTGGGCGTCGGCTTCCGCGTCGCCGTCGTACCGGGCCGCGCCCGAACCGGTATCGACCATGTCGGACGAATCGTCTCCACCGGAGAGGCCGTCCGCCCCCGTGTCGGTGATCAGCACCTTCGACTCCGGAATCGAGGCCGCATTCAGATCGATGTAGGCCTCGCGATACTGCCCGTCGGCGATCTTCTGCTCCACGTACAGCACCACCTCCAGGCGTGCCGACACGACGAGCAGCGTGCCGGGAAACGCCAGCGCGGCCACGAACCTATCCTCATCCGCCGTATCCCTCGCCGCGATGGCACCCAACTCCGCGGCGCTGAGCAACTCGGCCAACTCCGTCGCCAACGGCGCCGACTCCGATTCCTGGGCCTGCGCCTGTCCCGCCACCGCAACCGCCGCCAGCACGGCGACGACAGCCACTCGCTTGACGATTTCCGAACTCGGCATGGTGAATCTCCCTTCGACCGCGCCAGAGCCGGCGCTGCACACGTTCTACCACCGGGGACGCCCGGCGTCAACGACCGATTTCCAACTCATCCGGCCCGCGCGGCAAGCCCGCTCGATCCCGGCTCGGAAGACTCGCTGAAACGAGTCAGGCTGTACCGGCCACGCCGATCTCCAGCTTGCGGAGATGGCGCACCTCGTCGCGCAGGACGGCCGCCCGCTCGAACTCCAGATTCGCCGCCGCGGCGCGCATCTCCCCCTGCAACGCGGCAATCCGTTCATCGAGCTCCGCCTGCGTCCGGAACGCAGGGCCCGGCGACTCCGCGTCGGGGATCGTGACGTAGTCGCGCTCGTACACGCTCGACAGCGCGCCATCGATATCCTTGGTGACCGACGCCGGCGTGATCCCGTGCTCGCGGTTGTAGGCCTCCTGCCGCTCCCGGCGGCGGGCCATCTCGGTCAGGGCGGCCCGCATCGAGTCGGTCTCCGAGTCGGCATACATGACGACGCGCCCGTTGACGTTGCGCGCGGCGCGCCCCGAGGTCTGGATGAGAGATCCGGCTGACCGCAGGAAACCCTCCTTGTCGGCATCGAGGATCGCGACGAGCGACACCTCGGGCAGGTCCAGTCCCTCCCGCAGCAGATTGATGCCGACCAGCACGTCGAAGACTCCGCGCCGCAGGTCGCGCAGGATCTCGACGCGCTCCAGCGTATCGATATCCGAATGCAGGTAGCGCACCCGCACGCCGAGCTCCTGGTAGAACTGCGTCAGGTCCTCCGCCATGCGCTTGGTGAGGGTGGTCACCAGCACGCGCTCGCGCCGCTCCGCTCGCCGCCGGATCTCGTGCAGCAGATCGTCGACCTGGCCCTTCACGGGGCGGACCTCGACCGCGGGGTCGACCAGGCCGGTGGGACGGATGATCTGCTCCACGACCACGCCACCGCTTCGTTCCAGCTCGTAAGGCCCGGGCGTGGCGGAGACGAAGACCACCTGGCCGACGCGCCCCTTCCACTCGTCGAAGGTCAATGGTCGATTGTCGACAGCCGACGGCAGCCGGAAGCCGTACTCGACCAGCACGTCCTTGCGAGCACGATCGCCGTGGTACATGCCACGTACCTGGGGCACGGTCTGGTGGCTCTCGTCGATGATCGTCAGCGCATCGTGCGGAAGGTAGTCGAGAAGCGTCGGCGGCGGCTCCCCCGCAGCACGACCGGACAGGTGCCGCGAGTAGTTCTCGATCCCGTGGCAGTAGCCGATCTCCTTCATCATTTCGAGATCGAACATGGTCCGCTGGTGCAGCCGCTGCGCTTCGAGCAGCTTGCCGAGCCGTTCGAGATCGGTGCGGCGCTCCACCAGCTCCGTCTTGATCGAATCGATCGCCTGGACGGTATGCTCGCGCGGCATCACGAAGTGCGACTTCGGATACACCGCGATGCGGTCGTGCCGCTGGTGCGCGCGTCCGGTCAGGGGGTCGAAGCTGACCAGCTCGTCCACCTCGTCGCCGAACAGCTCGATCCGGACCGCCTGCTCCTCGTACGACGGATACACCTCGATGATGTCGCCCCTGACCCGGAACACGCCACGGCTGAAGTCGTGGTCGTTGCGTTCGTACTGAATCTCCACGAGCTTGCGGAGGATGGCGTCGCGATCGATCCGCTGACCCCGCTCGAGCGCGAGCAGCATGCCGTAGTACGCCTCCGGCGACCCCAGTCCGTAGATGCACGAGACGCTGGCGACGATCAGCACGTCCCGCCGCTCGAACAGCGCGCGGGTGGCCGAGAGCCGCAGGCGGTCGATCTCGTCGTTTATCGTCGCTTCCTTCTCGATGTAGGAATCCGTGGCCGGCATGTAGGCCTCGGGCTGGTAATAGTCGTAGTAGCTGACGAAGTACTCGACCGCGTTGTCGGGAAAGAAACGCTTGAACTCCTGATACAACTGTGCCGCGAGGGTCTTGTTGTGGGCCATGACCAGCGTCGGCCGGTTCACCGCGGCCACCACCTGGGCCGTCGTGAAGGTCTTGCCGGAGCCGGTCACGCCGAGAAGCACCTGATGCCTGTCGCCGCGACTCAAGCCGTCGATCAGTTCGCCTATCGCGCGCTCCTGGTCCCCGCGCGGCTCGAAGTCGGAGACGAGATTGAACCGGTCATAAGTTGACGGCATCTCAGCGAGGCGTTTCTGGGCGCTGCCGGAGAGGGTTCTACCGCGGGTCGGAAGCGGCCTCGTCCTCGTCCCAGATCGCGTAGTACCCCTCGCGGACGCGAAGCTCCGCGTCTCGAAGATCCGTGCGATCGGAACGGAGGTGCACATCGAGCTCCCGCCAACTCCCATCCTGTCGTGTGTTCGTCGAGATGTAACCGAGCGAGTAGCGCCCGTCCAGCTCCTCGACGATCTCCGCGTAGATCTCTTCGAGACCGTTGACGGAGTACGGAAAATACGCCGTTCCTCCGGTGATCTCCGTCAGTTGACCGAGGCGCATCCGCTGCCGTTGTCGTCCCCTCGACCGCAGCTCGCCCTGGAAACCGATGGCGTAGACGGTCACGTCGGAGGCGCGCAGCAGATCCCGCACGTCACGGATCGACAGTCGGCTGCGCGTATCCTCGCCGTCCGTGTAGAGCACCAGCACCTTGCGTCCATCCTGCTCGAACGCACCGTCGAGGTAGACGCCCAGCGCGTCGTAGAGAGCTGTGTAGCCCTCCGGGCGGCGGCTCCGGATGCGCTCGATCAGGCGACCGAAGTCCTGCTGACCGTAACGGCCCACACGCACCTCGGTATCGAAGTCGACCAGCGTCATGTCGGCGGCATAGGTGAGCGTGTTCAGGAACCGGATCGCGGCGGTTTTCTGGAACCGGTCGTTGCGCTGCATGCTGCCGCTCATGTCGAGCAGCAATCCCAGATGCAGGGGGATGTCGTCGACATCGCTCGAGAGACCGACGGAGAAGTACCGCACATCCTGGGGCCGACCGTCCTCGAGCACCTCGAAGTCGTCGCGTGTCAGGTCCGTCACCAGGTTGCCGTCCCGGTCGAGAACGGTGACCCCGACGTGCACCAGGTCGATACGACTGGTGAACAGCGGCTGTTGCGCCTGCACCCCGGCAGGCGCCAGAAACAGAGCCGCCACCACGGGAGCGAGGAGTCGGCTTTCCAGCCACCTCATGGCCGCGATGATACCGCATCGTGAATTCAGCCCGGCGGTCGAACCTGCCTGTATGCAACCCGAGCGGATCGAGACATATAATCAGAGGCTCCCATGAGGTGCGTGGCGGTCTGCCAGGATGCCCTGGTCGTAAGGGCGCTGCACCAGGCGCTGGTGCCGGCTCTGGACATCGAGTTCCTGGTCGAGGATCGCACCCTCGCCCGCCGCCTTCAGGACGCCGGCATTCCCGCCCGGTCGGGCGATCCGCGGCGTATCGACACGTACTTGCGAATGGACGTGACGCCCACTACGTGCGTCATCGTCGAAGACAGCGGACGCCGCAGCGCGCGACGGACTCTGGAGGCGCTGGCCGACGCCGGCGCGGTACTGACCTATCTGCTCGACGTGGGCGAGCGTCGCTCGAAGCGCTCCGACAACTGCCTCGCCTCGTTTCCCGAGGTCAGTGGCTTGAGTCTCGGCGACCTCCTCAAGGGATCGTTGCTCGGGGCCCTCGGCCGAGCCCTGACCCGCTCGCGGGTCCAGCAGTACCAGCGCTATTTCGCCGACGCCGATCGCGTGCTGATTCTCCTGCATCACGATCCCGATCCGGACGCTCTGGCCAGCGGCCTGGCCCTGCGGGCACTGCTCCACCGCACGAAGACCACTGCCATCATCGGGGCTTTCCACGGGGTGACCCGTCCCGAGAACCTGCGGATGGCGAACCTGCTCGACATCCAGGTCCAGCCCCTGACTGCCGAATCGCTCGGCGAGTTCGACCGCATCGCCACCGTCGACGTCCAACCGCACTACTTCGGCGGCCTCCTCTCCCGCGTCGATCTCGTCGTCGACCACCATCCGGAGCGCACGGGCTACACCACCACCTTCAAGGACATCCGACCGGACTACGGCTCGACCGCGACCATCCTCACCGAGCATCTGCGGGCAACGAACGTCAACATCTCGGAGCGCATCGCCACCGCGATGCTGTACGCCATCAAGTCGGACACCCTGTTCCTGTCGCGGCAGACCAACCGCAGCGATCTGGACGCCTTCACGTATCTCTACCCACTCGCCGACCCGGCCCTGGTACGCAAGATGGAGGGATCGGACATCACCCTGGAGCGGTTGCGGCACGTGACCCAGGGAGTTCAGTCGGGCCGGATGCGCGACCAGGTCTTTGCGGCGCACGTCGGTGAGGCGCCGCGAGAGGACCTGGTGCCGTACGTCGCCGATTTCCTCCTGCAGCTCGAGGACGTCAAGTGGTCGGTGGTATCCGGCATCGTCGGCGACCACCTTGTCGTGTCGGTCCGCAACCTGGGTTACTCACGCAACGCGGGCGAGTTCGTCAAACGCTGGTTCAACGATATCGGCAGCGCCGGCGGACACCGCGCCATGGCCAAGGCCGTGGTACCGCTGGAGGCGTTCCGGGCGAAGTTCCAGCCGGCGGGCGACGCGGAGATCGCGACCCGACTCGCCGATCTCGCCGCGCAGTTCCTGCGGGAGCCGCAGAGCGGCGAGCGTCGCGCCACGGGCAGGAACCCGCGCACCCCGGCGAGGGTGCGGTCGCACGACCCCTGAAGACAACGGGGCAAGGCGAGGTTTCCGGTTAGTCCTGGCTCGCCAGCCGTGCCGAGAACGACTCGGGGGGCTCCACCCGGTCGGCGGGCGGCACCTCGATGAGCTCGCCGCTGGCTCCCAACACCGCGTCGACGAACTGGCGGAAACCATCCTCGTACCCGCGGTCGAGCAGCTCGTCGAGCGTCTGTGTCCGGTCGGAGTAGTCGTCGTAGCAACCGGCGACATCGAAGGGACCGACCGGATTGTGCGCCGGTCGGACCTCGAACAGGGATTGGAAACGCCCGCGCCGCGTATCGATGGCATCGTCGATGGAAACACGTTCGACGCCCAGGAGATACTCCCCGGCTCGCCCATGGATGTCGCGGCGCGCCGCGTTGAGGGCGTGCGGCCCGGCCGCCGACGGCAGTGCCGAGACCAGGATGACCTGCTGAACGCCGGCCCGCGCAACCTCGTCGAGCAGCCGCGCCGTGCTCTCCGGACGGTCGCAGAGCCGGTGTGTCTCTCCCCGCCAGGCGCTGTCGTGCTCGAAGGTCATGTAGTGGGGATCGGTGGCGACGGGCAGACTCAGTGCGGCGGCAAAGGCATCCATCGCGTGGCGCTGCGGGGCGCGCGTCAGGTCGACGGTTTCGAGCGGCCGCACGGCGCCCTCCGAGCTTGACTGGGCCTGCAGGAACTCCTTGCGGTACGGCTCGGCAAGCAGGGCGAACGCCATGTCGCGCCGCGCGTCGACGTCGTGCACGAGCATCAGCAGCTCCCGGAACCCAGGCTGCCCGAGATTCTCCTGCAGCAACTCCGCGTAGCGCTGTCCCAGCTCGTCGTCGGTCGGCCTCTGCACGCGCGAGCCGTGCATGATCTGCCAGAGGCCTCCGCTGAACCAGGAGACGGCCTGCGAGTGATCGATCGGAGCGCCCAGCAGCCGCCACCACAGGCCTCCGCGAGCGATCCTGCGCATCCTCGGGCGCAGGGAGCGCTCGATGGCGTCCAGTACCAGCAGGGCCAGCAGCGAGGCGACCGTGATCACCACGAGCCGGGGCAGGTAGACGGGGAGGAACGAGGGCGCGAACACGGCCCTGAGCCAGCCTTCGTAGACCGTCGCGACCGCGCCACCGAACTCGAACCCGACCAGGGAAAGAAAGTAACCGACAGGGAAGACCACCGCGGCAAGCGCCAGCGCCGCCACCGGCAGCAAGGTCGTCGCGAATGCCACCGCCAGCATCCACGCCGCACCTCGCAATGTCTGACGCCAGCGGTAGGTGCGGCGAACGCCGCGGCTGCGCCACAGCCCGCTCTGCGCCCACAGCCGGGAGCCGCCGTCGACGGCGGCGAACATCGCCCCCACCGCACCGACCCCGCGCCCCGCCACCAGATCGATCTTTACGCCGGCTTCCACGAGCGCGCGCAGGACTCCCGCGTGGTAGGCGCCAGCGGTGCCGGTGCCGGTCAGGACAAGCGCCGTCCGCAACTGCGGGACGTACCGGCGAACCGTTTCGATGGAAGCCACGGACAGGCCAGCGATCAGGACTCGTGAATTGTCGTCAGCTCAACGATCTCGAACTCGCGAACGCCCTTCGGCGTACGGACGACGATCTCGTCGCCTTCCTCCCGGCCAACGATCGCCCGGCCGATGGGAGACGCGGTCGACACCCATCCCTTCGCGGGATCGGCGTCCTCCGGCATCACCAGCTCGTAGGTCACCTCGCCACCGTCCTCCGCGCGCAACAGAACGGTCGATCCCAGGGCAGCGCGATCATGGGGCAACCGATCCAGGTCCACCAGCGAGATCTCCGACAGCCGCGTTCGCAGCATGCCGATGCGGGACTCGACGAGCCGCTGCCGTTCCTTGGCGGCCTGGTACTCGGCGTTCTCGCGCAGATCGCCGAGCTCGCGCGCCCGTTGGATCTCCTTCGGAAGCTCGCGCGTCAACTCGCGCTCAAGCGCTTGAATCTCGCCCTCGATCCGCTTGACCAACGGTACTTTCATGGGAAATGTAGCGTCGTAGCGTAACACATCTGCTATGCTCGGCCCGCCCGCGAAGCACCGTGGAGACCGTCACCAGCCGCAGGAACGCGCTCGTCGCGCGCTTCCGTTCCGCGACAAGCACGAACCGCCGCTCCCGGAAGCACCTGTTGCTCGACGGGCGACGCCTGATCGCCGATGCGATGCGCGCCGGCGCGGCCGTCGAGACCATGATCGTCGCGGCTGAGGCGAAGCGGCGGGGGGACCCCGCGGTCGCCGTGCTCATCGCGCATTGCATCGACGAGGGGATACAGGTCGTGGCAGGCTCCGAGCGGGTAATGGCGGCGGTCAGCCCGCTCCGTTCCGCTTCCACCGCCGTGGCCCTGGCCGCCCATCATCCCCCGCCGGTCGATGAAGTGCTCGCTCGATCGACGCGCGGGTGCCTTGTCGCGCCGATCGGGGTCCAGGACCCGGGCAACGTGGGCGCGATCGTCCGTGCCGCCGACGCGGCCGGAGCCGGTGGGATCATCGTCGCGGAGGCCACGGCCGACCCGTTCGGATGGAAGGCCCTGCGCGGCGCCATGGGCAGCACGTTCCGGCTCCCGGTGGCCGACGCGGGCGACCGCGGCGACCTTCCGGAGCGAGCCCGGCAGGCCGGTTGCACGATCCTCGCGACAGCGCCTCGGGGTGGCCGGTCGATGTACGATCTCGACCTTACGCGACGGCTGCTGATCCTCATCGGCGGCGAAGGAGACGGCGTCGAGCGTCCGGTCGTCGAGTCCGCGGACGAGGTCGTCTCGATCCCCATGGCCGCGGGTGTCGAGTCTCTCAACGCCGCTGTGGCAGCCGCCGTGATCGCGTACGAAGCCCGTCGCCAGCGGACGGCCGCATGAAGTCAGGTCACCTGTTCGAATCGACCGCGACGGAACCCTCCGCACCCGGCGCTCCGCTGGCCGAGCGGATGCGCCCGCGTACATTCGACGAGCTCGTGGGACAACACGAGCTGCTGGCGCCGGGGCAGCCGCTGCGCGGCGCAATCGAGCGCGATGCGCTGCAGTCGATCATCCTCTGGGGTCCGCCCGGGACCGGAAAGACGACGATCGCGCGCCTCATCGCCACCATCACCCGCGCCCGCTTCATCGCCTTCAGCGCCGTGCTCTCCGGCATCAAGGACATCAGGGCGGTGATGGCCGAGGCGGAGGCGTCGCGGCGCGAGCTCGGGCGGCGCACGATCCTGTTCGTGGACGAGATCCACCGGTTCAACAAGGCGCAGCAGGACGCGTTTCTTCCGCGGGTGGAAGCGGGCGACATCGTTCTCATCGGAGCCACCACCGAGAACCCGTCGTTCGAGGTCAACGCCGCCCTGTTGTCGCGGTCGAAGGTCTTCGTGCTGCGGCCGCTCACACCGGAGGAAACCTCCACCATCCTGCGTCGCGCCCTCGACGACCCGGAGCGCGGACTCGGCGCGGCAACGACGGCGGACGACGACGCCCTCGAGGCCATCGCGCACCACGCGAACGGCGACGCCCGCGTGGCGCTCAACCTGCTGGAGCTGGCCGCCACGCTGGCGAGCCGGCCCGTCCCCGACGCGGCGGACGCAGACGATGCGGCGGACGGCGACGGCAGGGACGAGCGCCCGGACGGCTCCGGACGCATCGACCGCGCGTTGCTGGCGCGGGCCATCCAGAGGCGGACCCTGCTCTACGACAAGTCGGGCGAGGAGCACTTCAACCTCATCTCCGCGCTGCACAAGTCGCTGCGCAACAGCGACCCCGACGCTGGCGTCTACTGGCTGGCGCGCATGGTCGAAGCGGGGGAAGAGCCGCTGTACATCGCGCGCCGCCTGGTGCGCTTCGCCTCCGAAGACGTCGGCAACGCCGACCCGAACGCGCTGACGGTAGCGGTCGCGGCCAAGGAAGCGGTGCACTTCCTCGGCATGCCGGAGGGCAACACGGCGCTGGCCCAGGCCGTCACCTACCTCGCCACCGCGCCCAAGAGCAACGCCGTCTACGCGGCCTACAACCAGGCCGCGGCCGACGCGCACGAGCAGGCGGCCGAGCCGGTCCCGCTGCATCTGCGCAACGCGCCGACCCGCCTGATGAAGGCCCAGGGCTACGGCCGCGGCTACGCCTACGCGCACGACGACCCGGACGGCGTGACCGGCATGGATTGTCTGCCCCCCACGCTCGCCGGCCGCCGCTACTACCGGCCCACGATGCGGGGCTACGAGAAGGAGGTGGCCCGCCGGCTCGACGCCTGGCGGGCGTTGAGACGCGCGAAGGGACGCACCGGCCCCGCGCGGACGGAGGAGCCGTAGCCGTGCCTGGAGTGCTCTACTACGTCGGCCGCGGGCTGCAGCTCCTCGGGATGTGGCTGCTGCTCGTCTCCATCGTGACCGCCGGACCGCTCGGGCCGAGCCCGCGCCTCTTCGGCGCCGGCGTCGGCGCCTTCGTCGTCGGCTGGTTCATCGTCAAGCGCACGACAGGGTAGTCAGTCGCGCAGCGCGAACGTCGACAGCGAGCTCCCGGCGATAACCGCGACGTACTGCTTGCCGTCCACCTCGTAGGTCATCGGACCGTTGACGATCTGGCCGCCCAGGCTCACCCGCCAGAGCAGGTCGCCGGTGCGGGCGTCGAGAGCCTGGAAGTAGCCGGAACGCGCACCCGTGAACAACAGATCCGAGGCGGTGGTCAGGATACCGCTGCTCGTGACGTCGGTCATCTCGAACTTCCAGCGCTGCTCGCCGGTCACCGCATCCAGGGCCACCACCGCGCCGCTCCCCGCCGCGGCGGTCCAGGTATTGACCGGACCGCGTGTCAGTCCCGGCACGGTGGGCGCGTCGGGCACCGGCTCGGCCGTCGCCGGCCGGCCGCCGACGAACGGACGCCCCGGCGCGTACTCCTGCGGCTGCGCGTCGAAGACCGAGGCATAGGACTCCCATGCCGGGACGTACATCATCTCGGTCCGCGGGCTGTAGGACGGCGAATACCAGTTCGTTCCTCCCTGGACGCCGGGGTAGGTCGGCGCCCCCGGCGGCTGCGGGGTCTCGATCGGCCGCCCGTTGTCGTCGAGGCCCTCCGCCCAGTTCACCGTCACGAACGGCTGTCCGGTGAGAAACCGGCCCGTCTCCCGGTCCAGCACATAGTAGAAGCCGTTGCGGTTGGCCCAGAGCATCGCCTTCAGCTCGATGCCGTTGCGCTCGATGTCGGCCAGCACCGGAATCTGCACCGCGTCGTAGTCGTACGGGTCGTTGGGCGTGAACTGGAAATACCAGCGCAGCTCCCCGGTGTCGGCGTCGAGCGCCACCACCGAATCCGAGTAGAGGTTGTCGCCGGGGCGCTGGAAGCGATTGAAGTCCGGGCCCGGATTGCCCAGGCCCCAGTACATCAGGTTGAGCTCCGGATCGTACGAGCCGGTCAACCACGCCGCCGCGCCGCCGTGCATCCACGCCTCGGGGTCGCAGTACGTCTCGGGGTCCGGGGGACACTCCTCCCAGGTCTCGTGGCCCGGCTCTCCCGGTCCCGGAATGGTGTGGAAGCGCCAGATTTCTTCCCCGGTGGCCGCATCCAGCGCCGTTATGAAGCCGCGGATGCCGCGGTCGCCACCGGCCGAGCCGACGATGACCTTGTCCTCGACGACCAGCGGCGCCAGCGTGAACGAGTAAGCGAGATGCCGATCCGCGAGCTGGACGTCCCAGAGCTCGGCCCCAGTCGCCGCGTCGAGCGCCACCACGTGCGCGTCGAGGGTGGCCATGAACACCCGGTCGCCCAGAATGGCCACGCCGCGGTTGTTCGATCCGCAGCAGGCCCGGTGATCGGACGGAGTCGCGTAGCTGTAGGTCCAGAACACCCGTCCCGTCCGCGCGTCGAGAGCCACGACGTCGTTCGGCCGTTGCGTCAGGTACATGATGCCGTCGACCACCAGCGGCGTCGTCTGCCAGGGGCCGAACACGGGGGTCTGGTACACCCACTGGAGCTGCAGGTCGCGCACGTTGGCGGGCGCCACCTGGTCCAGCTCGCTGTAGCGCTGGCTGAAGTAGGTGCCCGAGTAGGTCAACCAGTCGGCCGGCGCCTCAGCGGCCGCCCGCAGACGCTCGAACGACACGTCCTGCGCCGTGGGGCCGGCTGCGGCGACCGCGACGATCATCGACGCCAGCATCGTCCGCCGCGCCGTCTCCATGGATCGCGTCATCTGTCTCAGCCTTTCAGGGACACGAGATACGCCAGCAGGTCCGCCAGCTCCGCCGGATCGAGCCGCTCTCCGTAGACGGGCATCGGCGACTGCTCGATCACCCGGAACTCCCGCAGATCGGCCTTGTCGAACGACCGCAGGCGCGCGGCGTCGTCGAGAACCTGCACCGTGTAGGTGTCCTCGTTGAGTCGGCGGCCGGTCACCCGCGTGCCGTCCGCCGTCACCAGCTCCACGGGGCGATCGATGGGCCGCATCGTGCCGGTCGGATCGAGCAGCGAGCGCCGCAACGCGCTCAACGGGCGCATGGAACCGATCCGCGTCAGGTCCGGCCCGGTGCGGAGCCCGCGTCCCTCCAGGCGGTGGCAGCTCAGGCAGTCGCCCGCCCCCTCGAAGATGGCTCTCCCCCGCGCGGCGTCGCCAAGGCTGGCGACATCGACCTCGTAGGTCATGTTGCGCAGGTAGGCCACGATGCCGGTCATTTCGGCCGTGTCGAGATCGATGGCCAGCATGCCGGTGCCGGCAATGCCGTTGCGGATGACCTGAATCAGCTCGCGGTCGAGCGCGGCGCGGCGCAGCCGGCCGCTACGCAGATCGACCCCGGCCACGCTGTCGCCGTCCTCGCCGTGACAGACCGCGCACCGCTCCAGATAGACGCTGCGGCCGTACTCGATGTCGGCCGGCTCGTACTGCGAGTGATCCTGCGCAGGCGCTTGCGCGGCCCACGCCGTCAGACAGAAGGCCGCAGCCGCGATGGAACGCCCGGGTGTGAATCGTTGCATGACACTGACCTCTCGCGCATTGTAGATCCGGACCGGGCCGGAAGCGGCCACCATCACGAGCGGGAACCTCGCCGGGCTTACGGATCGGTGGTCGCCGCGGAGGCCGGCGGGCGCAACCGGGTCTCGACCCGCATGCGGTTGTCCGTGGCCTCCGCAAAGAACGGCTCCCATTGTTGGCGGATCGTGTCGAGCTTGGTGACGTGATCGACGTTGGCCTCGCGCCCGTTCCCCACGACGTACAGAAACGCCTGCCGGTGAACGCGGGGCGATTCGTCGGCGCTCGGCACCCGGGCGCCTTCGATCTCGATGACGTCCGCAATCAACACCTCGCGCTTCGTGCCGTTGAAGGTCACTCCCACTTGCGGCGATCCCGTGCTCCGGGCGGGCGGCGTGGCGTTGGCCGGCGCCTCGACGTAGAAGAACGGGGGCACCTCGTGGTCGTGGAGCAGGCCCATCGCGTACTGGTCGAGCGCGCTGTAGCCCTCGACGGCCGCCACGGTGCGGAACGATCCGCCGCCGAGGTCCTCGATGTCGTTGCCCTCCATCACGGACGCATCGCTGTCGAAGAAGAAGCTCCAGTGGGCCTGCTGCCGGCCGAGGAGCGCCTCGGAGCGCTCCCGGTCGTGATTGCTGAACTCCAGGAAAGCGAGCCAGCGATGGCCGGTCTCGTGGCCCAGCAGGCTCAGCGTCGTGTTCTCGCCGGTTACCACCTTCTCCGGATCGTCGGAGTACTTGCCGAGCCAGCCCATGACGACGATGCTGGCCAGCGTGTCGCTGCCGAAGTCCGCCGGGATGTCGTAGATCGCCTGCCCTATGCCCTGGATCCGGTTGCCGATGGTGACCTCGTAGGCGAAGGCATCGAAAAGGACCGGCTGATCGGTCCAGATGACGATCTGGTCGTAGGCGTCCGGGTGGGTCTGCAGGAACTTCCGGGCCACCGCCACCGTGTCGAGCTCCCCCCGCACGGCGAAGCGTTCGCCCACCGCCGCGGCGGCGCCCGCCGCGCCGGCGGCAGCGCTCAGATCCACCGCTTCGAACGCCGTGGTGCGACCCGGGGAAAGGCCGACGATCGCATCGCCGAGGCCGATATCCGGATCGAACGTCATCTCGATCACGCCGGTCGACAGCAGGCTCACCTGCACCGTGGTCGTGCTCTGCGATTCGAATCCCGGCACGGCGCACCAGGTCACCGTGACCGCGTCCGAGCCTGCCTGCGAATACACGCCGCCGCCGGCCGACGGATCGAGGTCGGCAAGAAACAGCGCGACGCGCGGGGGTCCCGACAGCAGGCGGGAGACGCCGCGGGCCGTGCTGGCGCTGTCCCCCTCCTCGAAAGTGAGGTTGCCGTCGGAATTGACGAACGCGCCGTCGTGGGTCGCCGCATAGAAGGGAAACTCGAACGGGAGTGCCAGCGTCGTGCTGTCGTCGTCGTCGAGCGCCAGGGCGTCCCCGAGCGACGAACGCCAGGCCGCGGTCCCGAGGTGGGTCACGTCGTAACCGCCGTCATCGTTCGCGGCGAAGCGGAGCGTCACGTCCCGCAAGTCGTAGGTGTTCGAGGCGCGGAACAGGTCGCCCTCGTCCTGCAGCACCGCGATCTCGCCCTCGTCCGCGTTCGACGCTGTCGCCCCCACCGGCCGCAAGAGTCCCCGCTCCACCGCGGCCCTGTGGTTCCAGATGCTGTCGAGCACCCCCCAGCGCGCGCCGTCGTCGACGAATCCGAACCGCTTGTCCTCGAGGGACGTCCGGGCAGGGGCGAGCGCGTTCCGTGCGGCGGAATCTGACGGTGCAGCCGGGCAGGGATTCTGGGCGCTGGCCGCAGCGGGCAGGCCCCCCGCGACTGCCGCGGCCAGCAAGCCGATCCTCACCACCCCCCGCACGCCTGGTGCACGCGGCATATCGCTCCGGGACGCGCTAGCGCCGCCAAACCCGTCGCAGAGCGCCGTGTTCGGCCCCAACCCCCACCACCCCAGGAGTCTACGCCGCAAACTCACTCCGTTGCGTTCTGCGGCGCAGACTCCTGGCGCCCCGAAACGCCTCGCTGGCTCGGCGTTTCGGCCCATCCCCCCGCTCCATGACCTTGCGCGGCAGCACTTCGCTTCGCTCTGTTCTGCGGCGCAAGCTACTAGAAGCCGAGCCGGAACCCGACCCGCAGCAGGCTCGGGTTCATGATCTCGAGCGTCCTGCCGGGACCGGTGGGCCCCGCGGCCGTGCCCACGTCGTACTGGCGCTTGAGCACGGTGCTCGCATTCAGGATGTTGAACCAGTCGAGATCCACGTTCATCGTCACGTCGTCGACCCGGAACTCCTTGCCGATGCGCAGATCGAAGCTCGTGATGGCCGGCAGCCGATGGTCCCCGACGTCGGGCGCGAGCAGCACGTCCTTGAACGCGGCCGCGTCCCGCGGGTGGGCCTGGATCTCCTCGAAGTACGGCTGCCCGAAACCCTGCCGGATCAGCAGGTTGGCGGCGACGTTGATGCCGTACGGCGCTTCGTAGAGCCCGTTGGCGACGAACTGGAACTTCGGGCTCACGAAGTAGAAGTCCGTCTTGCCGCTGCCCGACTCGCTGCTGATGACCAGGCCGCCGGTCCGCTTGGGGCTCGTGGGCGACGGCGTCGGATCGACGATGGCCGCCGCCCGGTCCGTGAAGTACTCCCGGTGGTCGTTGTAGGAGTAGGCGATGCGCGCCATCCAGCGGTTGCTCAGCCGCTTGGTGAAGTTGGTCTCCCAGCCCCAGTAGCCCTGGTGATAGCCCTCCCTGTTTCGCTGTTCCCGCCCTCCGCCGGGAGGCAGAGCCACGCCGGGCAACGGCGCGTAGACGTCCTGGCTGACCGACCCTCCGCCGCCGGCCGACGGCAGCATCGCGGTGATCGTGTCCACCACGCCGTAGTCGGCGGAGGTGAGCCCGATGAGCGGGTCCCACATGAAATTCGTGAACCGCCGCCAGGTCACCGATGCGGTCAGCGCCGAGTTCGGAATCGGCAGCTCCCGATCGACGCCGAAGATGACCTCGTGCGTCCGCGGCGACGTCAGGTCCGACGCGACCCGGTTGACGCTCTCGTTCGACATCGGGTTGGCCGGATCGAACCCGTCGGCGAACACGATCCCGTTGTTCAGCAGCAGCTCGTCCCGCTGCGTCACGCCGTCGCCGTTGAAGTCGATTGCCTGATAGTAGACGGCCGAATAGTCGACCGGTCCCGCGAGGATGCCGGCAGCCCCCGCCTCCAACTGCGAGGCGAACTGCCCGTAGCTCGCACGCACGAGCGTGTCCGACTCGTCGCCGAGCGCGTAGCTGACGCCGATGCGCGGTGCCACGATGTCGAAGACGTGGGTGTTGCTCAGAGGCGATGCGGTCAGGGCCGGAAGCACGTCCGGCACCAGAGGATTCGCCGGACGGCTCGATTCCAGCAGCGACGCGGCAGACCGATCGAACCGCACACCCACGTCCACGGTCAGCCGATCCAGGGAGATCCGGTCGCTGGCGTAGAAGCTCAGATACCGGCCTTCCGCGTTCAAGACGGAATCGCCGTAGATGACGGACAGCATCAGGCCGTTGTCGGGATAGCTCGGCTGATGCAGGGAGAGCGTCCCCGAGCCGGGCCAGACCAGATCCGTCCGGACCCCGTTTCGCCGCCAGTTGAAGCCGAATCTCAACTCGTGGTCGCCACGGAACCAGTTGGCGTCGAGGTCGGCCACCGACTGCGGCCGCCACGACCGGAAGTCGAGATAGGAGTTGTGAAAGACGCGGTTCACGTCGCGATAGACGTCCTGTTCGAGTCCGCCGCGGGGCGTCAGGAAGAAGCCCCAGTTGTACTGTGTCGCCTTGGCGCTGACCACCAGATCGCTCCCGGCCCAGGTGGCCGAGCCGGTGAAAAGGCCCTTGCCGCTGCCCCCCTGGTTCCAGGTCGTCTCGTCGGGCCGCGTCGGCCCGGCGTTGCGCCCCAGCTTGATCTTCGCCCCGTTGAAGTGGTTGAAACCGAGGCGCAGGCCGTCGGTCAACTGCCCCTGCACCTTCAGCGCCCGGTTGGTCAGCGTGGTGCGGTCGGGAGTGTCGATGAGCGTCCGCAGCCGGATGTCGGTCTCGCCCAGCGAGCCCCAGGCCCACAGCCGGTCTCGCACGAGCGGGCCGCCGACCTCGAAGCCGTAGTCGGCGTACTGTTCCATCCGGTTGCCCTTCCCGGTCTCGCCGCCGATCGACTCGGACAACTCGTCCGACAGGTTGTCGCGCTGCAGCCCTTCGTTGGCGAAGTACCCGCGCAGGCTGCCGTGGTACTGGTTGGTGCCGCTCTTGAGCACCACGTCCACGGCGGCGCCCGGGGTCTGGTTCCGCACGTCCGCCCCGCCCGTATTGATGCGCACCTCCTGGAACTGGTCGAAATCCCAGTAGGTCGGAGACGAGAGCGACGCCATGTCGGTGATCACCACGCCGTCGAGCGTCCAGGTGTTCTCGTTGTCGCTCGCGCCCTTCGCCATGTAGATGGACTGCTGACCCGATTCCGCCCCACCGACGTTGACGCGGTCGACGACGACGCCGGGAATCGTCTGCAGCACCACCCACGGATCGCGAGCGGACGGTATCTCCTGCAGCTCCTCCACCGTGACGTGCGTGTCGGTGCTCTGGCGGCGCGGGTCGATGATCGGCGCCGTGCCGGAGACCATCACCGTCTCTTCGACGCCGCCGACCTCGAGCGTCGCGACCAGCGGGGTCGCCGACGCGGCGCGCACCTGCACGGCCGTGTCCACGAACGTGCGAAAGCCCTGCAGCGTGACGCTCACCACGTAGGTACCGACCGGAAGCCGCAGCAGGTGGGCCTCGCCCTGCACGTCCGTGAAGAGGTCGGATCGATCCTGCGGTCCCGTGACGGACACGGCCGCGCCCGGCAGCACGGCGCCGGTGGTGTCTTCGACGGTCAGGTCGATCCTGCCCCGGTCGACCTGGGCAGCCGCGGCTGAACCGAACAGGACCAGCGCCAGCCCGCCGGCCGCGCCCTGACAGAAAAGAGAGGTTCGCCGTCTCATTGCATCGCCTCCACCACGTGCGTGGGAGCGGCTGAACCGGCGCGCGGATCCTGCCCACTCGCTTCGCTCCCACCACGTCTGTGCATGGTAGCGGAATCGTGCGTACGCGAAAACACATTCGGCCGGACTCGGAATCGAGAGCCAGCAGTGCGTGCAGGAGCCCGGTGTCCGTAACGTAGACCTTCTGAGCCTTGACCTGCCGCTTCTTCAGGTTCTCGCACCACGGCGAGAGGCGGCGTACTACGAGCGCATCCGCGAGTGCATCCAGATACGTGTTGAAGGTCCGGATGAACGCGTTGCGCCAGCGGACGCTCGCCGTGTCGTCGGGCGCCAGGAACGACGGCGGAAACCCGCCGCGCACCCACAGCCGCTCCATCGAGTCCGGGCCCGTCTCGGCGGTGCGAAACGGCGTCAACTCGTGGTAGGCGATGCGTCCCGCAAGAGTTTCCGAAGACTGGCGGAGCAGATCGCGTCCGGCGCTGCCAAGCACGAGAAAACGGGTCGCATTGGCCGGCCGGTCGACCAGATCAACTTGAAGCGACCGGTGGTCGCGCCGAACTTCACTCTGGCAACGTCAGCATGACTTCCGCTGTAAGTGACTGAATTGTCATGGGCTTATACGGATGCCTGGACAGACCATCCCACGATGTACCCCACAACGTCGGGAAAGGCTCTGGCGGCGTTCTGCGAGTCGCTGCCCGCTGCCCCGCTGCCCCGCTGCCCCGCTGCCCGTAACCGTTCGGCCATACTGGTATCCGGGCGTTACGGCAGTCGGGCAAGCATCGTCGAACAGCAAGCCGATCCGGTCCGGGCACCCTCCTGCGCAGGGACATCCACCGGTGCTGGCCGTCGACAACGCCAGCGTCCGGTTGGCCCGGCCCCATGTTCATACCGGGGAGTCGGCGCGCGCTGCGTCCCGTTCTTCCAGCAGGGCCGCGCGACTCTCCGCGAACGCGGTCATGAGCGGATTGGCGCGGCGGATGGTGGCCCAGCGGTCCCACGTGTCGAGATCTTCCTGTAGCGCGGTAACGTGCGTCGAGCCGCGTTATCCTCGCTCGATTAGCGCTAGAGTGGGACACTGGCGTGTCGGCGTCTGGTGTTCGGCATCCCTCCGGTTGGCGTCGCACCCCGGTGAATCGCGACGAGCCCCTCCTCGAGCCGCTGCCCGTCATCGAACCCGCGGGCGATCTCCGCCTCTACACCCCGTTCGTCGGCAAGCAGACGCACCACATCCGGCGCGTGGACGAGGGCATTGACATGACGCGTCGTCGCGCTGCCACCCGCCGGACGCACTGCGCACGAACGTCGTGATGTCGCGGGCGTAGGTCTCCGGATCCGGGGAGTCGACGTCGATGAAAACCGCCCAGTCGTCTCTGACCATTGCTACGGGCGCCTTCCCGGCCCGTGCTGGGCGGTAAATCCGATCAAGCAGGTCGACGGCCAGTACGCCGCCAAGCCGCAGCGCTGCCGCGACGGACCGGAAAGCGCGCTCGACGGCCGGTGCGTTCGGCGGATAGCTCAGCACGTGTCCCGCCGACACTACGGCGTCGACCACCGGGGGCTGGTCGTCGGGCAGGGCAAGCCGCCGGAACCCCTCCACGCCGGCACCGTCTCCCGGGCGAGTGCCAGCATTGGCCGGCGACGCATCGGTCGCGATGACGCGGTGACCGGCGGCCACCAGATGTCGGGTCAGTGCCCCGGACCCGCAGCCGAGCTCCAGTACCACCTCGCCACCCCAGCGTCCGTGGCGATACAGCGAGGAGGTCGAGTTAGCAGGCCGAGGTGGAAGTCTCGACGCTCACGCGCAGTAGCGTCAGCGCAACGAAAGCTGTAAGCTATTGAAGATACATGCATTTACGTGGATGTATAAAGAGGGCATACCACGGCGTACCCCACAACGTCGGGAGGGCCCCTGCGACCGTCTGCACGTTGCTGCTCAGGCGCTCAGGCAGCCGCTCTGCTCAGCTTATGCAGTCCGATCGTATCTCCCAGTCGGGGTAGGCGTCGAGGGTCGCAACCACGCGCTGTGCGGGCGAGACCCCGTTGATGTAGCTCTCGTTGACTGTCGACCTCGATCTAGACGGAAGTTTCAGCGGTCATTTGGCCTGAACTCATAGATTCTAAAGGCTTTACGGGGTTCTTGGTGGCTATTATCCGGCGAAATGTAGCCATGTAATGGCACGGAGATGGGTTGTTTATGCCTTGTAATATATGTTCCGTAGCTTGATAATGGTATCCATGTATGTCGAGAGCGTCCCCAACCGCGCCTCTCCGCCCGCCATCCTCCTCCGAGAGTCCTTCCGCGACGGCGGCCGCGTCAAGAAGCGAACCCTCGCCAACCTCTCCAAGCTCCCCACCGTTGCCATCAACGCCCTGCGCCGCATCCTCCGTGGCGAGCGACTCGTCAGTCCCGACGACGCCTTCTCCTGCCTCCGAAGCCTACCCCACGGCCACGTCGCCGCCGTGCTCGCCACCGTCCGCAAGCTCGGACTCCCCGCCCTGCTCGCCCGAAGCCCCGGCCGCCTCCGCGACCTCGTCCTCGCACTGCTCGTCGCCCGCGTCATCGACGCGCAGTCGAAGCTCGCCACCGCCCGCGCCCTGACGCCCGAAAGCGCCGTCTCCACGCTCGGGGAGATGCTCGACCTCGGCACCGTCGACCCGAAGGAGCTGTACGCCGCGATGGACTGGCTCGTCGAGCGCCAGACAGCCATCGAGCAGCGCCTCGCCAAGCGCCACCTCCAGGAACACACCCTGGTGCTCTACGACCTGACCTCCAGCTACGTCGAGGGGACGCACTGCGAACTCGCCCAGCGCGGCCACAGCCGCGACCGCAAGAAGGGCACGCTCCAGATCGTCTTCGGTCTGCTCTGTACGGCCACCGGGTGTCCGGTCGCCGTCGAGGTCTTCGAAGGCTCGACCAGCGACCCCAACACCGTCGCCGCGCAGGTCGACAAGATCCGCACCCGATTCGGCCTCCACCGCGTGGTGCTCGTCGGCGACCGCGGGATGCTGACCGCGGCCCGCATCCGCGAGGACCTCGCCGGCGTCGACGGGCTGCGCTGGATCACCACGCTGCGCGCACCGACCATCCGCAAGCTGGTCGCTGCCGGCACCGTCACCCCGTCGCTGTTCGACCAACGCGACCTCGCCGAGGTCACCAGCGAGGATTTCCCCGGCGAGCGGCTCATCGTCTGTCGCAATCCCCTGCTCGCCGCCGAGCGGCAGCGCAAGCGACACGAACTGCTGGCCGCCACCGAGAAGGAACTCGAACCCATCGTGGCCGCCACCCGGCGCCGCAACGACCCCCTACGCGGTGCGGCCGACATCGGCATCCGCGTCGGCAAGGTCATCAACCACTACAAGGTCGCCAAGCACTTCGTCACCACCATCACCGACGAGTCCTTCACCTTTCGCCGCGACGAAGACAAGATCGCCGACGAGCAGCAACTCGACGGGCTCTACATCGTCCGTTCCAACGTCGAGTCCGAACAGTTCGATGCCACCCAGACCGTGCGCGCCTACAAGGACCTGGCGAAGGTCGAGCGCGCCTTTCGGTCCCTCAAGACCGTCGACCTGAAGGTGCGGCCGATCCACCACCGCCGCGCCGACCGGGTGCGGGCTCACGTCCTGTTGTGCATGCTCGCCTACTACGTCGAGTGGCATATGCGTCAGGCCCTCAAGCCGCTCCTGTTCGACGACCACGACCCGGCCGCTGCCGAACAACAGCGCGCCTCGGTGGTCCAGAAGGCCAAGCGCTCGCCCGCACCACGCGCCAAGGCCGCCCGCAAACGCACCGCCGACGACCTCCCCGTGCACAGCTTCCGAACCTTGCTCGCCGACCTCGGCACCCTGACCGCCAACACCATGCGGGTGGTCGACGGCGACGCCACCTTCACCATGCTCACCAAGCCGACACCTGGGCAGCAACGCAGCTTCGAGCTGCTGGGAGTCTCCCAGCAAATGTAGCCAGTACCCAACACCCTCGAAACCTATAACTCAAACGTCAACAGTGGTTTATGCGCGATCGACCTTGAAACTTCCGTCTAGAGCGACGACATGTCGACGATGGTGCAGACGCCGGTGCGAATGAAGCCCCCGCCGGCGCTGACCGGCGAGATCATCTCTCCCGGCTGGGCGTCCGTCGAGACGGCCACGCCCCTGAACGGCGCGCGGATGACGGTGTCCTCCAGGTGCGGGTCCGTCGCACGTTGATCTCGCGCCCGGCCACGACCACCTGCTCGCGCTGGTTGGCGATCCGCGCCCCGAGCGAGTCCGCCTCGGCCTTCGTCACGTCGAGTTCCGCCTGGACCTCGGCCAGCGCCAGGTACGAGCGCTCGGTGGTGTTGTCGAGCCGGGCGAGGACCGAGCCTTCGGTCACCGTCATCCCCTCCTCGACCAGCACGTCGACGGTACGCCCGTGACCTTGGAGGACACGGTCCACTGTAGGTGCGCCGTCACGTAGCCGGAAGCGTTCAGCACCATCGGCTGGCCGTCGGCCGACAAGGCCTGCCGCACCACCACGGTCCGCACGACGGGGGCTCCGGGCCTCTTCCCACCACCGCCAGCCCGCAACGCCCGGTCGACATCTTCAGCTCGTCGAGTGACGCTGCCATGATGAGACACTCAGCCTCCCCGCAGAACGGTCGTGATCGGCAAACGCGCGACGCGCATCGCCGGCGCCATGCCGCCGATGACGCCGACTGCGATGGCCCACCCGAGACCGAGCCGTATCGACTCCGGTGTCACCCGGAACGCAAAGGCCAACTGGGAGCCTGCGGCCGGGTTGAGCGTCGATGCGGTACAGCCGCCGAGAATTGCGTACACGACGGCGGCGCCCAGGACACCCCCGGCGAGCGCAAGCACCGTCGCCTCGACCAGAACCGACACGACCACCGGAACGGCTTGGAAACCGAGCGCGCGGAGGGTCGCGATCTCGACCGAGCGCCGGCTGACGGCGGTGAGACCACATCCACCGCCATGAGGGCTTCTCCTGCAGGGCACGGTTGATCACCGCCGCCACTTTGTCGTCGCCATAGGTCCGGGAACGGCCGGGGCGGAGTTCGTCGTGCAGGCCCTCGACGCCGGCCGCTCGGAAGCGCCGTCGCCACTTGCCGACGGTTTGTGCTGTGACGCCGAAGCGCCGCGCGACGGCCGAGTTGGCCAAGCCTTCGGCACTGGCGAGGACCATCTGGGCACGCTGGACCAGGGCGTAGGGCAGGGTGGCCGACCGGGCGATGCCGTTGAGCTGATCCTGCTGCTCGTCGGTGAGCGTGAGTGGTACCAGGGGGCGTCCGCGTGGCATGGCAGTCTCCCTTGCTTGAAGCCTGCCTCTTACGATACTCATTTCCGGGACGCTACACTAGCGCGCCGCCACCGAATGCGCGCTGCCGACTTTCCCGGCTTGGTTCGAGCTGCCTATCCTGCTCCAGAGTCAGCGTCCGGGATCGCTTCGCCGGTGCGCAGTTATTCGAAGGCTCCCTCGCGCGCGGAGATCAAGCCCGCCCGGATTCAACTTTCTGCCCGCACGCCGTGGGGTCCCCGCGGGCAGGGTGGCAACGAGATTCCAGCACGGACCAGGCGCGTTCTGACCGCCCCTCGCGGTGCGAATCCTGATAGGATGCGAAACGGATGATCAACAAGGACAATGCCCCCGTGCTGCTCGGCATGGCCGCCATCGTGGTCACCCTCGGGATCGGGACCTGCTCGACCAACGTACGGATTGACGACGGATTCACCAGCATGAATCTGCGGATCGACGACACCAACCGCCGGATGGACGACGGTTTCAACAATCTGCAACGGCAGATCGATGACACCAACCGCCGGATGGACGACGGCTTCAACAACGTCAACCGGCGGATCGACGACACCAACCAGAGGATCGACGATATCCAGGAAGACGTTCGCGAGCTGCGTACGATGCTCTTCGAGACCCTGAAGGACGCCCCCCCGGCCAACTGAGCGCCACCAGCGCCGGACGAGGACCGGATAGTGACCGTTGTCCCAGAGCGCTGGTCGGCAAGCATCACGAGTTCTACCACAAGCGCGAGGACGCCGAGCCAGCGATGCTCGGGGCCGGCAGCGACCGCCAGGGAGTTGCTGCGACTTGACAGCGCGGACAACCGATCCAAGAATGCCCGCGAACCTCGACCGCGCATCAGTCCTGAATGACACCCGACCGACCCGAACCGACCGGCCGCCGCGAGTACCCGCGCCCGGCAAACCGTGCTGAGACTGGGAAGCAGCACGGTCGCCGCAGCGGGCCACGCAAGGCACCGCCGAAGCAACGGAAGCTTGACCTGCCGGTCCGGTGGACCGAAAACGCCCCGGTCCGCTCAGGCTTCGCCAGCGAATACGTTACCATCGGCTCACTCCCCGGCGTCCTCCACCGCCAACTTGGAGAGGAGGACCGCTTACGCAAGGTGCTGTGCCAGACGGTCGTGCTTTCGAGCTCCAGCCGGAAGCTCAAAGGAACCGCGGACGGCCGTCTGACGAGCGGCCTGCTAATCAAAATTCTCCGCCGAGGCCGAACGCCACTCGCAACGCTCGGAGTGGAGCGCGCGGCGCTCGTAGGCGCTGGCTTAAGAGACCGAGTCGCCGAACTCGGCGAGGACGCACTCGAGGTCGGGTGGACGCGCGAGGAACTGACGCGGAGAAGCTCGGCCAAAGCAGACACGATCCTGGCGCAAGTACTGAAGAAGCGCCCGTTCACCCTCGACCCGTGTTTCGACGGCACGCCCAGCGACAGCGACGCGCTCGTCGACAGTGACGCTGAGGCGATATTCCTGAAGAAGTGGGTTGCCGATGCGATCGGACCAGAGGCAGGTCACTGGTTTACACCCCAGGCACCTCTCGACACGCTGCTCAAGGGCGCCGGACTCGGAGACGGGGTCGGCTCGCGCCGGTGCGACTTTCTGTTCTGCCATCCAGCCGACCGACCGTTCACTGTGGAGATCGACGGGCCCGAGCACGACGGCAACGCTGACGGCGTCAGAGACAACGAACTGCGCGAAGTCGGAATCGAAGTGGTCCGGGTCACGAACAACGAAGTGATGCACGGCCAGGGCGCGAGGCTCGAGCTTATCCAGAAGCGGTGCCAGACAGCTCTGAACAAGTTTCGAACCGGCGGCGACAGCGAGCCCGCGACAGCACTGGTCATCGAATGCGCCAAGGCATCCAAGGTCCAGTTCGCACTCGCACGAGCCATCGAGTACGGCTGGCTCATCGGCGGCGGCGACTGGCGCATCACCATCACCGGCGCCGGCTCAGCCGCCGCTGCTGGCATCACCGACGCCCTGGACTTGATCGCCGGGCTCGACACGCTCTACGGCACCCTGACGGCACCGCAGACGTGTACCGTCCAAGCCGGCAACGGCTCGCCCATAACTTGGCGCGCCGACGCAACCAAGAGCTCCCAAGGAAACAAACCAAGCTCCGAGTGCAAAGACGCCGAGGAACTCCGCATCGCCGTCGAGTTGAACTCCAGCCCGTTCGACGCCGTCGACCGAACCAGAGAAACCGATTTCATCATCCGACCGGCATCAATCCCGCCCCCAATAGCAACGCGACAGTCCTACGACCGGAATCGCCGGGCCGCGGTCACCAAAGCGTACGCGGACGCGCGCCCAGCGCTGACGCTGTTTCTGCGGAACATCTTCCGCAAACGCGACTTCCGACCCTTCCAGGCAGAGGCAATCCTGAACGTCCTGAAACAGAACGACTCGGTCGTGCTGCTACCGACCGGAGGCGGCAAGAGCATCATTTACCAGCTGGCCGGGCTGCTGCAGCCCGGCGTAACGCTCGTCGTCGACCCCATTAACGCCCTAATCGACGACCAACTCCATGGGCTCCGCGAGTACGGGATCGATCTGGCGATCGGCGTCACCAGCGACTTGGACCGGCGCCATCGGGAGCAACTGCTAGGGCGTTTGGAGCACGATCAGTACCACTTCGTGCTCCACTCACCCGAACGGCTGCAAACGCCCGAATTCCGGGCCACGCTGACCTCACTGGCGGAATCGTCCGTCGTTAACCTGGCGGTCATCGACGAGGCCCACTGCGTGTCCGAGTGGGGTCACGATTTTCGACCTTCGTACCTCAACCTCGGAAAGACCCTCCAAAGCATCGGCAACACCGGGGGAGGCAACAGGCCCCGCCTTCTCGCCTTGACGGGCACTGCGTCCCGTGCCGTCCTCCGGGACATGCTGAACGACTTGGGCATCGACCAGCGGCGGTCCGACGCGCTCGTCCGTCCCGACTCGTTCGACCGCCCCGAACTGAAGTTCCATATCCGGCGAACCTCACCCAGAGAGGATGCACTGAGCGTGCTGCGCGGCACGATCAACGGACTACCGCAGAAACTGAAGGCACGAGACACGGACTTCTTCCGCCCGAACGACGCGAAGACGACCGCCGGGATCGTCTTCGTGCCCACGGTGACGGGCCGGATATACGGAGTTCGAGATACCCAGCAGGCCGTCCAGAAGGCCACCGGCCGGGAGGCAACCATCTACAGCGGTCGCAACCCAGATGAGGGAACAGCCGAGGCCGTGGGCAACTGGACTCAGACCAAGAAAGAGAACGCCGCCGCATTCAAGAACAATGAGACTGCCGTACTCGTGGCCACCAACGCCTTCGGTATGGGAATCGACAAGCCGAACATCCGATACACAGTCCACTTCGGCATGCCCAGGTCCATCGAAAGCCTATATCAAGAGGCCGGCCGTGCCGGCCGGGATCGCGGCGACGCGCTATCCACGGTGATCTTTTCCGAGTACGACGCGGCCCGCTCCGATCGGCTGCTCGATCCGGACATCGAAATCGAGGAGATGCAGAGCCGTCTGGACGCGGAAACCAGAGATCGGGCGACCTCGGACGACGTGACACGCGCGGTCTGGTTTCACCTGAACAGCTACAAGGGGATCAAGAAGGAGGTCGCCGCGGTCGACTTCCTCCTGCGTAGACTTACGAACCTGGCAGCGAACCTGCGCACCGAGATCGCGTTCGCGGACGACAAGGGAAAGCACTCAACCGAGAAAGCCATCTACCAGCTCGTCAAAGTCGGCGTTATCCAAGACTACGAGGTGGACTTCGGAAGCAAGAGATTCGTGGTCCACACCACCGCCTACGACCGAGCCGCTTGCGAGTCACGGGTCCTGAACTACATCCGGGCCACGAGCCCCGGCAAGCTCGCAGCGTTTCGCCAGAGACTCGCCGACAGCGAAGCGACCGACACACACACCGAGATCCTAGCCCTCACACAGGTCCTGGTGGAGTTCACCTACGACGAAATCGAGCGGTCGAGAAGGCGGTCGATAATGGAGGCCGTACAGCTCGGCCGACATGCGACGGGCGACGCCGAAATCCGCCGGCGCATCCTGGACTACCTTCAGGAAGGCCTCGGATCAGAGCACATCCGGGGACTGCTCGCGGCCGAAAGAGTCAAGTTCTCGCCATGGTGGGATCTCGTCGGCAAGGCGAAGAACGAGATCGAGGCCGGCGAGGTGCGCGGCCTGTGCATCCGCGCCCTCGAATCGCAACCCGACCATCCGGGATTGCTGCTTGCCCGGGCGGTTGCCGAGACGATGTGCTCCGACCACGACGAGGGAACGACGCGCCAGAGCATCGGTGCAGCGATCAGGCTGGCGAAACGCAAGTACGCCATTCCCGAAGGAGAAATCGACGAAGCCGTAAAAACGCTCTTCGACCTGAGCGCCGACCAAGCGAACGAGCTCGGACCACCGCTGACCAGTGAACTTATCGGTCTGAGTGAAAAGCGACCGGAGTTCGGGCCATTGACGAAGAAAGCCGTCGACCGGGCACAGAAACACCCCGGCGACAGGGTCCGCGCGATCGTTGCGGCCCACAGACTTAGAGAGCTAGTGAAGAACATCGCGCTGGCGCACGCGCGCCGCGCCAAGGAGTACAAAGCGCTAATAGCGGAGAACCCGTTCTAAGGAGAACCGGATGAACTCAATGGACGAAGTGATCGAGCGCCTCGAGGCGACCGAAAAACAAGCCGGCGAGATCATCCACCAGCTAGAAACGGCCGAGTCGCTACACAAGTCGCTCAACAATACCAGGGAAGGTCTTGAAACCATAACCGACGACGTAAAGAAGCTGGTCACAACGGTCCTAAAGGGGATCGAGCCGCTGAGCGAGGCGATCACAACGCTCAAGACAGCGACCGAAACGATTCAACGGTCCGAGCCCGCCGCGATCAACGCAACGCTCAAGAGCTTGAGCACCCAAATCGAGGCGATAGCCAGCGAACTCTCCACGATCACGGACATCAAGACCGAGGTCGCCGAACTCAAGAAAACGATAGCGCAAACCGCCTCGAAAAACGAGAAACGGAGACAAGCAGCGCTCGAAACCATGGAGTCCCGGATCGCGCCGATAGCCAGCGAACTCTCCGCGATCGCAGACATCAAGACCGAGGTCGCCGGACTCAAGGAAATGATAGCGCAAACCGCGTCGCAGAACGAGGACCGGATCGACAAGGCCGTCGACGAGGTCCTGGACCAACCGTTAATACACCGCTTGTTCGGCAAACGCCGGAGCGCCAAGAGGAGCCAAAACGCTAAGCCGGGGACCGGAGAGTAGTAAAACTACGAAAGCAAGGCGATTCCAAGCCCAGTGCCGTAGTTGAGGAGCGCCGAAGTGACTCGCGCCTGCGTCGAAGCCCACACTGCCGGTCCGCGAGGTGCATCGGTGTTGTAGACAAGATCGACAAGATAGCGATCCACTCCACCCCGCGCTCGCGGGGATGAATCCTCCAACGGCTCGAGTCGGCTGTCGAGTGCTTCCCGCGGCTCGTCGATGCAGCGCTCCTGCACTCGGCGGGGGGCTTCTTCCGGTGTCACTGGTGGTGTCGCGCGCGTTTGCTGCGTCGAGCTAGAACAACCACGTCAGGAAGATGAATGCGCCTACGGCCACCCCGAACGCCAAGCCACCCAGGACTTCCCACGCCGTCTCTCTCCCTCTGCTGTTTCCAGCTCATCGTGATTCTCTTCGTTATCTTTCGAGATGCTTTCCGGTGGCGATGTGCAGCAGCCGCGCCTCGTCCCGCTGCACCGAGCAGCGCAGCTGCCGCCGCTGCAGGTTGTCGCACCACAACGGTTCGTTGTCGAGCCGGGCCGCCAGGGAGTAGGCGTACCGGATCCGGATCTCGGCCGTCGAGCCGGCGTGTTCGTCCTCTTTGTCGTGGTCGTTGCCCACGTTCCACAGTGCGATGTAGAGCCGGTCGTTGGCGGTCGCCGTGCGCATCCAGAGCGTGAACGCGCGCAACGAGAGCCGGGCCAGCTGTTCCGACCGCTCGGCGCCGTCCAAGGTGATGGCCCGGGTGGACCAACCGTGCCATAGCGCCAGCACCACGAGGGTGTATCCGGCTTGCTGCAGGAGGAAGCCGGCTCCGGTCCCGATGGCGGCGCCGTATGCGCCGGAGAGCGCGTATCCGGCGGCGCCCAGCGCTAGCATCGCGGTGGCGGTCCAGCGCAGCTCCCGGCGCAGGAGGACCGCGTCGGGGCGTGTCGTGTGGTCGAGCGGCAGGCCGCGGCGGGTGGGGCAGTCCTGTCTTCGCATCGCGGGTTCCGGTCTTTCGGCGTCGGCGCCGTGGTCAGCGTACATGGAGTCGTGCTGTCGTTCCTACCTGTCGTCGAGGATTCCGCGCAGCGCTGCCGCTTCGCGCACGTGTGCTTCGTGGACTTGTGCCGCTCTTCCTTGCGCTTCGAGGTGGGCGATGGTTGTCGCGACGGCGCGTATCCGCCGCGCGGCGTCATCGCCGTATCGTGTTGCCGCGGTGTGCAGCAGTGCCGCGGCTTCCGAGGTCAAGTCCGCGTCCGACGCCTCGTTCGCCTCGAGCGCCGTTCGGACGCGGCTGCACGCTTTGCTGGCGGTTGCCGAGGTCGTTCTGCCGTCGGCTTCGATCTGCGCGCGTCCGGAAGGCTCGAGATCGAACGCGATGTCGAACAGGTCCGCCGTTCCGGTCTTGTCGAGCGAGGCGATCGCCATTTGCCGCCGTGCCTCTGTGCTCAGCGTATCCAGTGGTTTCTCGTCCGTTACGAGGATGCCGACCAACACGAAGTCGCTGGGGTACATCCGGTCGCAGCGGCCGGCGCCGGTGACGTGCCGGCGTACGCGGTCGAGCGTTGTTCGTCGAGTAGCAGAACCCCGCTGTGTGCGAGCGCCGCTTCCCCCGGTTGCCGGCGCTTGCGTTGGTCCCCCTCGGGGTCTCGTCCGATGGCGCCTGGCGATGCCGACCAGTGCGGCGCCCTCAATGGCCGCTTTTCGATGTGTCGGCCTGTCGGGTCCAGGAGTCCGGCTACCGAGTTGATCAACGACAATTATTTTTGCCGGTTGCCGAGGACGCGATCGGCCGGTTGGTGGACGCGCCTGGAATCGTGTGAGACTGCCCGTTTTCCTCGCGGAGGACGGGTTGGTCACGGATGCGCAGGTTCGGCGATTGCGAGAGAAACGGATGTCGGGGAAGACGGTGGCGGCGGCCGCTGCGGCGGCGGGCATGAGCGAGCGGACGGCGCGCCAGTGGCAGAGTGGCGCGTTGCCGTCGACGGCGAAGGCGCCGCGGACGTGGCGGACGCGGAAGGACCCGTTCGCCGAGGTGTGGGAGTCGGAGGTGGTGCCGCAGTTGGTGGCCGACACCGACAGTCGGCTGCAGGTGTTGGCGCTGTTCAAAGCACTGTGCCGGAGGCATCCGGGCCGTTTCCAGTCGGGGCAGCTGCGGACGTTGCAGCGTCGGGTCCGCGAGTGGCGGGTTCAGGACGGTCCGGATCGGGAGGTCTACTTCGAGCAGGTGGCGGTACCGGGTCGGGAAGCAGCGTTCGACTTCACCGACGGGAGCGACCTGGGTGTGACGCTCCGGGGCGTGCCGTTCCCGCACCTGCTGTTCGAGTGGGTGCTGAGCTACAGCAAGTGGACGTATGTGGCGCTGGCGGTGAGCGAGACGTTCGAGGCGCTGGTGGCCGGCCTGCAGGGCGCGCTGTGGACGCTGGGGGCGGTGCCGGCAGTGCTGCGTCACGACAACCTGTCGGCGGCGACGCACGAGCTGAAGCGGAGCGGCGGGCGGCAGTTGACGGCGCGGTTCCAGCAGGTGATGGACCACTACGGGCTGGACTCGTCGCGGATCCAGCCGGGAAAACCGCACGAGAACGGGGTGGCCGAGCAGGCGCACTTCCGGACGAAGACGGCCATCGAGCAGGCGTTGCTGTTGCGGGGCGACAGAAAGTTCGATGACGAGTCGTCCTACCTGCGCTTCGTGCGAGCGGTCGTCGACGAGGAGCGGAATGCGCCGGCGTCGGCTCGTCTGGCCGAGGAGCGGGCCTTTCTGCGACCGTTGCCGGCGGCGCGCATTCCCGAGTACACGACGTTCCAGTGCAGAGTGCGCAAGTGGAGCACGATTCGCATCGGCAGCCGGATCTATTCGGTGCCGTCGCGCCTGATCGGTCACACGGTCGAGGCGCGCCAGCATCCGTCGATGGTCGAGGTTCTCTACGGCGGCCGGGTGCTGTGCACGATGCCACGGCTGCGGGGCGCGGCGGACCACCGGATCGACTACCGCCACATCATCGGCAGCTTGGTCCGCAAGCCGGGTGCCTTTGCGCGGTATCGCTTCCGGGAGGAGCTGTTCCCGTCGCTGACGTTCCGGGCGGCATATGACGCGCTCGGCAGGACGCACGGCGAGCGGGCCGACGTCGAGTATGTGCGGCTGCTGCACCTGGCGGCCACGACCAGTGAGCGGCAGGTCGAGGCGACGCTTCAGGCTCGACTCGACGCCGGCGACACGTGCGAATACGCCAGCGTCCAGGCCGCGGTGCGTCCGCCGGTCCCGACCGTGCCGGTGGTGCACATCCCTCGCCCGGACCTGACGAGGTACGACGCGTTGCTGACGGGAGGCTTGCAAGGATGACGGCGCCGAGCACGCAGGTGACGACGCTGCTGACGCAGTTCAACCTGACGACGGCGGCCGAGGAGCTGGTGCCGCGATTGACGCAGGCCGGTCACCACGACGCGCTGCCGGTGCTGGTGGAAGTCTTCGAGGCCGAAGCCGAGGCGCGTCGCCAGCGCCGGATTGCCCGGCTGCGACGCGCCTCGCGACTGCCGCCCGGCAAGACGTTCGAGACGCTCGACACCGGAAGGTTGCCGGGTCCGGTCGTACAACAGTTGAAGACGCTCGCCTCCGGGGCGTTCCTCGAGACGGCGACCAATGTGCTCGCATTTGGTTTGCCCGGGGTCGGAAAGAGCCACGCGCTGTGCGCCGTCGCGCATGCGCTGGTCGAGGCCGGCCACAGCGTGTTGTGCGTCCCGGCCTACGCCCTGGTGCAGGAATTGCTGGGCGCCAAACGCGACCTCGACCTTCCGCGGGCGCTGCGCAAACTCGACCTCTTCGAGGTGATTCTGCTCGACGACCTCGGCTACGTGCAGCAAAGTCCCGACGAAGCCGAGGTGCTGTTCACGCTATTGGCCGAGCGCTACGAGCGCCGCTCGGTGATGGTGACCAGCAACCTGGTCTTCAGCCAGTGGGACCGGATCTTCCGCGACCAGATGGCCACCGCCGCGGCGATCGACCGGCTGGTACACCACTCGGTCGTGCTCGAGTTCGACGTGCCGAGCTTTCGAACCGACCCGTCACGGCTCAAGTCATCGGCGCCGTCACCGCCGCCCGCGCCGCGTGGACGGCCACCAGGTCCGCTGTTGCCGCGGCGCCGTCGACCGGCGAGCGCCTGAGCGTCTTCGGTCCGAAACCGAGCCTCGCTTCGGCGGCGACGTTGCGAGCGTGTTCTCGGCCGTGATCGAGCGCGTGAGCCCCTGCTCGATGTTCGGTTCGACTCCCGGCCAATTCCTGACGCCCACCGGCAAAGTACAGGCGTCATGGGTCAGTCCCTCCCGAATCCCTTGGGCAACTCGATGTCGAGAGGGTCGAGGTCGACCGCGATGACCGCGTCCAGCAGCTCGGCCGTGGCGGAGTCTTCCAACGATTCCGGGAGATTGTCTCGCCACGCCTGGTAGCTCTCCTGAAGCTCGCGCAGCGTGGCGACGGCCGCGCGCCACCGTTGTGGCCGTGAACGCTTCGGCTCGGCGGCCTTCACGTAGCGCACTACCGGTGTTCCGGCCGCGCGCCGCTCGCGCCACCGGCGCTGTTTCTCGGCGTTGGTCAGGGGCATCCCGATCGCGATTGTACCGCGGTTACGTAACCAGCCAATGCGACCGGATCTTCCGCGACCGGATTTCGCGAGCGCCTGAGCGTCTTCGGTCCGAAAACCAAGCCTCGCTTCGGCGGCTCGCTGCTCGCTTCGACTCCCGAGGGCCTGTGCATCCTGCCAGCGGCGTGGAAAACGCGCGCGAACGATCCGGAGAGCTCGGAACGTCGAGCAGGCGCGTTTCCCACACCGCTTTGGACGCCGCAGACGGCGCCCACAGGCTACACAGGCATCACCCTCCTCGATACCGATTTCCCGATCCTCTCAACCGGCAAGAATTGTTGTCGCCCACCGGCAAAAGTAATTGACGCCGAACACGAGTGGATTGCCAGCGCTTCATGGCGCTCCTCGGCCGTCGGCTCGGCCATCATTGTCGGCAGCCGTCTCGCCAGTCGCACGGCATGCGCGTTTCTCGCGGTCGTGATCAGCACGTGGTGCCTGCCGGCTGCCGCGATTGTGAGCGCTCGCTTGGCGGCCTGCTGTCCTGCGATGTCTTCCATCCGCAGCTTCGGCTCGGTGTCATGGCATGGTGCCGGTGTGAAGGTTTCCTGATCGCCAGCGAGCCATTCGACTGCCTCCTAGATGCTGCTTGCGAGCGTGAGCCGGTTCGCCGCTGCGAGGCTTGCCTCTCCGAGGTTCGCTGGCGGCAGCATCAGGGTGCGGCCGGTCCTGTTGACGAGTCGCGCGATCGGCACTGTCCCCCGTATGGCCGTGACCTTGCCGTTCTCGCCTAGCGCTCCGGTGATGATCGTGTCTCGGACCGGGCGGATGTGTCCGTGGTACTGCGCTACCGCGAGGGCTACCGGCAGGTCCCACAGGTGCTGCGCCCAAGCCGATTCAGGGCGGATCTCGGCAATGAGACCGTTTGCGGCATTGCGAGCGTTCAGCCTGTTGAGCGCGTTGTATACGCGCCAGCGTGTCTCGGCCGCGCCTTCGGCCGGCATCCCGCGTATCTCGAGCGAGCCGCCAGCCGGGTTCGTGCTCACGCGCACTTCGGCGAGTTTGGCGTCGATCTCGTTGATCCACGCTGTCGCGACTGCTTCCGGTCGTTTCTCCATCGGTGATTCGGCTCTTTCCTGCTGCCGTGCTGTCGGCTGGCGCTGCCCGCGGCAGTGTGCGGCTGTTCTCCCGTTCGGCGACCCCGCCGGAGCTGGCCGCCTGCGGGGTGCGGAGGCTGGGAAATGCGTAGTGTGGAACCGTCATGCGGCCGGTGTTTCGGCCTGGTTCGACGTGGTAGCCGACGGCGAGCGTATCCTCGTCGGCCGGGGCCTCGCGCTGTGGCGGGAGCGTGTGTCGGTTTCAGGCCGGCTCCCGGCTCGGTTCGGCTGCGCGCTCGTCAGCGTTTTCCTGTTGGTCGAACCCGAGCCTGTTGCTCGGGTTTCCCTCCTTGCGCCAGTGCGCCTGGGGCGAGGAGTCGCCACCCGCTTCAAGCCAAGCTCAACAGCCTCCGGGACATTCCCCGTTCCTGGACCTGGATGTGACAGGATGTGACAGAGACTGCTGAGGTCGCAAGGGGCATGCGATGACGATTGCCACGTGGAACGTCAACGGGTTGCGGACCCGGCTGGACTTCGTGCTGCGCTGGCTCAACGAGCGCCAGCCCGACTTGGTCGGGCTGCAGGAGTTGAAGCTGCCGGACGAGGAATTTCCGAGGAAGGCGTTCGAGGACGCCGGCTACCACGCCGCGCCGTACGGCCAGCAGGGCCGGAACGGCGTGGCAGTTCTGTCCCGCAAACCTCTCGTGGTTGTGCGTCGCGGGCTGCCGGGACAGGAGGAGCTGGGGGCCCGCCTCATCACCGCCGATGCTGGCGACCTGTCGTTCACCACCGTCTACTGCCCGAGCGGCAAGTCGGTCGACCACGCGGACTATCGCCGCAAGCTGGAGTGGTTCGAGAGCCTGCTGCTACACTTCATCGAGCAGCACAATCCACGCGCGACCATGCTCTGCGGCGACTTCAACCTCGTACCGGCACCTATCGACAGTTGGAAGAAAGCAGCCGGAGTGGACTTTGAGACCGCCGACCGCTTCGAGAAACTGCTGGCTTGGGGTTTCACCGATCTGTTCCGCCAATACCGAGGGCCCTCCGCGGAGGAGTTCTCCTTTTGGAGCAGAAGGGTTAAAGGTGATGTCCTCTTTCGCCGGCACCAAGGCATACGCATCGACTTTCTGCTCGGAACTGCGGATGTCGTGAAACGACTGCGACATGTCAAGATCGACTGCGAATACCGCAAGAAGAAGGACGGGTCCGACCACGCCCCGGTCCTTGCCGTGCTCCGCGACGATACTCCGGCATGGCCGCGCCCCTGACCGACCTGCTGCCGGCCGGTGAAGCCTCCAGCGACGCGCAGCTTGGACCGCTTTCTCTCGACTGCGTCGATCCGGCGCCGAGGAACTCGCCCCTTACGCCAGGCGGTCGCCGTCCGGGTCACGGAACGCGCCGGATCGTCACAACAACCCGCGGCCGGTCACCGGAAGGGACGAGCACGAGCGGCGGATGCGCGCCGCCGAGGTCGACGCGGCCGAGCGACGCGGGCCGTGTCGCGGCTGAAGCGACCGGACACCATCGGGTGCTGCCGGGATTTGTTATTGGGTGAGGTGGGGGTGGCTCGCCCGCGCCAGCGCCGGGGTCCAAGCTCCGGCGTTCCCGTCCTGGGTCCGATAACGCCGAGCTCCATCAACTTCGCCCCGCCCCATATTCACCGGGATCGCCGGCTGGGAGCTGTTCCCCCGGGAGCGGTTGCGCCAGGTCCCGAGGAAATTGTTAGAGGAAGCGCAGTCGGGCGGAATCCCCGCGCTGTGAAAATCCCCCGGTGCCCGAGCAGGCCGGGGGACGGGGCTCATGGTCTGGGAAGGCCGATCTCAGCCATGTCGTTGCTCCTGATCGCATCCCAGGTCGACTTCGTGAAGCGCTCGGCGCGCGCGTTCGACAGGGTGTCGCGCCGCAGATCGGTATCGGCTTCAAGGGTCGGGCATGAGTCTGATAGTTCCCACGATCGGTTAACTCCTGAGACGACCTCTCTCTCTCGCTCACTTCGTGAGCGTCGAGCGGGTGCCCAGGTCGACTTCGAGGCTCTGAGCGGGCGAGAATCGACCATGGTCCTGGAGGACGTCTCGTCGAGTTGTTGCTGGTGGACCGGCCGGCCGACGCGCTTCAAGGACGGTCGTAAGTGACCTCCATCGAGATCCGAGGCGCCCGCACACACAACCTCAAGGGCATCGACGTCGACGTTCCGAAGCATCGGCTCGTCGCCTTCACCGGCGCCTCACGGTCGACGTCGACAAGCTTCTCGACCTCGACCGAAGCATTGAGGAGGGCGCCATCCGCCATCCCGCCTACGACATCGGCAAGTGGTACTGGCGGGAGATCGTCCAGACCCGGTTCGTCCCGCCCGGCAAGCCGCTCGGCCGGTTTACGGCGGCCGAGCGGGAGCGCCTCTTGTGGGCGGACGACGTGCGCATCGAGAAGGTCCACCAGGGCACGACGTACGAGCGGACTTTCGAGGGCGTCGCCCGGAAGCTCGAGCGCCTGCACGTCGACAAGGACGAAGACCAGATCCCGCGGACCGGCAAGGAGGCGTATCGACGGCTGTTCACGGAGCGGGCGAGCCCCGATTGCGGAGGGGTTCGGCTCAACGCCGAGGCGAGCGCGGTGGAGCTGGCGGGCGGCTGGACCATCGGCGGGCTGGTCGAGTGCGAGCTGACGGAGCTCAACCGCAGGCTCGAGGAACGCTCCGGCACCTGATCGACATCGGCGTCGGCTACCTGTCGCTCAACCGCGGCGTGCCGACGCTGTCCGGCGGCGAGAGCCAGCGGGTGAAAGATGGCCCGGCAGCTCGACTGCGACCTCGTCGATCTCATTTACATCCTGGACGAGCCGACCGTGGGGCTCCATCCGCGGGACATCGATCACTACATCGCCATGCTCCAGCGCCTGCGCGACCACGGCAACTCGGTGCTCGTCGTCGAGCACGACCCGGCGGTCATCCGCGCGGCGGACTGGATCGTCGACATCGGCCCCCGCGCTGGGCACGCGGAGCAGGCGGACCCCGCCCGACGGCTTCGGAATCTCGACCCGCCGTACCGGCTGCGGCGTGTAGCTGCCAGCGAGGAGCCGGGACCTGATCTCGGGCCAGTGGGCCTTCAGGTGATCGCCCAATTCGTCGACGGTCATCCCGTCGACGCCGGGCGCCCCCTTGTTGCGCCGGACACGCGCCAGCGCCTTCTTCAGATTGCCGGGCTCGACGACCGCCTCCATCGACGGTTGCAGCCCAGCCGCCGGGCGCTCGGGTTCGGCACGCGCCGTACGGGCTTCGGTCCCTCGGGCTCCGGCGCTCCGGGCTTCACCCTTCGCCTCCGGCTCCAAGGCCAGCTCCAACTGGATGTTCTGCCGCCTGGTCCGCATGAGCGCTGCCGTCCTACTGACCCTGTCCGTCGTTCGGGCCTTCGCCGGCGAGCCGGCTGTCGGGTCGGAGGAGGCGCGCCCCGCGGGCGCTGGCCTCCGTCCGCCGCTCAAACGGTACGTGCAGTTTTCCCGCATACCGCTTTCACGAAGACGTCCTCGCGTGATGAGGACCGATGGAAGGAATCAAACCGACAAGGTTGACCAAGCCCAACTCGCCGTAGAGCGTGGCGTTTGACAGGGATAGCCATCCCCGACACCGCCACCGCTTGGACCGATGCGCCCACACGCGACGCACCACCCAACCGTCGAGCTGGTGGAAGAGCTTCCGGACGTGGGCACGCTTGTAGTAGTGCCCCCATCCCCGCAGGACCGGGTTGAGCTGCTCAATTGGGGAACGGAATGGGTAATGGAGATCCCTGCAGTTCTTGTAAGGTTGTTCATTGAAAATGGGTTGCGTATCCAGCGCAGAGTTCGGTGCGGACTCCCGGCATCGTGAGTGAAGCCCCTGGTTCCTGGACGAAAGTGGTGAGGACGGCGTCGGCGTATCTATTTCCATGTGCAATCGACGCGTGGATTGTGTCGGACCCGACTGGACGATGATCCCGTGAGGCGTAGCCATCCATGGAGTCAGAAGTACGGCATGTCCAGCACTGGATTCCCAGCGGGGTCGTACTGGGGGATCGGCGTCCGGGGCCGGTCGTTGTTGCGCCTGACCAGGTTGAAGAGGTTGCGCACGGTGCGGACGCTTTTCATCGTGTAGCGGGTGCGCGAGTTAGAGTTAGGAAACTCGGCCTGCCACAGCAGGGCCAACTGTTCGTCGGTCAAGCGCCACCGGGCGTTGGAAGCGAGCGTCCAGTTCTGGAACTCCATCACGCGCCGGCCGAAGAACCGGCCGGTGCGCGACTTGTCCGGGACCGGCGGCAAGCCGTCGGCCTCGAGGAAGCCGGGCGGCAGCCGGGCGGCAGCCCCGGGCCGAGCGACGGCAGTATGACGAGCGGCAGCGCCGACGCGGCGGTCGCGGTCCTGCCGCTCCTGGGAAGCCGCTCGACGGTGTCCTCCAGGGCGGTCCGTCACACGTCGATCTCGCGCTCGGCCACGACCACCTGCGACTCGATGCGGTCCTGGGGCTCTGGAGAGCGCTGTTTCCCTGGGTTGCCGATTCGGCGTCTAGTCTTTATAGGAACAGGCGTCAAGCGAGAGCCTGGAACAGGCGGCTGTAAGGTGTTCTCGACCGAGGGTCGAGGGACATTGGCGGTTGCCTGACCCCGGTCAGGAGATGGGGTGAGAGGCGTCGGGGGGTCCGGGACTTCCGGGACATGGTTATGTCACAAGGCGCATGAGCTGGTCGGCAGTGAGGGCGAGGATGCCAAACATGCAATGGCACATCACCTTCGAGGCGCCACGGACGCGTACATGGCGGCCACCAAACTCGTCCTTCAGTCGGCCATTGACACGCTCACCTGCGGTGCGTTCGTTGTACCGGACCTGTTCAGCAAGCTGAAAGCCGACGCACCGCAGGCGCCGCGCTTCAGCTTTCAGCTCCTCGGCCAGCGCCTTGTCGCGGCGGGGGTTGATGTCAATCAGCGGGACGTGGCCGAGTGAGCGGCTGTGTTCGCGGACCGCTTCGGCATCGTAGGCCGAATCCATCAGGTCATAGCAGTTGGTCGTCCGCTCGGCGGACATCGTCGCCAAGGGAATGGCGATCTGGCTGTCATGCGTCGAGGCCGAGGTCAACAGGCAACTGATCGGGACCTGGCCGTCGGCCACGTCGATGTGCAGCTTGTACCCGACCCAGGTGTCGCGGTACCCCTTGCTGTTCTTCTTCGTGCCGACATCGCAGTCGGTCGGCAGGTCGTCGAGCATCTCCGGCAGAGTCATGGTGGACTGGCGTTCGAGCCGTGTGCGCCGCTTCGGTCGTTCTTCTCCCTTTTTCGGCCGTCCCCGCTTGCGCTTGGGAGGCGTCGGCGCCTTCTCCTTGACGGCAGGCTTCTCGCGGGCCTCAATGGCCGTCGAGTCGCGGGAGAGATGGCCCACCAACTGGTCCCCGTGGGTCTTGCGGACCAGCGCTTCGTGCACGCGTTGGGGCAACTGCGAGCCGGCGAATTCAGCGAAAGCGCGCGAGAAGACGGACTCGCTCGGCACCTGGCTCCGCCGCTCCCAGCCGCAGAGGCGCCGGAGCGCCACGTCGGTGTCCAAGCGGTCCAGCAGCACCCGCGTGGTCGGCATGTCGTAAACCGCCTTGGCCACGAATGCCCGCGCCAGCGCGGCGCGGTCGCTCGGCGGACGCCCCGGCGCCCGAAACTGCGGGGGAATCCACTGTTCGATGCGGATGACCTCCAAGGTCTGCACCAACTGTTGCTGCTTCGCGGTCAGTGGCCCCAGCTCCTGCTCCAGATCGGGAAACAGCGCATCCTGAATCGACTGCCAGTAGGGGGAGAAGGAATCCCGCATACGACCCATACTTCAGTTGACCTCCCGCGAATAGACGACGCCCGCACCGCCGAGTTGCTGTTATGTTACCCTCTGCTCGAACGCACTCCCCACCGGCATCCTACCTGCGCTTATCGGACCAAAAAACCACCTCTCCGTGGGGTTCTGCAAGAGGCTCCCGAGGAAATCGAAAGTCTCCGGGCGACGCGCCCCCCGCGCCTGGCGGTTCGCCATCGCGAACCGGCCGAACTCGATGAGGCGGGTCTTGTCGGGGTGCAGCTCCAGCGCGAACTGGCTCATTCTCTCCCTGAGGTCGTCGAGAAACTGGTCCGCATCCGCCTTGTGTTGGCAGCCAACGACGAAATCATCGCAGTAACGTACGATGATGGTATCCCCCGTAGCCCTTCGGGTGCGCCACTTCTTCTGGAACCAGAGGTCAAGGACATAGTGCAGGTAAACATTGGCGAGGATGGGCGAGACCACCGCGCCTTGCGGAGTCCCCTGCAGGTCGTCCTTCCACTCTGTGCCGTCCATGACGCCGGCGTTCAGCCACTTGGTAATCAGCCGCAGTACCCGGTTGTCCCCGATTCGGTGCTCGAGAAACCGTAGCAACTGGTCTCGCGAGAGCCGGTCGAAGAACGCCCGGATGTCGGCATCGACTATCCAGTTGACCTTGCGCCGCTCTATCCCGAAAGCCAGGGCGTCGAGTGCATCATGCGCGCCACGCCCCGGCCGGAACCCGTAGCTGAACCCGAGAAACTCCGGCTCGTAAATCGGCGTCAGGATGACATCCACCACCGCTTTCTGGACGATCTTGTCTTCCAGCGCAGCAATGCCGAGCGGTCGCGTCCCGCCGTCCGGTTTGGGTATTTCAACCCGCCGCGACGGCAGCGCCCGATACGCTCCCGAATGTACGCGTCCGTGCAGGTCGAGCAGCCGCTCTTCCAGCCCGTCCGCATACACGTTCCACACCATGCCATCCACGCCTGCCGATGCGGTCTTCTCCAAGTCGAAGAAGGCGCATCGGAGCGCGTCCGTCGTGATATGGTGCAAGAGCGCAGTCAGTTTCTCCTGCGGTTTTCTCGTTGCAGCTTGCCGTATCCGTTCGACCGCCTGTGACACGTCATCCCGACCCTGCGTCCGGTACGTGCTTTGGTCTCGCGAATTCCCCTTGGTTGAGGCCCTTCCCTCCAGCGGCTCCGCAGGCGCTTTCGCTCCCTTGTTCGCCGCCTTCATCGGTACTCCTGCCTCATCCGACTTCTTCATTCCGTGCACCATCGGGTACGGAATCCTCCTTCCCTCTGCGGCCCCGGTTCGACTGCCGGGGCGGAATGAAGACCTCCCAGGTCCCGGCGAAGGACGTACGAACGTGCGTGGGTTCTCCGACACCGTGGAGCCCTCCATCCCCTCACCCGTCGCGGTGATGTCGGTGTGGCCTTCGACCGCTGTGACAGTCTCGGCGCTCCAAACCTGTCTTCTTTCGATGCTCAATAGCCCCGCCCGTTCGCGCCCCTGTCAACGCTTCACCCGCCGCCTCACGGCGACCGGCGCATGACTCGGGGTGAAGGTGGTCGGTTACGCCTTCCTTCCGCCGGACTCGCACCGGCTATCCTTCGCCAGTTTGCCTGGCGCACCACAGCTTCTCGACGAAAGCATCGAAGCCGGCCGCGTTCAACAGTCGATGTGGGTGGCGACGGCGGACCTGCCACAGGGCAACCCGTCGTCGCGGGTCGTGCCCATCGCCATTCCGGTCGGTGTACGGGCACGGAATCGGCCGTGTCGATCCCTGCGGCTGGACGGACTTTCACCACAACCTGTTAGGCGAACTTTAGTGCCCGAACGCACCGAATGGTTAACGGCATGACCAACAGCGTGAACCCCATCATGATCCCGTTCACAGAGTGCGCGCCGATAAACAAGGCCAGTCGTGCACATTCCGGTCCCTGATTCCGCGCCAGCAGCACGTAACCCATCAGCCAAGCCACAACGGCAAAGCTGATTGCGAAGGCCACCGGCAACAGCAGCCAGAACCGGATTGATACTGGCCAGCCAACGTCGGCGCGGTGTTCCCGGCGCGTCAACTTGTATGCGGGAAGCACCGTCAGCGTAACGATCAATGGCCATGCGCCAAAGGCACCAAACGAACGCCAGGAGTGGATGGTCTCAGTCCACGGGTAAAGGAACAACCCATAAGAGCCCGTATAGACTACGGTTAAGGCGCTAACGACAACGGTCCATCCCCATACCCACGGGGTTGAATGCGACAGCCTAGGCCACCAGACGTTCGCAAACGCGGTCCCAACGTATGCGCCACAGATCGCGTTGACAGCGTACGGCCTCGCTATCCAAAAACTCTGGCCCGAGGCGCAAGCCGTACCCGCAACGACTCCTTCGACAAGGTAACCACCCAAAAGGCCGACAAGAGTCATTGGCGCAGCAACAACCAGAAGTCCGTACGCGCGCTGCACGACGTCGTCGTAGCGACCCATGTACAGTGGCGAAAAGCCTCCGAGCCAAAGCCCGAGCACACCCACGAGCCAATATACTCTTTCCCAAAACCAAGTGGAATCCGTTCCAGGCGAGGATTCTATCGCATTTGGCAAGCTATGATCTAAGCTGTTCATGAATATCACAACCAGCGCCACGAGGGTCGATGTCAGACCCTGGAGGGATGTGCTGCGTCTCCGCTCTGATTTCGTCGCGATCGCGCCGAGTGTGACTCCCAGAGCGGTCAGTAGAAGAATGACGATTAACGACAGCTCCACGATCTCATCCGACGTATACTTCGCCCGTCCATGCAAGAAGTAGTACAGCTTAGCGATCGTGGTGGAGTTACTTCCCGCAATCTGGCCTAGGACCAAACCTACAAAGGCCGCTCTGTAGTGCGAGAATCTCCCATCGGAACCGTTCGTGTTCTCGTCCACTGCTCCCTCCCACGGCGACATATCGGTACGGCGATCCGGCGTGTGTCCACTACGGGTGCCGGGATCGACCAACGGCCGCTACGGCCCGTGTTCTTCACGTAATCGGATACGACCGACGGGCAGCTATAGGCCCGACGGCCGCTGCTGCTCCATAGTGACGGCCGTGTTTCCGTAGTCAGGAGATCCGGTCGTGTGAAGTCTCACGGATCTCATCCCCTCACCGCGGCTCCGGCCTCGTCCCGGTGATTGCGTTTCACCGCCTCCGCGATCGTGCACACCTTGCGGTCTACCGACGCCCGCACGCGCCGCAGCAACCCCCTGGCTGCCCCGATGATGAGGTTGAAGTATTCCCCGCGCCGAGGACAATGGCATCGCCGCCGCCGACGAACTGCAGGCGCACGGCGGCGGCGCACGCATCGCCGTCGAGCACGCGGACGACCCGCGCCGAAACGTCGACGACGTTCAAGCCGTCAATCGGGGGACCGCGGACATCGTCACGACGCCGGCCAACTCGCTCGACATTACCGCGTGTCAAGGTTCTCATGGCGCGAGTCTACCGGACCGAGCTTCCACTAGAGACACTCCAGCGCGTTGAGCAGGTCGCCGTTCACAGAAAACGTCACGGCTATGCGTACAGCATCATCGACCGAGAATCGGATGTTCTCGACCGCGGGATAAGCCTGGGTGCAAGGCAGCGGAATCGAAACGCTTTCACGGACGCGTAATCCAAGCAACCCTTCCAGGTCGTTCTGAAGGCCACGGATGTTCTCCACGTGCCCACTGATGGTAAGGTCGCGCTGACCCGGTTCAACGGACAGACGCCACTCCACGAAACCCGTGACGCGACCGAGGCGAGTATCTCCAAACCGAGTGCAGAGCCACTGTTCATACCGAACGCTCGACGATAGCCCCAACGATGAACCGGCATCTCGGATGGATGTACCTCCGATCCAAAACAACCGACGGGAGCACCTGTCGAGAAGGTTTCCTCGGGCCTGCAACGTGCGATCCAAGACCTGTGCGAACGACGGGAAGGTGGCAACCAGTCGGACCGTAGCCCGTTGGCCGTCGACGTCCACAACGCGGAATTCTTCAACAGTGCCGATGTTCTCGCCCCGAAAACTGATATGCAGATCTTCCTGGCCGGCTTTGGCCGGAGACGATAGAACTGCGACCACGACGAACATTGAGAATACCAGATGTCTCATTGCGCGACTCCCCTCTTTCCCAAAGTGCGCGGCGCGCTGCCTCAAGAGCGGCGAGCGCCCGCCGGAACGCAGCCACTTCTGTGAAGTCTAGGCAATGCACATGACATGAATATGATAGTTTTGGTGTCTGGTGTGTTTTTTTGTGACCGCTATGACGCTCGTCGCTGATTCGGCTCCGGGGAGGAAACAGCGTGCTCCACGCGGTAAAGACCGTTCCGGTGGCGCAGTCGGGCTTGCGGACAGGAACACACTCCGGACTGCACGACATCAGGACGGCGGCGAAGGTTCAAGGCATGTCGCCCGGTTCTAGGCATGCGGTGGCCGACGCTTTGCTCGGTGAACGGGTCCGCGGATGCGGCGGCAGGTCCACGAAGCGGCGCATCGCCTCGTCGTCGGCTTCGGGGTCGGATGCGGCCCGCAGGCAGGCGAGCGCGTCGAGGACCTCGGGGCGGTTATGGAAGCTCTCGCCGCCGGCGATGCGGTAGCGGATGCCGGCTCGCCGGAAGGCGTTCTCCAGCGCGCCCGACGGCGCGTTGGTGCGGTAGAAGACGGCGATATCGCCGTTGTCGCACCGGATGTCGCCGTCGGACGCGCGGCATGCTTGCGCGTGTTCGGAGACAGGTCGCCCGCCGCTCCGCCGCGGCGGCCGTCGCGCGCCGGCATCGGGCCGGCAACGACGTTGATCGCCGGGCGCAACCCCGGCCGCGTGCGCCGCCCGCCCGCGCCCGACCCGACCCGTCCAGCCATTGTTCCCGACGTACCGTTCCCCCCGTCTGCTGGTGGAGATTGCGGCGGACGCCCTGTTCGCGGCCTTTGTGCCGTGTCGGCCGGACCGCCGGTGTGCTCGACGTGCTCAGCGACGACATCCGGTCGACAACCCGCGGCCGCTGGT
>CATQHX010000007.1 GCA_958296065.1 Vicinamibacterales bacterium | reverse complement strand
GCGAGACGTCCGGGAGCGCGGCGCCGGCGGCGGGACGCCGGAGCCGCATGGCACGCACGCGTCGGTGCTCGAGCTGCTGGAGATCGACACGCTGCTGGCGCGATCGGTCGACGGCCTGTCGGGAGGGGAGCGCCAGCGCGTCGCGCTGGCCCGCGCCCTGATGACCGAGCCCGATCTGCTGCTGCTCGACGAGCCGCTCGCGGCGCTCGATCTGGGTCTGCGCGACCGTATCCTGCCGTACCTGGAGCGCGTGCGCGACGAAATCGGCACGCCTATCGTCTACGTGTCGCACGTGGCCGACGAGGTGCGACGGGTCGCCGACTGGGCCATCGTGCTGGAGGCCGGCCGCGCGGTGCGCTCCGGGCCCCCGAGCGAGGTGCTGGGGAATGCCGGGAGCCAGTGATTGTGCGGGCTCCGCCCGAACGACTCCGTTGCAGGGCTCAGCCCTCTGATGGCACCACACTGCTTGTTCAGGATCGTGCGGGCTCCGCCGGAACGACTCCGTTGCAAGGACTCAGCACGGGACGGTAGCCGCCCGCTTGCCGGCCGCGGCTACCAGGCGTCGAATGTCGGCCGGATCGCTCGTGAGGATTCGATCGCCGCTCTCGGCGACAAGGACGACGGTTGCGTCGATCGGGTCGCTGGTTCCGGCTCGGGCCAGCAGGACGCCCGCGCGACGCCCCATCTGCTCGTCCACAGGCCGGACCTCCACCGCACGCAGCAGGCGCGCGAGGCGAGCCTGGCGACCCTCGGGGTTCCGCCAGACCTGGCCGAGCACGATGGCGGTCGTCCGCAAGTCGACATGCTGCCGCACGGCCGCCCGCAAACAAGCCACTGTCGCCCGCTGGTTGCGCTCCAACGCCAGGAGCGCACCGGCGTCGAGTACCAGCGCGCTCACGCCTCCGGCTCTCCGGGAGGCAGACCGAGCTCTGCCTCGGCCCGAGCCAACTCGTCGGGAGTGAACGCGCCGTATTCGGCTTCCCACTCGTCGAGAAACTCAAGCAGCGCGTCGGCGCGGAGTTTCCTCGCCGCCGCCTCAGCCATCCACGACGAGAGCCCGACGCCACCCTCCCGCGCGGCCCGGCGAATCTCGTCTCCAAGCGTGGCCTCGAACGAGACGCTCATCTTGTCCACCTTCATGGCTCCAGAATACCATGGTATGCACATACCAGGGTATCCCCGGATCGGAACGCTTCGTCGGGCGGGCGTCCTCGATGGCGGTGGCCCGGCCCTAACCGCGGCTTGCCGGCCGCTCCGCTCGTCCGGCGTGGTGCCTCCGGCGCCCCTCCCGTGTTGGCGGCGGCCCGGGAGTGATTACAATGTAAACACATGGCAACGATTGTCCGTATCGTTCGGATAGGGAACTCCCGCGGCATTCGCATTCCGAAGGCGCTGCTCGATCAGGCCGAGCTGCCGGACGAGGTCGAGTTGCAGGCCGAGCCCGGCCGGCTCATGGTGAGGGCGACCAGGACGCCGCGCGCCGGTTGGGAGACCGCGGCGCGGTCCATGCGCGCGGCCGGTGACGACGAGCTGCTCGACCCGCCGTCTGTGAACGCCTTCGACGAGCAGGAGTGGGAGTGGTAACCCGCGGCGAGCGCACCCTGGGGGACGTGCTGCAGTCCCTGCAGGAGATGTTCGCGGCGTAGACCAGCGCCCCGAAACGCCTCGCGCCATCGCGAAAGTCGGGCTGCCTTCGAGCGCCGATGCATCCTGCGCCGGCGCGCGCATCATTTATGCACGTAAACATAATGACACCGAAAACCGATGCTGCCTGGTGTCGCGTCAGCGCCGTTGCTATCGGCTCGTGCGAATGGCTCGTCACGTTGAGGTCAGGCGATGTCGCGTTTGCCGCCGGTCGTGTCCCGCAGCCCTTCGAGCAGGCCCTCTACCCTTGCCATCCGTCGAGACAGTTCTTCCGTCTCACCACGGACGTTGCCGATCTCGCCGCGGAGCTCGTCGGTGCGCGTGTTGATCTCGGCACGGATACCGCCCATCTCTTCGCGCAGGCTTCGGACCTCGGTGACTGCCTCGGTCCTGCCGACACCCATCTCTTCACGGAGGCCGCGAGCCTCGTCGGCGACCTGGGCCCGGACAGCGACGACCTCGACCCGCACGCCCCCGATCTCCTCGCGTAGGCTACAAGCTTCGTTCGTGAATTCGGTGCGCACGCCCCCGATCTCCTCGCGTAGGCTACGGGCTTCGTTCGTGAGTTCGGTGCGCACGCCCCCGATCTCCTCGCGTAGGCTACAAGCTTCGTTCGTGAGTTCGGTGCGCACGCCCCCGATCGCTTCGCGTAGGCTACGGGCTTCGTTCGTGAGTTCGGTGCGCACGCCCCCGATCGCTTCGCGTAGGCTACGGGCTTCGTTCGTGAGTTCGGCGCGCACGCCCCCGATCGCTTCGCGTAGGCTACGGGCTTCGTTCGTGAGTTCGGTGCGCACGCCCCCGATCTCACCACGGACGTAACCGGCGAGCCACAGGACGGCCGCCAGTTGCGTGCCGGCGAGCGTCGCACCGATGCTCAGGACCGCAATGAACTCGGGGCTCATGGACCGCCTCCCATCTTATCTTGGCCGGGTGACTTGCGCGCTGTCTGCCTTGCGCAGCGACCGGTGCAAGAGTGAGGCCACGACGGGAGCGTCCGGATTGCTCGAACCGGAGGCTATGGCGGTTCGGCAGGTTGCAATAACTGACACGCGCCGCCCCGCTGACGGGAGCAAGGACGACAGCGCTCTACGTCCGCGTCACAGATAGGGTGTGCCGCTCCATTCCGGAACCTGCTGGTTCTGCTTCAGCCGCAGGCGCTGCAGGTTCAGGGCGGAATAGTAGCTGTCGAGGTCTGCGTCCGCCGCGCCGACGCCGGGCAGGCTCGCCGACGCTTCAAGCGCGAAGCGCTGCGCCAGCGGATGGTCCGGATTCTCGCGATAGGCGGCGTTCCACCAGTCGAGGATCCGATCCTGTGCGGTTCGCAGCAGCGGGTCGGCCGGCAGCCGATCGCGCTTCTCGTGCTGATTGACCTTTCTGTGAGCCGGCATCAGGTTCCAGAGATCCCCGCAAGGCCACACCGTCCATGGAAGGCAGTGATCGATGTCGAGGTTGACGGCGGTCAGCCGCTTGCCGCTCCAGACGCAGTAGAGGCGTCGTGTGGCGAGCAGTTGCTCGGCACGCTCCCGGGGAACCCTCACGTCCCGGGACGGATCCGACCATGTCATGGCAGCGGCCAGCCGGGCCTCGTCGAGTGCTCGCCCCTGTTTGGTTCCGTAACGCTGCGTCACGCGTATCCACTCGGCGATGATGGCGGGCTCGATCCAGGCGCTGAAGCGCTGAATGGCCACCCACAGGTGTGCCGGCACGCGCATCGTTCCGAAGCTGGCGAGATAAGGTCCGTCCAGCCGTATGCCGACCGGCGCGCGCGATGCAGTGACCGGGCCGTGCACCGGAAGGATGGGACGCGTGCCGTTGGGATAGGTCATGTAGCGGACGGGCATCTGGACGATGGTACGCACCGCATCCTTGATGGCCTGGTGAAGCGCCGCGCCGGTGTCCCCGGTGAACGGCATACCCACCCGCAGATCGTGATGGGAGATCTCGCCGAGCTTCCTGAAGGCCGTCTTCGCGAATCCAAGCCGTTCGCAGCCGCGGTTGGACGGATTCTGCGGCAGATCCGCGATGAGCAGCGGCTTGTAGAGGCGAATCCAGGTCAAGGCGACCAGTCCCATCGGAATGGCCACGTGGTCGTCATCCACGGCCCCTGCGGCGCCGCCGGCGCCGTCGGCTATGCGACACAGCGTACGCAGCAGGCCCAACTTGTAGGTGGAGCTCTTGTCGTCGTTGAGAATGATGTGCCGCAGGAGGGGCAAGGCGCCGGTTCCGTCGTCCGGCAGCCGGATTGCCAAGTGCGTCCATCGAATGTCGGTCCGACCCAGGAGGTCGTCCGCGGAACCTTGCCTCTCGATAAAGGCGCCGTGATCCCGGGCCAGTTTCCGGAGTTCCTCTTCCGAGACGGGATGGAATCGCCGTTCCGGTTCTGCCGGGCCCTGCCGCAGCGTAATCGCGAGCAACCCGCCCGGCTTGAGCAGGGTTATGAGCTTCCGGAAGGCCCTCGTGCGGTCGGACGGTGCGACGTGCATCCAGACGGCGCTGAGCAGAATGACGTCGAACGACAGACCGCTCTTGAACGTCCGTTCGAGCCCCGGCAGGGAGTCGTCAAGCCACTGGATCGGCCGATCCTCGTAGCGCTGCCGTGCGGCCGCCCGCATGTTGCCTGACGGTTCGACCGCGACGACGTCGTATCCCTGCGACACCAGCCACGCGGCGTCGCGACCACTGCCGGCACCGACATCGAGGACGGTCCCCGCCTTGGAAGGAAGCAGGTCCTCGAGCCAGTGATGAATCCGTTCGGCGGGCACGGTCTCGTAACGATCCGCGCGCTCTTCGGCCCGAGCGTCGTACCAGGAAATCGCGTCAGTCAATGGGGCGACCGCTTCACTCCGGAAACTGCTGATCTGGCTCGGGGTTCATGGGCTGCCTGCCATCCGATCGTGGTCGGACGTCATGAGCGTTGGCAGGATTGCGACACGCCCGATGCGAGAGTAGCGCATTGCGTGTCACCCATGCCACGGTTATACACGTTACAATTTGTGTCGGGTCGAGTACCGGGGACAATGGACGCAGGTCAGGGAGCATCTCGCCTCGTGAACTTCGTCGAGGTCGAGCGTCGCTTTCGGCGCTCGGTGAACCTGGACCGGGACGCCGGCTCCCCGGCCGCGCTCGACGGCTACCTCGTCACGCCGGCGGTTCGTCGTGCCCTCGCGCAGATCGCGGACGGCCTCAGCGAAGAAAGCGGCGATCGGGCGTGGAGCCTGGTGGGACCCTACGGGTCGGGCAAGAGCGCATTCGCCGTCTTCCTGGCCGATCTTCTGTCGCCAAGCGCGTCACCGGGCGCAAGGGCGGCTCGGAAGCTCCTGAGAGAGTCAAGCGACATTGCCCTTCCGCGCCAGAGGCTGCTTCCGGTGGTTCTCACCGCCGAGCGTGCGCCCCTGGACAGGCTCTTGCTGAAGGCCCTGGGCTCGACCCTCGAGTGCATCTGGAGGCGACAGAAGGGCGCGAAGCCGCGAGTGCTGAAGACGATCGGACAGCACCTGGACGGGTCGGACCGCGAGCCTTCGCGGTGCACTACGTCCGACGTCGTCGGTTGCTTCGAGGAAGCGCTCCGGGTGATGGCAGCGAAGACCGGAGCCGGCCTGATGCTGATAGTCGACGAGGCCGGCAAGGGGGCTGGAGTACGCCGCGCAGCAGCCCACGCGAGGCGACGTCTACCTGCTGCAGGCCCTTGCGGAGGTTGCCGCACGCACCGGTGGCGTCCCCTTCGTGATTCTGACCGTCCTGCATCAGTCCTTCGAGCACTACGCCCACCAATTGGGGCCGTCCGACCGGAACGAGTGGTCGAAAGTGCAGGGCCGCTTCGGCGAGCTCGCTTTCCGTGAAGGCGGCGATCAGATGATCCGCCTCACCGCGGCAGCCATTCGTCGGACCACGGAGCGTTCCACGGCAGAGAGCTGGACGCGCATCGTCTCCGCCACGGCCGCGTGGGTCTCCGAGGGCACGGGCTGGAACAGAACGGAACTGGCCGACCACCTGGACGCCTGCTGGCCGCTCCATCCGATCTCCGCCACGCTGCTCGGGCCGCTGTTTCACTCCCGTTCTGCCCAGAACGAGCGTTCGCTGTTCGCGTTCCTGTCCGCTGGCGAACCGCTCAGCTTTCGGGACTTTCTGCGCGCGCACGGGCCGGGCAGCCTCTATACCGTCGACCGCCTCTACGACTATGCGTCGCGCATGCTCGGAGGGCGAGTGCTCGGCCGGGACGGCCGGCGGTGGGCGGCGACCGAGACCGCGATCCAACGGCTGCCACCTGAATCCGACGCCGTCGACGAGCAGGTGCTCAAGGCCGTCGGTCTGTTGGGGATGTTCGGCGACCGGGTAGGTCTTCGGGCGTCTTCCGAGATTGTTGCGGCGTGCGTCGACGATGGCGAGACGGCGGAGCGCGCGCTCGCGCGCCTCAAGCTACGGTCGACCCTCGTGTATCACCAGTTCCGCGATGCGTTCCGGATCTGGGAGGGCAGCGATCTGGATCTGGACGATCTGGTGCTTCGCGCCGAGGTGCAACTGCCGAACGACTTTTCGGTGACGCAGGTGCTTCAACGGCATGCGCCGCAGACCCCGCTCGTGGCGCGGCGCCACCTGTTCCAGACCGGCACGTTGCGCTTCTTCGACGTGCACTTCGTGGAGGCGTCCAGGCTGATTCAGGGCGGGGAATTGAACCTGAACGGTGAGGGAGACGGGATCGTGCTGCTGGCGTTGCCCCGAACGGAGCTCGAAGGGAAGGAACTCAGAGGGCAGCAGGGGACCGTGGCTCCCGCGTTGGAGCGACTCGGAGCGGGAAAGCCGGTGGTGCTGGTGGTGCCCGAGATGTCGGTCCGCCTGTCTCAGCTCGTACGAGAGCTCGCTGCCTCACAGCTCGTTCGCACGTCGACGCCGGAACTGCAGTCCGACCCCGTCGCGAGAACCGAGCTGGCCGAGCGCATCCGAGAGCTCGACCGGCACGTGGCTTCCGAGGTCGGCCGCGCGTTCGATCCGCGCCGGAGCGCGTGGTTCATCGGGGGCGAGGGCCTGGAGCTGGCGTCGTGGCGGGCGGTGTCGAGCGTCCTGTCCGGGCTGTGCGATGCGCGTTTTTCATGTGCGCCCCCGATCCGCAACGAGTTACTGAACCGCCGTACGCTCTCGACGTCCGCCGCGCGCGCCCGTCGCAACTTGATGGAGGCGATGATCCTACGCGGGGGCGTTGCCCAGTTGGGGTTCGAGGGCAATCCGCCCGAGGTCAGCATGTATCGCTCTCTGTTGGAGCAGCATGGGTTTCATCGTCGGAGGGGTGACACCTGGAGATGCGGTCCGCCGAGACGCTCTCTCCGACCGCTGTGGATGGCGGTCCAGGAGTTTCTTCGCGACTCGGAGAAAGGCCGCCGGCCCCTGACCGAGCTCTACGACCGGCTTCGCCGCCCGCCCTTCGGAATCAAGGACGGGCCCCTGCCAGTCATCGTCGTCGCTGCACTGCTCGCCCGGACCTCCCGCGTGGCGGTGTACGAGCGTGGTTCGTTCGTACCAGCCTGGACGCCATCGCACGCCGAACGGCTGCTCAAATCCCCCGACGGCTTCGAGGTCAGGCAGTGCCGCATCGACGGCCACCGCCGGGAGGTCATCAAGCGCCTGGCCGAGACGCTGCTCCCTTCGACTGCACGCAAGCCGTCTCTTCTCGGCGTCGTACGAGGACTGGTGCAGTTCGTCGCGAAGCTCACGCCGTACGCTCGCCGAACGCTGCGGATCTCCGACCGCGCGAGGGACATCCGGGAGGCGCTGATTCGGGCTCGAGAACCCGCCCAGTTGGTCTTCGACGACCTGCCGGCGGCATGCGGCTGTGCTCTGTTCGGAAGCGGACCGACGCACGATCGACATCGTATCGACGACTTCCTTGCGGCTCTCGAGGCCGGGCTGCGGGAGGTCCGCGACGCCTACCCTGCGCTGCTCGCGCGGGCGGCCGCCGCGCTCGCGAATCATCTGAGTCTCCCCGGCGATCTCGCGGAGCTGGCTGCCGAGCTGAGGAACCGAGCGTGTCTGGTCGAGGATGCAGTCGTCGAGCCGCGGCTCCGGAGCTTCGTCGTGCGGGCTTCCGACGACGCGCTCGGGCCGGACGACATGCTGGCCTCGCTGCTCACCCAGCTCGCCGACAAGCCGCCACCGGAGTGGTCCGATGCGGACGAGGACCAGTTCGAAGTACGCCTCGCGTACGTGGCACGCGCGTTCCTCGGCGCCGAGTCCCTCCTGGTCAACCCGAACGGACCGGCCGACGGACAGCCGCTGCTCCGACTGTCGGTGGCCCGCCGTGGGCGTCCGGAGCAGGAGCGCGTGCTTCCGCTCCGGGCCGCCGAGGAGCAGCGGATTGCAGCGCTGCGCGATCGCATTCTGGACACAATGAGACAACCCCGTGCCGAGGCTGCCGCCTGCGACAGCGAACAGGCGCTCGCCGCGCTGGCGCTCGCCGCCGAATCGCTGATCGACGGCGCGAATCTGCAGCAACCGGAAAGGGGCGGCCAGTGAGCCCGCGAGTGCGTCACATCCTGAGCATGTCCGGCGGCAAGGACAGCACCGCGCTCGCCGTCTACATGCGCGACCGCGAGCCCGACATGGAGTACGTCTTCTGCGACACGAAGAAGGAGCTCCAGGAGACCTACGACTACCTTGCCAGGGTCGAGGCGTATCTGGGAAAGCCGGTCATCCGGCTCAACGACGAGCGCGGCTTCGACCACTGGCTGGAGGTCTATGGGTACTACCTGCCGTCGCCGCAGATGCGCTGGTGCACGCGACAGCTCAAGATCCGTCCGTTCGAACGCTTCGTCGGCGACGACCCCGTGATCAGCTACATCGGGATCCGCGGGGACGAGCAGCGGGACGGCTACATCTCGTCGAAGCCGAACATCACGCCACGCTACCCGTTCAAGGAGGATGGCATCACCGAGCGCGACGTGTACCGCATTCTCGACGAATGCGGCCTGGGGATGCCCGCCTACTACAAGTGGCGGACCCGTTCCGGGTGCTACTTCTGCTTTTTCCAGCGCAAGGCCGAATGGCTCGGCTTGCAGGACAACCATCCCCAACTCTTCCAGGACGCGAAGGCCTATGAGAAGACCGATCCGGAAACGGGGCGTCACTTCACATGGTCACAGAACGAGAGCCTCGACGAACTGGCCAATCCGGAACGGGCCGAAGAGATCCGGCGCCGGCACGTCAAGGCCGTGGAGGCGGAACAGGCGTCCCGGCCGGACCGGCCGCTCATTGAAGTACTCGCCGATTCACAGGACCAGGAAGACGATGAGCAAGGCTGCCTGATCTGCCATCTCTGATGCTCTACTCTATCCGTGAGCGTGCTCCAGGTGGCGCACATCACGACCGGCCATCGCGCTCTCTACGCAGGAGCGACCTTCGCTCCACGGCTCTGGATTGGCCGTCGCCTCATTCCCGCCATGGGGACTGAAAGACCTCACGCACGTTCCATGCGAGGAACCGTTCCTCCGGGCGATAGGTGTCACGAATCGGTTCGCGGATGGGTCGCTTGTGGAAGCGGCCGAGTGACTCGTTGAAGCCGGTGGTTCCAACGACGGCCTCGGACACCATGACCAAACTGCCGTAGCCCCGCCGCGAGAGCGTGAAGGCGCCCGCACGTTGTCCTTTGCGCTGCCAGACTTGCAGCCGGTTGAAGAGCGCTCTCAGGTCCTCGGGAGTCACGGCCACCGTATCGGGGATGCCTGGCTGACCCGGGCAGTAAGCCCTGGGCGACGCACCTCCTGAAGCGGGCGATACAGATCTCGCATGGCGACCTGACGGGCCCCGGAGCGGGGCCGAGCGGTGTCTACCCGATGCCGATCCGCAGCACCGTGAACAGCAACCAGCAGGTGAACCCGCCGACGATGGTCATCGACAGACCCCACGCCATCAGCTTGTTGAACAGCTTCCGCGGGTCCTCGGACTTCGGCGCCGCGGCCATGCACAGCGCCCCGAGCGTCGACAGCGCCGAGACGTCCACCAGGTGGGCGCCGACGTTCATCGATGAGGCGATGGCCAGCGGCTCGACGCCTCCCACCTGCGCGGCCAGGTCCGGGACGGTGGGCAGGAACGCCGGCAGGACGACGCCCGACGTGCTGCTGTAGATCGAGATGAAGCCGGTGGTGAACGCCATGACCGCGGTCACGGTGTTGGCGGTCGAGACGCCGGCGAGGACGCGGGTGAAGAGCTCGAGGCCGCCGGTCTCGTCGAGGACGGAGATGAGCACCGTGACGCCGCAGACCATCATGATCACGCGCCACGGCATCAGCTTGACCGCCTCGGACTCGTCGCCCGCCTTGAGCAGGGCCAGCACGATGGCGCAGCCGAACGCGCCGAGCCCGACGTCGACGTTCAGCAGGATGACGCCGGCCAGCAGCGCCCCGATGACGGCGATGGTGATCCAGTGCTCCCGCCCGAAGTCGTCCGGCGCGGTCTTTCCCTCGGCTCCGTCGCTGCCGGCGCGCCCGGGGACGATCAGCGCGCCCTCGTGATAGCGCCCCAGGAGCTTCCAGCCGCCGAACAGGAAATAGGCCGCGAAGACGACCACGGCGTGCGCCATCATGTTGTTGAGGTAGGTCGGAACCTCGTAGCCGGCGAGGCCGATCTCCGCCATGACGCCGTTGACGATGACCCCGGTCGGCGCGATCGGGGAGAGCGAGCCGGCGTTGGCGCCGTTGCCGATCATGATCGCCATCAGGAACGCGGGGATGCCGACCTGCCCGGCGACGGCCATGCCCATGGGCGCCATCAGCGCGACCGAAGCGATGTTGCCGGGGCCGATCGAGGCAAGGACGAACGAGAGGGCGAAGAACATCATCGGCATGACGCCGACGTTGCCGCGGCACAGCAGCACCCCCTTGTGGGCGATGAGGTCGAGCGTACCGTTGGCCTGCGCCTGCGAGAAGAGCAGGGTGACGCCGGCCAGGGTCAGAAACAGCCGGGTCGGGAACCCGCTCATCACCTCGGCGGCGCTCATGTCGGCGATGTAGACCCCGACCACCCAGGCGAGCGAGATGGCGAGGAATCCGACGTGCAGCCGGATCGTGCAACTGACCACGATGGCGATCGCCAGCGCGCCGAGCGACAGGGTGGCGGCATCCATGGGGCCGGAGTATATCCGGTACCGAGCCGTCGGCGCGCGGGAACCGACGGCTGGACCGGGCATTCGTCGCGCCCCGTAGTGAGCGGCGGGGGCCGGTTGCCGGCAGTGCGACGGCCGGCCACGGCGAGCCGGCGGCGGGCGCGGCGAGGCAACGCGCGGTCCGCGCCGCGGGAGTAGGATTGAAGAGTCGGCGGGCGACGGCCGACAACTGCTGGGAGTCCGCACCGCGGGAGGGGCCTGGCGCAGACGACGGCGGGCTGGAAGTCCGCGCCGCGGAAGGGCGGACGCGGACGACGCAATCGGCGAGCGGATGCACATCATCATCATCGGCGGCGGGGCCATCGGCTACCCGCTGGCGAAGGCCCTCGGCGCGGCGCACGATGTCTTCGTGGTCGATTCGGATCCGCTGGTCGGCGAGCGCTTCGCGGATGCCGACGTGGAGTTCGTCGCCGGCAGCGGCGCCAATCCCGACGTGCTGCGGCGCGCGGGGGTCGAGCGCTGCGAGCTGCTGATTGCCGCGGCGCAGCTCGACGAGGTCAACATCGTCGCCTGCGCGCTCGGCAGCAGGCTGGGCGCCAGCAAGACGATCTGTTTCGCGACGCGGGAAGACCTGCTGGTCGGAGCCGCGGACGGCCTGTACGGACACTTCGGCATCGACGAGCTCATCTGGCCCGAGGCGGAGCTGGCCGCCGACATCGAGCGGATCATCATGGCGCCGGGGGCGACCGACGCGGAGGTGTTCGCCGGCGGCCGCATCGAGCTGCTGGAGTACCAGCTCGACGCCGCCTCACCGCTGGTCGGACCCGCCGTGGCGTCTCTCGACCTGCCGGCCGGCGTGGTCATCATCGCGGTGCAGCACGAGCACTCGACCTCCATCCCGCGCGGCGAAACGCGCCTCGTGGCGGGCGACAGGGTGGTCCTGATGGGCAACCGCGACGGCATGACGCAACTCCGGGCGCTGATCGCGCCCGGCGTGGGGGACGCGGCCTCGCAGCTCGTGACGATTATCGGGGGTGGCGACGTGGGCTACCGCCTGGCGCAACACCTGGACCGCGCCGACGGGATTCGGCTCTGCGTCATCGAGCGCGATCCCGCCCGGGGCGAAATGCTGGCGGCAACGCTGAGCCGCGCCCTCATCCTCCAGGGCGACGGAACCGACCTGGAGCTGCTGGAGTCGGAGGACATCGGCCGCAGTGATGTCCTGGTGTCGGTCATCGACAACGACGAGCGCAACCTGCTCGCGTCGCTGCTCGGCCGGCAGCTCGGCGTCGGGAAGGTGATCACGCGCGTGAGCAAGCCGTCCAACCACCGCCTGTTCGAGCGCGTCGGCATCGACGTGGCCCTGTCGGCCCGCGGCGCGGCGGTAATGTCGGTGGTCCACCAGATCGACGGCGGCCGGGCCAGCCTGCTCGCCATCCTGCAGGAGGGACAGGCCCGGGTCGTGGAGCTGACCGTGCCGGCAGGGCTCCGCCCCACCGCGGTGAAGGATCTGCGCCTTCCGCGCGACTCCATCATCGGCACGGTGCTGCGCGGCGGCGAGGTCATCGTGCCGCGCGGCGACCACCTGATCCAGCAAGGCGACACGTTGCTCGTCTGCTGCAAGGATCCGGCGGTTCGGGGAGTGCGCGACCTGTTCGTGCGGGGCTGAACGGCTGTCCATGCGCTTCACCAACATCGCCCAGGTCGCCGGCCGCATCTGCCGGCTCTTCGGCGCGGCGTTCGCGGCGCCCACGCTCGTGGCCGCCTTCTACGGCGAGTGGAGCGACATCCCCGGTTTCGTCATCGGCGGCATCCTCGCCGGCGCCATCGGACAGACGCTTCTGCGCGTCTCGCGCGGCGCCGACGACGAGCTGCGGCGGATAGAAAGCCTGTCGGTTGTCTCCGGCGTCTGGATGCTGTTCGCGATGCTCTGTTCGATCCCCTACCTGTGGGTGGGCTTCGGAGTCATCGACGCGCTGTTCGAGGCCATGTCGGGGATCACGGCCACCGGCGCGACGATCCTGACCGATTTCGAGTCGCCGGGGCGGGGCCTCTTCTTCTGGCGGGCGATGACGCAGTGGATCGGCGGCATGGGCGTGATCGCGCTGGTCGTCGCGGTCCTGCCGCGGCTTGCCGGCGAGGTCCGGCAACTGTTCTTCGCCGAGGCGCCGGGTCCGACGGAAGAGAAGCTGGCGCCGCAGATCCGCAAGACCGCGGTATCGCTCTGGCGCCTCTACGCCGGGTTGACCGCGGCCGAGGTGATTGCGCTCGGCCTGGCCGGCATGCCGTGGTTCGACGCGGTGTGCCACGCCATGACCACGCTGGCGGCCGGCGGGTTCTCGCCGCACGCGCAGTCGATCATGGGCTACGACAGCGCGCTCATCGAGTGGATCATCTGTCTCTTCATGTTTCTTGCCGGCGCCAACTTCGCGCTGCAGTACCGGGCACTGCTCGGGCGCCCGGGCGTGCTGTTCCGCGACGACGAGTTCCGGGCCTACGCCGGCATCGTGGCGCTGGGGGCGGGCTCGCTGGCCCTGCTGCTGTGGGCCGCCGAGGGGGACGCGGCACCCCTTCGACGAGCGACCTTCCAGGTGCTGTCCATCCTGACCACCACCGGGTACGCCACCACCGACTTCGACCTGTGGAACGACCGGACCAAGCTCGTGCTCCTGGCCGTGATGTTCATCGGCGGTTGCGCCGGGTCGGCGGCGGGCGGACCCAAGGTGCTGCGGCACATGCTCGTCGGACGGTTCACGCTGCTGGAATTGCGGCGGACGCTGCATCCGCGCGGCGTGCTCCCGGTAAAGCTCGGCGGCAAGGTCGTGCCCGACGAGGTGATCCGGTCGGTCCTGGTGTTTTTCCTGTTCTACGTCCTGACGTTCGCCGTCTGCACGGCGGTGGTCATCGGCTTCGGGGCGGATCTGGAGACGGCGGTGACCGCCACCACCGGCACCCTCGGCAATATCGGTCCGGGCTTCGGCGACGTGGGCCCCATGTCCAGCTACGCCGGCCTGCACCCGATCAGCAAGCTGACGCTGATCGCCGCGATGTGGATCGGGCGCCTGGAGGTGGTGACGGTACTGGCCCTGCTGCGATTCGAGGTCTGGACCAGCGCCCACTGGCGGGGTATGGAGTCGTGATCCACCTGGTCCACCACGGCGAGGCGGTTCCCCCGAACATCGACGCGCAGCGGCCGCTGACCGACGCCGGCCGTGCGGCGGTCGAGCGGCTCGCGCGAGAGGCCGCCGGGCGCGGCGTCGCCCCGGTCGAGATCTGGCACAGCGGCAAGCTCCGGGCGCGCCAGACGGGCGAGGCCTTCCGCCTGGCGTGCAACCCTCTGGCCGCCTTCACGATGGTGCGCGGCCTGCAGCCCGCCGATCCTTCCGACATCCTGGCGGACCGGCTCGCGGGCGAGACGCGCGACATCCTGCTGGTGGGCCACATGCCCCACATCGCGCGCCTGCTGCGTCGTCTGCTCGGCCGTGTCGGCGAGGACGTGGAGTTCCCCCTGCACGGCGTCGTCGCGCTGGAGCCCGAGGCGGGCGGCGACCCCACGCGTTGGCGCAAGGCGTGGCGGCTTGTACCAGCCGCACGTTGCTGACGACTCGTCCTCCCTGCGGTCAGCTACCTCACTTCCCCGGAAGGCGTGATGCAGTAAATGTTCGCAGTATGATGTGAATAATGCGTACGACGATCTCGCTCGACGACCGGCTTGCAAAGCAGGTGCGCCGGGAGGCGGCGGCGACCGGGGTCAGCGTCAGCGCCTTCATCGCCAGCATCCTGGACGACGCGCTCAAGAGCCGAGCGGCGGTGGAGTCACCGAAACCGTTCCGGCTGATCACCGTCGGCGGTAGTGGTTCGCCACCCGGGATCGATCTCGATCGGCCCCGCGTAATCGAGATCGCCGATGATGAAGCTCACTTCGGTCACCGGCGCTCCTGATCCGAATGCTGTTACCGGACGTCAACGTGCTGGTGTACGCGCACCGCAGGGATTCGATCCGGAACCACGCCGAGTACGCGGACTGGATCTACGGGTTGGCGACGGGCCCAGAGCCCTTCGCACTCTCTGTCCTGGTGTTGTCGGGTCTCGTCCGGGTAGTCACCAACGCCCGTATCTTTACTCCGCCGTCCGCCCTCGACGAGGTATTCGGCTTTATTGCGGAACTCGCACATCGGCCCACGGCCCGCATCGTCAGACCCGGTCCCGATCACATGGCCATCTTCGAGCGGCTGTGCCGTGACGCCGCAGCCACGGGGAAACTGGTCGCCGATGCCCAGCACGCGGCGGTCGCAATCGAACACGGGTGCACGATGGTCTCGACCGATTCGGACTTCGACCGATTCCCCGGGCTCCGCTGGCAGCATCCGTTGCGGCCTTGATCTTTCCCGACGCTCGCTGCAGGAAGAAAGCGAGCACTTGAGAGTCAGCGCAGCGCGCGCAGCTTCTCGCCGAGCAGCTCCCAGGCCCGCCGCACGTGGCGCTCCTCGGTGCGCACGTGCCCGATCGCCAGGCGGATGGTGAAGCGCCCGTCGAGCCGCGTGTGCGAGAGGAACACCTCGCCGGTGGCGTTGACCGCCTCGAGCAGCCGCTCGTTCAGCGCGTCCGCCGCGGCATCGATGGCGGTGCCGCGGGCATCACGCGCGGCTGACGCCCCGTCGTCGGTCCCGGCGCCGGCCGGTGCGGCCGCAGCGCGGCCGGGCAAGGCCCGGAAGCAGACGACGCTGAACGGGACCGGCGCGAGCCGCTCGAAGTCCGGGCTCTCGTCCACCCACCCCGCGAACAGGCGGGCGAGCCGCATGTGCTCGGCGAGCCGCTCGCGGATGCCGTCCGACCCGAAGTGGCGCAGGATGGCCCACAGCTTCAGGGAGCGGAATCGGCGGCCGAGCTGCACCCCGGTGTCCATCAGGTTGCGGACCTCCACGGCTTCCAGCGTCTGCAGGTAGTCGGGGGTCAGGGAGAACGCGTCGCGCACCGTGTCCATGTGGCGGCAGTAGAACGCGCTGAGGTCGAACGGCGTGAAGAGCCACTTGTGCGGGTTGACCACGAAGGAATCCGCCCGCTCGCAGCCGGCCAGCACGCCCCGCGTCTCCGGCACCAGGGCGGCGACGCCGGCGTAGGCCGCATCGACGTGCAGCCATATTCGCTCGTCGGCGCAGACGTCCGCGATGGGTCCGACCGGATCGACGCTGGTCGTCGAGGTGGTGCCGACGGTGGCGATCACCGCCAGCGGCGTCACGCCGCGCGCGCGGTCGGCGGCGACGGCCTCCCGCAACGCCTCGGGCCGCATCCGGAACTCGGCATCCGCGGGGACATGGGACAGCGCGTCGTGCCCCAGCCCGAGGGTCATGATCGCCTTGTCTATCGACGAATGCGCCTGCTCGGAGGCGTAGACGCGCAACGGGCCGACGTCCGAGCGCCCGGCCAATCCCCGCGTGCGAACCTCGGCCACCGCGCGGTGCCGGGCCGCGGCCAGCGCGTGGAGGCTCGAGATGGACGCCGTGTCGTAGATGACCCCCTCGAACGTGTCGGGCAGGCCGAGAAGCTGCCGCAGCCAGCCCAGGGTCACCTCTTCGAGCTCGGTCGCGGCGGGGGACGTCCGCCACAGCATCGCCTGCACGTTCAGGGCGGCGGAGAGGAACTCGGCGAGCACCCCCGCGGCCGCGCCCGAGATGGCGAAGTAGGCGAAGAAGCCCGGGTGGTTCCAGTGCGTGATGCCGGGCAGGATCACGCGCTCGAAGTCGCGGAAGATCGCGTCGAAGGGAACGCCCTCGGCCGGCGGGGACGACGGGAGCGCGTCGCGCACCGCGCCCGGCGTGTTCTTCGAGAGGACCGGGTAGCGCTCGGTGTGGTTCAGGTAGTCGGCGATCCAGTCGACGAGGGCGTGGCCGTGGTTGCGAAACGCCTCGGCGTCCATGTCGCCGAGGCGCCCCGGTTCCTTGCCGGCCACGGTGCCGCTGCCTGCCGTGTCGTCGGCCACCGTGTCGCAGTCGGCTCGAGATCCGTCAGTTGCCGGCGCCGACGTACTCGAGCGCGAAATTCCTCAGCGGCGGGCTGCGCAGGCCGATCGCCTCGGCCTCAGCGGTGGCGTCCTCCACCGAGTAGTTGTCCTGCTTGACGCGCTTGATCAGCCACATCGCCCCGACCCGGTTGGCGGAGCCGCAGTGGATGTAGACCGGCTGGTTGGCGGGGTCGGCCACGGTGTCCAGAAACGCCTCGGCGATCTCGGCCGTCGGCGTGCGGAACGGCAGGTGGACGTAGTTGAGACCGGCCGCCTCGGCCGCCGCGCGGCTCTCGTCGATATTGGCGCCCTGCTCGCCCGGGGTGCGGAAGTTGATGATCGTGCGGAAACCCCGCTCCTGCAGCACTCCCAGCGCCTCCACCGGCGTCGCGCCGGCACACGCGACGGTGGCGTCGACCCGCGTGTAGTTGCGGACCCCTTCCGGGCCCTCTTCCGCCTGAAAGCTCGGCGCCTGGGCGCCGGCCGGAATCGCGCTTCCGGCGAGCAGCAGCGCGGCGGCAAGGACAACGAAGACGACGCGGATTCTTGACTCTTGCATGGTCCCCGATTGTAGCATCGGGTATACGAAGTGCCCGGTGCCGCGAGATTGCGGCCAGAGGCGGAAGGAGCCGGTGGTGCCAGACGTCGTACATACCAGCCGCATGCGGATCGATCGGGTCAAGGGCCCGGTCCGCGAGATGTTCCTGGAAGGATTCGACACGCCGATCCGTTTCGGCGTGCACGGGGGCATCAAGAAGTTCTACGGGGTGGAACCGGACGAGGACGTGCCCGCGACGCTCGACTACATGGTCGGCGCCGTCGGCGGTTGACTGCTCGGCACCCTTGCACGCGCACTGGAGGTGCGCGAGATTCCGGCGCCGCCCGACAAGATCACCGCCGCCGTCGAAGGCGACATCGAAGCAATCGACAAGGTGCTGCGCATTACGCGCATCCGCGTCCGCTACGACCTGAAGGTCCCGAAAGGGAAGCGCGAGGCCGCCGAGCGCGCCGTCGAGCGGCACCCGACCGGGTGTCCCGCTGCGAACAGCGTAGCCGGCTGCATCGATCTCGACATCAAGGCGAACATCACCGAGGAGTAGGTGCCCTCCGCGGGGATCGTCGAGGCCGCGGGCGAGCCGGGCAAGACCGGGTCAGTGCGTGTGCCTCGACGTGTCCGCGCGGCGGCCGGTGAGCGGCCACGGGTGAAAAGATGTTGCGCGTGGCGACCACCTCGCTTGTCGAATGGCGCCCGTGGGGGCGCGCCGCGTTCGAGGAGGCGCGCACCGCGCAGGTCCCGGTGCTGCTGGCGCTGGGGCCGCGCTGGTGCCCCGCCACCGCGGCGATGGCGCGCGGGGCGTACGCCGATCCCCGCGTGGCCGATCTGCTGGACGACCGATTCGTGCCGGTCCGGGTCGACGCCGAGGCACGGCCGGACGTCGCCGGGCGCTACGGTCTCGGCGGCTGGCCCACGACCGCTTTCCTGACGCCGGACGGCGACATTCTCGGCGGGGAGACCTATGCGACCGCCGAGCGCATGCGGGACCTGCTGCGGCGCGTTGCCGACGCGTTCGCCGCCCAGCGCGACGCCATTGCCGAGCGCCACGCAACGGCCGAGCCGCAAGGGGTCGGCGCCCCTGCTCAAGCCCCCGACCCCGAGCTCGACGGATGGCTCGGGGATCATCTGCTCGGCGAATTCGACGAGGAGCACGGCGGCTTCGGCGCCGGGGCGAAGCGGGTGCACGCCGGCGCACTGGAGCTGGCGTGGCGACGCGGCCGCGACGGCGACCCGGCGTTCGCCGCGGTAGTCGAGCGCACGCTGACCGCCATGGCGCGGGGCGGACTCTACGACGAGCTCGACGGCGGCGTCTTCCGCTACTGCGCGCGCCGCGACTGGACGGAGCCGGCGACCGAGAAGCTGCTCGACGTCAACGCGCAGGCGCTCCGCCTCTTCCTGTTGCCGGACGATGACGGCTGCCGCGAGCGGGCCATCGGCGTGATCGGCTACGTGCGCCGCACGCTGGCCGACCTGACCCCGGACCATCCCGGGTTCTTCGCCAGCCAGCAGGCCGATCCGGACTACTACCTCTCTCACGCGCAGAGAGACGCGGCCGGAGCGTCTCCCTGGATCGACCGCGCGGTCTACGCCGACGGCACCGCGCTGATGGCCCGGGCGTTCGCGGCGGCGGCGCAGACATTTGGCGACTCGTCACTGCTCGAATTCGCCGTCGACGCCATGGAGCACGTGGTGTCGGGCACCTACGAGCGGGGCGGCGGGATCGCCCATCGGGCCGGCGAACGCGCGGGCGTACGCGGGCTGCTCGCCGACCAGGTCGGTGCCAGCGCCGCGCTGCTCGACCTGCACGAGCTCACCGAGCGCGAGGTCTACCTGGACATGGCCCAGGAGCTGATGCACTTCGCGCTCCACCACCTGTGGGACACGGCCGGCGGCGGTTTCCTCGACCGCGTCCACGGTGCGGACGACCTGGGCCTGCTGCGGGAACGGGTGCGTCCGTTCGCCGCCAACTGCGAGGCCGCGCGCGTCCTCCTGAGACTGGCGGACCTCACGACCGACTCCGTGCTTCGAGATCGCGCCGCCGCCACGCTCGCCGCGCAAACGGCGGAGGCCCGTGCGCACGGGGTCGACGCGGCTCCGTACGCCCTGGCCATGCGGGACCTGGACCTGTCGCGGGCGTAGCCGGAAGGCTTGCCGTCGGCTCGGCTCATGCGTGCCGACGGCACATTGAGACCGCGTGCTAGACTTCCCGCGCCAGAGAAATCCGTGCGGCCCCATTCCACCAGTATCCCTGCCCTGGAGCAGGTCGCGATCCGTCTGCGCATCGCCTCGGTACGCGCCACGAGCGCGGCGGGCAGCGGCCATCCATCGAGCTGCTGCTCGGCGGCGGACATCGTCGCGGCACTCTTCTTCGGCCACATGCGGTTCGATCCGCGTGATCCGCAGCACGACGACAACGACCGCTTCGTGCTTTCCAAGGGCCACGCGGCTCCCCTTCTCTATGCGGCCTGGGCCGAGGCGGGGTTCGTGCCGCCGGATGACCTGCCGAGGCTTCGGCAGATGGACTGCGACCTCGAAGGGCACCCGACACCGCGCCTGCCGTTCGTCGACGTGGCGACAGGATCGCTCGGGCAGGGAATCTGCGCGGCGGTCGGCATCGCGCTCAACGCCCGCCGCATCGGGTCGGACTACCGCACCTACGTGCTGATCGGCGACGGAGAGTCGGCGGAGGGCTCGGTGTGGGAGGCGGCGCAGGTCGCGGACAGCTACCGGCTCGACAACCTCTGCGCCATCACGGACGTCAACGGGTTCGGCCAGAGCCGGGCGACGCAGTGGGGTCACGACATGGCGGCCTACCGGGACCGGTGGCAGGCCTTCGGCTGGCATGCCGTCGTCGTCGACGGCCACGATGTCGGCGCGATCCTGGCAGCGCTGGAGGAAGCCGCCGGAACGACCGGGCGGCCGACCATGATTCTCGCGCGCACGGTCAAGGGCAAGGGTGTGTCCCTCATCGAGGGCAAGGACGGCTGGCACGGCAAGCCGATCAAGGCGGGCGCGGACCTGGACGCCGCGCTCGACGAGCTGAACGGTCGGCTCGGTCCGGAGACGGCGGCCCCGGCCATCGCACCCCCACTCGTGCGCTCGGCTCCGGCGCCGGCGCCATCCGGCCCGCCGAGGCTGACCGCTCCCCCAGGCTACGAACGAGGGAGCCAGGTAGCGACACGGACGGCCTATGGCGACGCGCTGGCGGCGCTCGGGGCGGCGGACTCGCGCGTCGTGGCGCTGGATGCCGACGTGGGCAACTCCACGTTCAGCCAGACGTTCGAGAACGCGCATCCCGACCGCTTCTTCGAGACCTACATCGCCGAGCAGGCAATGGTCGGCGCGGCGATGGGACTGGCCAGCCGCGGCGCCATTCCCTTCCCATCCACGTTCGCCGCGTTCCTGACTCGGGCGGCGGACTTCGTGCGGATGGCCGGCATCGGCGGCATGAACATCAAGCTCGCCGGCTCGCACGCCGGGATTTCGATTGGCGAGGACGGCCCCTCGCAGATGGCGCTGGAGGACCTGGCGATGATGCGCGCCGTCCCGGGCTGCGCCGTCCTCTATCCGTGCGACGCCGTCAGCACCGCGCGCCTGGTCGAAGCGGCGGCCGGCTGCGACGGCATGGTCTACATCCGCACGTCGCGCCCGAAGACCACGGTCATCTACGGGCCGGAGGACGAGTTCCCGATCGGCGGTTCGAAGGTGTTGCGCGAGTCTCCGGACGACGCGGCGACGGTGGTGGCGGCCGGTGTGACCCTGTTCGAGGCGCTGCGGGCGCACGATCTGCTGGCCGCCGAGGGTATGGCAGTGGGCGTGATCGACGCCTACTCGGTGCAGCCGGTCGACCGGCGCACCCTCGTCGACGCCGCACGCCGGACCGGCAACCGGCTCATCACCGTGGAAGACCACTACGCGGCGGGCGGGCTCGGCGACGCGGTGAGCGAGGCCGTGGCCCCGGACGGGGTCGTAGTCGAGCGTCTGGCCGTTCGCGAGATCCCGCGCAGCGGACGGCCCGGCGAGCTGCTGGAACGGTTCGGCATTTCCGCCTCCTGCATCGTCAACGCGGTGCGCTGCCAGGTCGGCGCCGGAGCCGGAACCGCCGCCGGTCGAGCGTAGATGACGGCAGAACGATCGGCCCGCGGGGCGACCTTGCCATGCCGGCATTGCACCCGGCGGCCGATCCCGTCATGATCCGCGCGCAGGGATGATCGATCTGATCATCATCATCGTGGACGGGTTCAAGGACAGCGACGGCTTGCCGTTGAAGCGTTGATACAGGGAGTCATGAAATGAAGCTGCGATCCCGTCGTCCGGTGGGTTGGAACGGTCGGGTTACTCTGATGGCGGTGGCCGCGATGCTTGGAATCACCATTCTCGGCGCGGAGGTGGCGATGCGCGCCCAGTCGCAGGAGGCGCTCGGGCACGGCTACAGCCGGCCCGCCCGGAGCCCGCACAGCAGCCGCTCCGAGGTCATCGCCCCGCACGGGATGGTGGCGGCCAGCCAGCCGCTGGCGGCACAGGTGGGCATCGACATCCTGAAGGCGGGCGGAAATGCCATCGACGCCGCGGTGGCGGTCAACGCCGTTCTCGGGCTGGTCGAGCCGCACATGAACGGCGTCGGCGGCGATCTGTTCGCCATCCTCTGGGACGCCGAGACCGAGAAGCTCTACGGACTGAACGCCACCGGCCGCGCACCGTACCAGATCAACCGCGAGACGCTGGTCCGGCAGGGTTACACGCGGATGCCGGGCAAGGGGCCGCTGACGTGGACGGTGCCGGGTGCGGTCGACGGCTGGCACGAGTTGCTGGAGCGGTTCGGGACGCTGGAGCTCGCCGACGTTCTGGCGCCGGCCATCGCCTACGCCCGCGACGGCTTTCCGGTGAGCGAGATCATCCAGCGGCAGTGGGCCGGTTCGGCCCTCGCCCTGTCGCAGTGGCCCGACTCGGCGGCCACCTACCTGCCCGACGGCCGGCCGCCGCGCGTAGGCGAGGCCTTCAGGAACCCGAACCTCGCCGCCACCTACGAAGCCATTGCGCAGGGCGGCCGCGACGCGTTCTACAAGGGCGACATCGCCCGCCGCATCGTCGCGTTCAGCGAGGGGAACGGCGGCTACTTCACGATGGCCGATTTCGAGGACCATTCGTCGGTCTGGGTCGAGCCGGTCAGCACCAGCTACCGCGGCTATGACGTCTGGGAGGTTCCGCCGAACAGCTCCGGCATCCTCGCCCTCATGATCCTCAACCTGATGGAGGGCTACGACGTCGCCGACCTCGGCCACAACTCGGCCGACGCCATCCACCTCTACGCCGAGGCGAAGAAGCTGGTCTGGGCCGACCGCAACACCTACGTGGCGGACGCCGACGCCAACGAGCTGCCGACGATGCCGCTCATCACGAAGTCGTACGCCGACCTGCGCCGCCGGCTCATCGATCCCGAGCGCGCCGGGCTAGAGGTCGCGCCGGGCCAGCCATTCGATCACAGCGACACCGTCTATCTCACCGTGGTCGACAAGGACCGCAACGCCATCTCGCTCATCGAGAGCATCTTCGGCGGCTTCGGCTCCGACGTGGTCCCCGGCGACCTCGGCTTCGCGCTCCAGAACCGAGGCTCCGGCTTCTCGCTCGAAGAGGGGCACCTGAACTCGCTCGAGCCGCACAAGCGGTCGCTGCACACCAACATGCCCGCCTTCGTCACCAAGGACGGCAAGCCCTTCATGTCGTTCGGCGTCATGGGCGGCTCCATGCAGCCGCAGGGCCACTGGCAGGTGCTGTCGAACATCATCGACTTCGGCATGAACCTGCAGGAGGCGGGCGACGCCGCGCGCGTCCGCCACAGCCCCAGCCTGCGCCCCGGCGGCACCGTCGCCGTCGAGCCGGGCGTATCGGACGAGGTCATCGCCGAACTCCGGCGCCGCGGCCACCACGTCGAGCGCCAGGGCGGCGGCGGCATGGGCGGCTACCAGGCGATCATGATCCACCCGGAGACGGGGATGCTGCACGGGGGGACGGACCCGCGCAAGGACGGGCAGGTGATCGGGTACTGAGCGCGCTTGTCCGCTACGTGCTGGTCGCGACAACCCATGATTCACATCGTCTGCCTGTACGACCGTCGTCGGAAAGGTGAGCAGCTGCGGGTTGGGGCCATAAGGTATCCCCCGCGTGGTAAGCGCAAGGAAGACGTTGACGAGTACGACGTTCGGCTCCCCGAGCTGGCGCCGAGCAGGGACTTGCTGCGCAAGTTCAGAAAGGGCGCCATCTCTTGGGAACGATTCGTTCAGCTCTATCGATCGGAGATGAACAAGCCGGAACGCAAGTACTTGATTCCCCTGTTCGCGGCCCTCTCGAAGGTGACCACCTTGGCCATCGGCTGTACTTGCCCGGAAGAATCGCAGTGCCATCGGTCGGTTCTGCGCGAGCTTCTGACCGATGCTGGGGCGGAGTTGGCGTAGTTCCTGGAAGAACCGATGCGCCCTCCGTCCGCGAAGGTCCTGGAAGCCAAGTGGAAGGGTCGTCCCTGGTACCACAAGCCCTCTGGCACACCGGGAGAGCCTCCGGGGGAGCCCCGGCATCCCCAGGATGACTTGAACCTCCGATTGCGGCGTTCACTCAGTTGGCTCGGGCGTGCCGAGAAAGAATACGAGGCGCAAGATTTCGACGCCGCGTTCATCTTCCACTGGGTGGCCTTCAACGCTGCGTACGGCCGGTTGGGCTCCTCACCGAACGAAGAGACGCGCGACGGGGAGGATAGGAAAGATTACTTTGACAGGATTGTCGAATTCGTGGATTCAGACCGAGTAATCTACGACACGATCTGGGCCGATCTGCTGGACCCGATCAGGAAGATGTTGGAGAACCAGTTCGTGTATGAGCCGTACTGGAAATTTCGCAATGGCGTCGTGAGACACAGGGACTGGAAGAAGCAGTTGGGAGCGGCAAGGGACGATGCCGAAGAGGCGATCAAGGGAGTGAGAACCAAGGACGTTCTTCTCGAGTTATTTCACCGCCTCTATACGCTGAGAAACCAACTGCTTCATGGCGGTGCGACCTGGAATAGCTCGGTGAACCGAAAACAAGTGGAGCCGGGCGCGAGAATCATGTCGTCTCTGGCGCCGCACTTCATCGGTGTGATGATCGATCACCCGGAAGCCGACTGGGGTCTGCCACGTTATCCCGTAGTTCGGGAGAGTGGGCCATTGTCGGGTTGGCCGAACGTCAACTGAATCGGAGCATCAGGCCCGTCAGAACCGTGGCCGCGGATGAGCGGGCCGACGAGCAGTCGTTCGCGATTGCTGGCAATTGCCGCCAAGGCCGCGTCGCGGTCACAGGGCGTCGTACGCGGCATCGACGGGGTTGTCCCACAGCTCGGCGAGCACCGGATCCGCGGAGGCTCTCAGTGCGGTCGGATCGGCCCGCGTCTCGTCGGGCAAGTCATCCTGTAGCCGGGCTTCGATAGCTTCGGACACGTACTGCCAAATGGACTGGTCTCGTTGTGCTGCAGCGAGCCGGATGCGGCGCCGCGTTTCCCGGGTCACGTCGATGCTGAGTCTGGCGCGCTGTTCATCCAAGGCATGGCCCCCTTCCGTAGGTCGCCGCACGTCAACACGCCAAGACCTGTACGTTACCGCGGGCGCCGTAGTCGAGGATCTTCTCATCACGCGTGACCAAGACGTATCCGGATGCCCGAGCGGTTGCAATGAGTATGCGATCCGCGGGGTCGCCGGGCGGCTGGTCGGGCAGCGTAGTGGATGCCACGAGCACCGTCGGTGGCATTGCCGCGGCAGTTACGCCGGGCAGGTCGCAGAACCGCTGGAACCAGAGATCGGGGTCGAGCGCAAGCGCCATTCTGCCCTTGGCCACGAGCATCCCGACTTCCCACGCCGTGATGGGCGACACGAAGAGCTGCGCTCCGTGTTCGGTGTTCTCCGGCAGTTCGCTTGCGGCGGGTTCCCTCCAGGGGTCGCCTTGCGAGATCCAGATCGCGGCACACGTGTCAAGCAGATAGTCGGTCATCGGCCGTTATCGCTCCGCGTCCCATTCTTCGCCGATCGGAGCAGTCAGATCCGTGCCGGGCGCGACCGTCACCGTGCCCTTGAGCGCGCCGAAGATGCGCGAGAATGCCCCGTGTTGCGCGGCAGCAGAGGGAGAAGCGCCACGCGGCGGTCGTGGTGCACCGTTGGACCCTGGTGGTGGATTGGCCGATGTGGCCCTCCGGAAGACCACCGTGCCGTTCGCCATGTCGACAGCCTCTGTCTTGTACCCTGCTGCGAGCCAGAACTTGGTCATCACCCAGTTGCTGTCGTTGTTGGACCACAACGCACGGTGCTTGAAGGCCGACGGTGGTAGCGGCGCCCCGATGACGTGTTCGATTCCCTTGAACGTCATCGGCACGTGGTCGCTCCCTGAGTTGCGCAGATGAGATTCGAGCGGTGCGTACTTGCTCATGATTGATGAACTCCATGGCCCAAGCACATGGGCGCCTGAGCGAATGCCGCGTGGTCATGTGGGTTCGGCTGCGTGGTAGTGTTTAAGTGTATATTGACCAACACATAGTGTCCAGCCTCGGCGGCGGGCCCACGGCACAGCCAAGCAAAGGTGGGGTACGACGAAACGCTGCTATATTCTCCGTGAATCATGCGGAGAATATACGTCCACGAGAAGTCCGACTGGCCGCGCCTTCGCTGGAACGACGAGACGCTCGCCGCCCTGCTGGCCAACGTTCGGTACCGGCAGGGTCGTCTCATCGGCCGCATGGAAGCCCTCGGCTTCGATCTGCAGCGCGAGGCTGTGCTGGGAACCCTGGTCGAGGACGTCGTCAAGAGCAGCGACATCGAGGGGGAGAAGCTCGATCCGAGACAGGTTCGGTCGTCGGTTGCGCGGCGTCTCGGCATGCACGCCGGTGGCCGCGGTCGGACGGATCGAGATGTGGAGGGCGTCGTCGAGATGATGCTGGACGCGACGCGGCGCTACGACGAACCTCTGACCGCCGAGCGCCTGTTCGACTGGCACGCGTCGCTGTTCCCCACCGGCCGCAGCGGCATGAAGCGGATCAGGGTCGGCGCCTGGCGCGGCAGCGGCTCCGATCCCATGCAGGTAGTCTCCGGCCCGGCCGGCCGAGAACGTGTGCACTTCGAGGCGCCGCCGGCCTCCAGACTCGACATGGAGATGGGAGCGTTCCTGGAGTGGTTCGAGGCGCCGACGGACACCGACCCGGTGCTCAACGCGGCGTTGGCCCATCTTCGGTTCGTGACCATCCACCCGTTCGACGACGGCAACGGCCGCATCGCGCGTGCGGTCGCCGACATGGCGCTGGCTCGTTCGGAGCACAGTTCGCAGCGCTTCTACAGCATGTCGTCGCAGATCCGCGCGGAGCGCAATGCCTACTACGACGTGCTCGAACGGACACAACGGGACACGACCGACGTCACCGAATGGATGGACTGGTTTCTCGCCTGTCTCGGCCGCTCCATCGACAGTGCAGGCACGGCCTTGGCCGGCGTACTGGCGAAAGCGCGATTCTGGGACCGCGCCGCCGGCGTTTCCCTGAACGACCGCCAGCGCCTCGTCCTGAACCGCCTGCTGGACGGCTTCGAGGGCAAGCTCATCACCTCGAAGTGGGCGAAGCTCGCAAAGTGCTCACAGGACACGGCCCTGCGAGACATCGCGTTCCTGGTCGACCGCGGCGTCCTCGTCCGCAACCCGGGCGGCGGGCGCAGCACCAGTTACGGACTCGTGACGCAGCGTCACTCCGGCCACGAGAACTCCCGGCCAGGGCGCCGGTCTCGCCACGCGTCCACTTCCTCCGGGGTCAACTCCGGCCAGTCGAAGCCCGCCTGCGCGCGCCAGTCCTGGAGCGCGTGCCAGATGTCCGTCTTCTGCTGCTCGGGTCCGGGATGTTCGGATCCGTCCTGCGAGCCGCGCCGGTTGCGATCAAGCAAGCTCCACCTCCCACGACGCCACGTTGCGGCTGTCCCGGTCCAGCTCCACGCCGATCAGGTGGATCGGCTGGCCCAGGTGACGGTACTTGTCAGCGTAGCCCTTCTGCTTCAACTGCGCCATCGCCCGGCCCGTGGATGCGTCGTCGGAGTCGAGCGCGCCCGTTCGTGCAGGGAAGGCGGTCGTGCGTTCCCCAGCCGATCCTCCCACCACCTTGAGCTCGAACAGGTAGACGTTGTTGTTGAATCGGACGGCCATGTCGAGGCGGCCGTGGCTGCTGCTGTCCTCCACGGTGACGTCGAGTCCCAGCGCGGCGAAGCAGGAATAGAAGACGCTGGCGTAGTAGCCCTCGTAACGCGCGATTTCGTTCTTCGTGTGCCACTCGTAGGGGATGCCGGCGAAGAGCGCCCGAAACAGCGACTCGAGGCCCGCGAAGTCGTTGGCCAGCAGCAGGTCGTACAAGCGGGCCGTGTGCTCCGCCAGTCCGGGTGGTCGTCCCAGCAGGTGGCGCAGCAGGCTCTCGTTAAGGCTCTGCCGTACTTCGCGGTTGGGGTAGCCGAGCCGGTAGTACGTCTTGCCGCCGCGCCGCTCTTCGCCGCGGATGGTGAGGTAGCCGGTCTGGAACAGCAGTGCCTCGGTGGCGATGTCGTCCACGTCGAAGGTCGACAGCAGGTCGCGCTGACTCAGCATGTCGTCCAGCTTCGGGGAGTCGATGCGCCGGCTGGCCAGCATGTCGATGAGGAACGTCGGCGTGCCGGTCTCGAACCACCACGCCTCGAACTCCCGGCGGTCGAACAGCAGCAGGATGTCGAAGGGGTTGTAGACCCGCTCCTCGCCGAGCCAGTTGTAGCCGTTGTACCAATCGCGAATCTCGTCCCGGTCCAGGCCGGGAAGCTCCGGCGCGAACACCGCGTCCAGGTCCGCGTCGGTGTAGCCGCAGATGGCCGAGTAGCGCGGATCCAGGGTGATGTCCTTCAGGTTGTTGAGGCCGGAGAAGAGGCTGACCTTCGAAAACTTGCTCACCCCGGTGAGCAGAGTGAACTCGACGTGCGGGTCGCCGGACTTGATGGTCGAATACAACCCGTGCAGGAAGTCGCGGTTGGCGCGGGCGACATCCGGCGTACCCAGGGCGTCGAGGATGGGCTTGTCGTACTCGTCCACCAGCACCGCGACACGCTGTCCGGTGCGCTCGTGCAGCACCTGCAACAGGCGTCGGAAACGGGCGTGCGCGGCATCGTAGCCGGACGCAGTCTCCGTCCGGCGCTCGATGGCGTCGAGCTGCGCCATCACGTCCTCGCGCAGAGCGTCGGGATCGCCGAAACGCCCGCTCCCGAAGTCGAGCCGCACCACGGGATGGCGCACGGACCAATCCCAGTGCTCGTGGATGGCGAGGCCCTCGAACAGGGGCTCGTTGCCCTCGAACAGCTCGTTCAGCGTGTCCAGGAACAGGCTCTTGCCGAAACGCCGCGGGCGGGAGAGGAAGTAGTGCTTCCCTTCCTCCACCATGCGCCGCGCCCAGCCCGTCTTGTCGACGTAGTAGTAGCCTTCCTCGCGGATCTGGCGGAACGTCTGTATTCCGATGGGCAGCTTGCGCTTCTCGATGGTCAGCGTTCCTGCGGGACGAAGATGTCGCGGGCCGGCATCTCCACCGCCGGCAGCGTCGTGGCGTTCATCGCGTCGTCGGCACCGATGAGGCCGTTCTCGGCCAGGATCCAGGCGACGAGGCCGTAGACCTGGTCGGCTTCCAGCGTGCCGGGCGCGTTCGACGGCATCGCGCGCCGGATGTAGTCGAAGAGCGTCGTGGCGTAGGGCCAGTAGTTGCCGATCGAGTACGGCACGTCGGGGCCGTCGCCGCGCCACTCCTCGTAGCGCGGCCCGAACGGCGGCGTGGTCTCCGGCGTGTAGCCGACGAGCCGGTCCGCAACGCCGCCCTCGCCGGACTGCCCGTGGCAGACGGCGCACTGCCGTGCGTAGATGGGCGCACCGCTCGCCGCCGTGCCCTCACCCTCCGGCAGGCCGGTGCCGTCGGGCATGATGTCGATGTCCCAGGCGGCGATCTCCTCCGCGGTGGCCGCGCGGCCGAAGCCGAACGACTCGGGCGTGCCCTGCTCCGCCCCACTGCCGCCCTGTGCCGCGGCCGGCCCGGCGAACAGGATGCCGGCACCGCCCAGCGCGAGCGCGGCGGCCAGCAACGGCGCGGTCAACATCCCCCTCGGCGTCACGCGTCCCACGGCGGCTCCTCCCGGTAGTAGACCTGCCCGTTCGGCTGAATGCGCCAGGCGGTGATCGGGTTGAGGTGATAACGGCGCGCGCGCCGCCCGCGAACGGCCCGCAGCGCGGCGCGGGTCGGCTGGACGTAGCCGCTGTCGTCGGTGGCCCGGCTCATGATCTCGGTCTCCGAGCCATCCCAGCGCCACAGGTGCCGGAAGCGGGTGTGCGCCTGCTTCAACACGGGCCCCTGCAGGCGCGCCTCCTGCCAGGTCCGGCCCCCGTCGGTGCTGACGTCCACCTTCGCGATGGTGCCCCGTCCCGACCAGGCGACACCGCGCAGCTCTATCCAGCCCGGCTCAACCACATCCGGGTAGGCCGGCGAGGTGATGATCGAGCGGGCGTCGAAGACGAAGCTGAACTGCCGGGCCGTCCCGTCGGCCAGAGGATCGGTGTACTTCGAGGTCTCCTCGCGCGTCATGAACGGCTGGTCGGCCAGCTCGATGCGGCGCAGCCACTTGACGTTGGAGTTGCCCTCCCATCCCGGCAGCAGGAGCCGCGCCGGGTAGCCCTGCGACGGCCGCAGCGCCTCGCCGTTCTGCGCATAGGCGATCATCGCGTCGTCCCACGCCTTCTCCATGGGGACGCTGCGGGTCATCACGGCGGCGTCCTGTCCCTCGGCGAGGAACCAGGTGGCGTCGGAGCTCGCGCCGATCTCGCGGAACAGCGTGGCGAGCGACACGCCGGTCCACTCGGTGGTGGAGGTCATGCCGCAGACCAGCTCCGGCTTCGTTTCCGGCCCGGCGCCCGTGGGATAGTTGCCGGAACACTCCAGGAAGCAGATCCGCGACGTGGCGGGGAAACGCTTCAGTTCGGCGAGCGTCAAGACTATCGGCCGCTCGACCATGCCGTGGATCAGGAGCCGGTAGTCGTCGGGGTCAATTTCCGGCACGCCGCCGTGGTGCCGCTCGAAGTGGAGGTCCGACGGCGTGATCATGCCGTGGAGATCCTGCAGCGGCGTCCGCGACGAGAGGCCGGTAACCCGGCCGCGCGCCAGCGGCTCGTGGGGCGAACGCGCCCCGATTGCGCTCGCCGGCCCTCCCGGCGACTTCGTGGTGTCCTGCGCGTGCACGCGCTGGCCGGCCGGTGCGAGCGTGGCGGCGCCGATGGCGCCGGCCGCGCCGGCCAGGATATCCCGACGGGTGACTTTTCGCGGCATTGGCTTCCCCTCCCGTGAGACGCACGACCGAACCGGCGACGCCGAGGGCTACGCGGCGTTCAGGGCTCGCAGGGCATCGATGATCTCGTTCGATTCCGGAAATCGCTGCTCGGCGTGCTTCGAGAAGATCATCCTGCCGTCCGCGACGACATCGAACACTCCGTTGGTTCCCTCGACCAGCTCGGTTTCCAGACCGAGCGCGTTCCTTATCTCGGCCGCCAGACTGGAGGCCTCGGGCAGGTACTTTCAACGGGTGCAATACTTGATCGACAGCTTCATCGGTCTGACTCCTGACCTCCGTATACTACTCGTTGCACCAATCGGCGTGAAACCCGGCCGAGCAATGCCCCGCGAGCGCCTGCGCGTCACCACCGCCGACATCACGACGCTGCGCTTCGTCTGCTTCGAGCCGCGGGTGCGGGCGGCGTTCGAACGTGCGCTCGAGGCGCATGCCGACGGGAGTCCCGGATGACCGCGGCGCCGGATGGAGCGGTGGCGCCCGGCGAGCCACCGGCCGCGGCGCTGCGCTGGGTGTGCGGTCTGCTCGACGCGTCCGGCATTCCGTTCCAGTTGATCGGCGACGTGGCGGCGGCCGCGCACGGCGCCACTCGTTCGATTCGCAGCGTGGAGCTCTGCGTCCCGGCCGAGCATGTGCCCGCACTCCTGAAGGCCGCGAAGGAGCACGTCGTCGACTACCCCTGGCGCCGGATGGACGAAGCCTGGGATCGCGCGGCCCTGTCCCTGTCGCATGACGGGACGACCATCGACGTGTGCATCGCGGAGGCCGCGCGCTTCAAGGAGGCGGCAACGGGGGCGTGGCGCAACGCAGACCTCGACACCACGGCGTCCGTGATTCTGAAGGTCCTGGAGGTCGCCGCGCCGGTGATGCCGCGCGCGCAACTCCTTGCCCAGATGCGGCTCCTCGACCGGGAGACCGACCGGCGCGACATCCGCGACATCGCGGGGGAGGATTCGTGACACACCGCCGACGCCGGTCGGTTCGGACGGCGCATCCTTCGGGTGGTGCGGCTTCTACCTTCGCGAATACACTGCCTGCGCGTTGTTGCATGTGACCATGGCGTTCCTGACGGTGCGGGAGGCGGCCGGGCGGCTCGGCGTGGGCTACTCCACGCTCAAACAGTGGATCTACAAGGGAAGCGTCCGCACGTCCCGGACCGAGGGTGGACACTACCGCATCTCGGACCAGGAAGTAGCGCGGCTGCTGGCTGCCCGCGGCACGCTCCCCGACCGGGACCGGCGGCCGGGTCGCCGCGGCGGCGTCCTGGTATCGCTCAGCGGCCGCAACCGGTTGCGCGGCATCGTCGAGGAGGTGCGGCGCGAGGGCCTGCTCGCGCAGGTCCGACTCAGGATCGGCGACCAGCAGCTCACGGCGGTCATCACCCGTGACGCGGTCGACGAGCTGGGCCTGCGGCGCGGCGACGAGGCGACCGCCATCGTCAAGGCGACCGAGGTGATGATCGGCCGGGAGGACCTGGCCGAGTCACGCGACTGAGCGAGCTCCTGTTGTGGCTGCAAGAGGCTACAATGAACCCATGATCACGGTCGGCGTTCGGGAACTGAAGAACCGCCTCAGCGAACATCTGCGGATGGTCCGCCGCGGCGAGGAGATACTGGTCACGCATCGCGGCGAAGTCGTGGCCGAGCTGCGTCAGCCGTCCCGCGTCCCGGCGGCCGCCACGTACCCCGGGCTTGCACGCCACGCCCGCGCCGGCAAGGCGCGCATCGGCGGTCCGAACCGGCGCGATCTGTATCCGTCCCTGGAACCGTTCCTGCCCCCCGGCTCCGCACGGCGGCTGCTCGATGAGGAACGGGGCGATCGGTGAACGTCTATGCCGAGTCGAGCGCCGTCCTGGCCTGGTTGCTGGGCGAGCATCCCGGAGGCGGCGCGGAGCAGGCGCTGGGCGCCGCCGACCTCGTGGTTGCGTCCGACCTGACCCTCATCGAGTGTGACCGTGTTCTCGAGCGTGCGATGGCTCTCGGTGCGCAGAGTCGCGCCCAGGCGGCCAGGCGCCGGGCGACTCTCGGCGCGGCGTCCGATCGCTGGGTCGTGCTCGCCATCGACAGCGAGGTCGCGGCGCGGTCACGGCAGGCCTTCCCGCGCGAGCCGATCCGGTCGCTCGACGCCATTCACCTGTCCACCGCGCTGGTGGCCCGCAACCTGGTTACGGAGTTGCAGATCCTGTCGCTGGACGAACGCATCCGCGACAACGCCGTGGCGCTCGGGTTCGACATTGCGCCGGCCGCATGAAGCCGGCGGGAGAACGACCATGAATCGACCTGTCGCCGTGCTCCTTTTCTCGACGGCGTTGGCAATGCTCTCGACGGCCGCGCCCAGCGCCGGGCAACCCGCCGCGCCACCCACCGAAGCGGCACGCACCGAGACGGGGCCCGCGGAGCAGCAGCCCACGGAGCAGGCCGACGGACGGGAACCTGCCGAGCAGCAGCCGGAGCCGGAACCGTTCGCGGCCGACGGCATTCCCCCGGTGCCGCTGCCCGGGGAGCCCGTAATCTACGACACCGCGCAGCGCCAGCGCATCCGCGTATCGGTGGTTGCGGACGGGCTGACCTACCCGTGGGGCTTCGCGTTCCTGCCGGACGGCAGCGTGCTGGTCACCGAGCGCCTGGGCACGCTGCGGCGGATCCGCGACGGGGTTCTCGACCCGACTCCGATCGCCGGCATTCCCGATGTCTCGCTCCAAGGGCAGCTCGAAGGCCTCATGGACGTCGCGGTGCATCCCGATTTCTCGCAGAACCGTCTGGTATACCTGACCTACTCGAAGCCCACCGAGACCGGCTCAACGGTGGCGCTGGCCCGCGGGCGCTTCGAAGGCGCGGCGCTGTCCGAGGTCCGCGACGTGTTCGTCGCCGACGACACGGAGATGACCGGCGGCGCATCGCGCCTGGCCTTCGCCCCGGACGGGTCGCTCTACATGACGCTGGGCGGGGCCTTCGGCGGGCGTCGTCCGCTCGCCCAGGATCCGGCGAGCCACGTCGGCAAGGTGCTGCGCCTGCGGGACGACGGCACGGCGCCGCACGACAACCCCTTCGCGGGCCGGGACGGGGCGCTGCCCGAGGTCTACTCCCTCGGGCATCGCAACCCGATGGGGCTGGCCGTTCACCCGGAGACGGGGGAGGTATGGGCGAGCGAGCACGCCCCGATGGGCGGCGACGAGGTCAACCGCATCCTGCCCGGACGCAACTACGGCTGGCCGGTCGTGTCGTACTCGCGCGAGTACTACGGACCGCGCGTGTCGGAGCGGCCCTGGCAGGAGGACATGGAACAGCCGGAGATCGTCTGGATTCCCTCCATCGCGCCCTCCGGACTCGTCTTCTACAGCGGCGACCGGTTTCCGGCCTGGCGCGGCGACCTGTTCGCCGGCTCGCTGATGACCGGTCGCATCGATCGCACCGGCCACCTCGAACGGATCGAGCTCAACCGGCAGGGCATGGAAGAACGGCGTGAATGGCTGCTGGCCGACCTGCGGCAACGCATCCGCGACGTCGACCAGGGCCCCGACGGCCTGCTGTACGTGCTGACCGGAGGCAGCTTCCTCGGCCGCGACCCGGAACACGGAGCCGCCGCCCTGCTGCGCATCGAGCCGGTCGACTGACCAAGGTCGGACCGCGCGCCGGTCGCTCGGCTTGGTATCCTTGAGCATGCGACCTCCGGCGAGCACGACGTGATCTGCGAACTGGAATTGACGAATCCTCGGAGCGACCGATATCATCCGCGCGAACGAACCAACGGCTGGACGCGCCGCGACTGCAATGTCCTTCATACCCAAAGACGAGCGGCCGGCGCTCGCCCTTCTCGCCGAGCTCAAGCACGAGCAGGCTTCGGAGCTGTCCGGCGCCCTGAGCGACGCCTCGGACGAACTTGGCGGCGACGAACTCGTCCAGCACGTGATCGACGGAACACCCTCCGTCGAAGCTGATGATGTCAAGCGGATTCTGAGAGCGGTTCGCCAAGTCGCAAGTGCCAAGGAGGTGCTAGAGGTTCAGCCGGATGTCTTCCTGAACGACATCGCCGAAGGGATGGGCAGGATAGAGGAAGACAAACTTCGACTCGACGAAACAAAGCAGGAACGTTTACGGGAACGCCTCACCGCACTGACCGAGTCTCCAGCGATGGAGATTCATGCGAAGGCCCGATCTCTGCAACAGGATCGGGAGAACACCTACTGCAGGGCTCGCATCATCAGCGATCTACGACCGATATTTGGTTCGGATGTGCGTCAGTCGCCGAAGGCGGTTCTCGTAGCACACATGCTTCGAATCACTTATCACCACGGCAGTCGAGGTACGCTGAAAGACCTGTTCTTGACCTTGCGTACCGAAGATCTCGACCAGCTCAGCGAGCTGATCGAACGGGCGAGGTCCAAGGCTGACTCACTTCATGCGTTCACGGCGGCGGCCGACCTTCGGGAGATCAACTGAGGAGGCGGCATGTCAATGCCATACGTTGCCGAGCGATGCGACCACGGCCCGGACAGGTGGCTTCCACGTACCGACGCAGCCTCGGATCTTGCACGCAACTACACAATCATGCTGCGGAGTCGCGCACATGACGCCGCGGCCCGCAATGCGTACATCGACGATGCGGCTCGCCTTACGCCAAGAGCAGATCAACGAGCAGGCTTGAGACAGCGCTTCGACAGGTACGCCGACGAATGGCGAGCCCAGACGGCGCACACATCGGTACTGGCGCGGCGGATACTGCATCCAAGCTATCAGAAGATCATGGGGCTTGGGCGTGAGGCTCTTCCATTGATTCTCGATCGACTTTCGTCCCAACCAGATCACTGGTTCTGGGCGCTGCGGTACATATCCGACGAGGATCCGGTCAGGCCGGAGGATGTCGGGAGATTCGACGCGATGCGGGACGCCTGGATCGAATGGGGTCGAGATCGCGGCCTTCTTCGATAGACCGGGATGTCGAACGACCTGAGGGCCTGGTTCCCCAAGCTCGACTCGCAGAATCATCGCATAACCAGCGACGAAACACCGCGCTACAATTGCGTCGCGTGGGCGGCCAACGATTCGAGCCGGTGGTGGGATCATGTTCCCGGGTACTACTGGCCCGACGGGTTGCCACGGGATGAATCAGTCGAAGCATACGTGGGCTTGTTTCGAAAACTGGGGTTCGAGTTGTGCGACGACTCGGAGCCTGAACCCGGTTTCGAGAAAATTGCCGTGTACGGCAAGGCCGGTAGGTTCAGCCATGTGGCTCGACTGCTGGAATCGGGCAATTGGACGAGCAAGCTGGGCACGCTAGAGGACATTGAGCACGATGACCTCGACTCGCTGACCGAGGACTTGGACAATTCGTACGGACAGCCTCTTGTGTTTCTCCGGAGGGCGAAGGCCCAGCCCTGAGCAGGCAGCGCTCGGAGAGCCCGCGGTTCTCGGGTTCCGCGGCCAGACGGCCGGGCGTGACGCGCATCGCCAGCCCCGCGCCCTCGGCGACAACCACGGTTGCCACGGCGCACGACGCACGGTCGCAGGCACCTCGCCTAGCCGCTCGACAGCCGTCGGTTCAACGCTGCCCGCTCGTGGCGCGTGAGCCGGCGGAGCTCATCGAGGGGCGCCGGCCAGCGCCTCAAGGGCGCGCACCACGCTGGCCAGATTGTTCATCATCCAGGCCAGCACGGCGGTGAGGACCGCGAGAAAGGCGCCAGCGGCGTACATCCGGTGGCTCAACGTATCGAGCTTCTTCGCCTGGTCCCTGGACTGTGCCGTCAGGGTCTCGACCGCCTGCTTCAGCCCTCCTATCGATTCGCGCATCCCGCCGATCGACTGAAGCACGAACTGTGCCGGTCCGGACGCAATCGAATGGAGTTCGCCATCGGACTGCGACGAGTGCGGCCGAGCATCGCTGCCTAAAACCGCTTCGGAGGATGACATGGTGCGAACCACACGCAAGAGCCGTGCCCGCAGCCGGCCTACTGTCCGTCGTCCTCCGCCTGCCGCACCGCCTCGGCGCCGGTCAGCGAGCTGGCCATCGAGTAGTTGCCCTCGTGACAGGCGTACTCGTACAGCGGCTCGGGGCTGAGGGTCATCCGCACCTCGGCCGTCCACGGCCCGGCCCACGTGGTCGGGTCTGTCGCGGTGAACGAATAGGTCAGCGTGTCCGGCCCGGTCCGCGTGAAGCGCTCCACCAGGTGCAGGTTGGTGCTGGAGCCGCCGAAGGACGTCTCGCGCAGGAAGTTGGTGGTCTCGACCACCAGCGTGTCGCCGTCCCAGCTCGCCCGCGAATCGCCGGCCCACTGGCGCAGCGACGCCGGCACGTGCGGGCGGCCGTCGAGCGGCACGAGCCGCGCGTTGTGCACCATCTCGTTCAGGATGCCGAAGTGGTCGGGCGTCAGGAAGAGCTGCACGTTGTTGTTGTAGACGCTCGGCGTCATCGGCGGCCCGGCGTTGAATCCCATCAGGCAGCGCTCGGAGAGCCCGCGGTCCTCGGGCCCCTCGGCCGGCCGGCCGCGCATGACGCGCGTCGCCAGCCCGCGCGCCTCGGCCTCCGGACGCATGGCCGGGATGCGGCCGTTCGGCGGGTCCACGATGAGCGAAGTGCGGTACTCCGCCAACTCGGCTCCCCGCTCGAACCAGATGGCCTGCTCGTAGCTGACCCGCGCTTCGAGCGACGCGGTCGGCGACGTCGAGTCCCCGGCGAGCCGGCGCTCGGCGAGCAGCGCCTCGTACTCGGCCGCCTCCTCCGCCGTGAGCCGCGCCTTGCCGGCCAGCTCCTCGGGGCGCTGCATCGGCGTGGCGGTCGAGAAGTTCCAGACGCCCGACAGCTCCGGCCTGCCGTCCGCCGTGCGCGGGACGTCCGCCTGTCCGAGCGCGGCGACGGGAGCGAGAAGGAAGACCGCGAGGACGAGCGGCGGCGTGCGGCTCGACGGCAGGAATCGGTGCATCATGGCGTTACCTCAAGTGTTCGTAGTCCCGCCGATTATAGGGCCGCCGGCGCGTTCCGAACCGCGCGCCGAAGCGACTCAGAGCCGCTGGGCGCCGGGCCTTCCGTCCTCGACGAGGAACGACGCGCGCGTGGAGATGGGGCTGTCGGGTCGCGTCACGTATTCCAGGACCTGGTAGTCCGCCCGGCACCGCTCCGGGGTCAGGTCGCAGCGCACGTAGCCGCGCTGGCCGTTGTAGAACCGGATCCACGGGTTCTCGGCGAGCAGCGCCGCGGTGTTGTCGCGGGTGTCGGCGCCGTCGCCGCTGGAGCTGATGGACGTGCCAACGAACTCGGTGCCGACCACCGGCGTGGCGGGATCGCCGTAGTCCACCCTGAGATCGGCCACCCAGTTGCTGTGGATGTCGCCGGTCAGGACGACCGGATTCGCGGGCTGCCGCGTCGCGAGGAACTCCATCAGCCGGCGGCGCGCCACCTCGTAGCCGGACCAGACGTCCAGCCCGTACGACTCGCCGTCGCCCGGCGTGAAGTCGACGCGCGCCATCATGATCTGCTGCGGAATGACGTTCCAGCGCGCCGGCGACCGGTCGAGCCCGTCCATCAGCCAGCGCTCCTGCGTCTCGCCGAGCAGCGTCGCGGCCGGATCGTGGATGCCGTCGCAGACGACGCCGCGGCGGTCGCCGCACGGCTGGTCGGTGCGGAACTGCCGCGTGTCGAGCACGTGGAACGAGGCCAGATCGCCCCAGTCGAAGGCGCGGTAGAGCTGCAGGTCGGGCCCGTTGGGCAGCGACGAACGGCGGAGCGGCATGTGCTCGTAGTAGGCCTGGTAGGCGGCCGCGCGGCGCCGGAGGAACAGCTCGGCCGGCAGCCCCTCCTCCTCCGAGACGTCGTTCGCGTAGTTGTTGTCCACCTCGTGGTCGTCCCACGTGACCACCCACGGGAACGCCGCGTGCGCCGCCTGCAGGTCGGGGTCGCTGCGGTAGAGCGCGTACCGGTTGCGATAGTCGTCGAGCAGCTCGATCTCGTCGCCGGTGTGCCTTCGTACGCGCCCGTCGCGTCCCTCGTACTCGTAGATGTAGTCGCCGAGGTGGAAGACGAGATCGAGATCGTCCTCGATCATGTGGCGGTACGCGGTGTAGTACCCCTGCTCGTAGTGCTGGCACGAGGCGAACGCGAACCGGAGCCTGTCGGCCGGCGCGCCCGGGACCGGGAGCGTGCGGGTCCGGCCGACCGTGCTCTCGTCGACGCCGGTGCGGAACCGGTACCAGTACCAGCGTCCCGGCTCGAGTCCGTCCACCTCGACGTGGACGCTGTGCCCGAGCGTAGCGCTGGCCAGGGTGGTGCCGCGCTGGACTACGTCGGCCATCCGCTCGTCCCGCGCCACCTCCCAGACCACTTCCACGTCCTCCGGCGGCATCCCACCGCCCTGGAGGGGATCGAGGGCCAGGCGCGTCCACAGCACGACGCCGTCCGGCGACGGATCGCCGGACGCCACGCCGAGCGGAAAGACCGACGGCTGGAAGAGAGAGCCACCCGAGGCCCGGCGGGCGGCGCCGAGGCCCAGCAGGGCCAGACCGCCGGTCAGCAGATCGCGGCGATCCAACCGGCGTTTGAGCAACGAATCGAAACGGACGTGATTGGTCATCGCCTGCCCCCTGTCATGGACGGTCCCCAACGCCGCGCACGGTGAACACGGCCACCGTCTCCGCTCCCGCACCTCGAGATGCGTCGAGTTTAGGACCCAATCGTCTCACACACGTTCCGGCGACGTTAACTCTCCGCGAAAAAACGTGGATCCGCCCCCGCGGCGACGAGTCCGGCACGACAAGCGCCGCCGGAACCCCGATTACCGCCCGAGCGGGCCCGGCCGGGTGTCCGACGCGTCTGCGGCGCAGACTCCCGGCGCGCCCCCGGCCGGTTGACGGGATTCGCGCGGCTGGGGTACCGTTTATGCGCTATGCGGCCGGGCGTCCCTCATGCGCATCATGGTCACCATACCCGCCGGTGGGCGGGCCTGTGGACTTGCGCGTGACGTAATCGGGCTGGAGACGCTCACGCACCACGAGGCCTCGCCGAGCACGCGGCGAGGCTTTTTTTGTGCGCCGAGAGCGGCGCGGGCAGTGACTCCTGTGCGCCGAGAGCGGCGCGGGCAGTGAGACGCGGAAGGCGGTAGCGGGCGGGGCTGCGCCAGGTGGGAGTGCGACGGGAATGCAGATGGACTTTTCGAAGCTGAACGGGTTGATCCCGGCGGTGGTGCAGGACGACGAGAGCAACGAGGTGCTGATGGTCGGCTTCATGAACGAGGAGGCGCTGGACCGGACGCGCTCCTCGGGGTTCGCCACCTTTTTCAGTCGAACCCGCAACAAGCTCTGGATGAAGGGCGAGACCTCGGGCAACCGGCTGAAGGTGCGCCGCCTGCTGACAGACTGCGACGACGACACCGTGCTGGTGCGCGTGGAACGGCAGGGCGACGGCAACGTCTGTCACACCGGCGAGCGGACCTGCTTCTTCAAGACGCTCGACGAGAGTGCGCAGGCCACGGAACGCCAGGTCGCGGAACAGGCAAGATGAAGCTGCGGCTGGGCATCCCGAAGGGCTCCTTGCAGGAGTCGACCGTGCAGCTCTTCGCACGCGCCGGCTTCAACATCTACGTCAGCTCCCGCTCCTACTTCCCGACGATCGACGACCCCGAGATCGAGTGCACCCTGATTCGGGCGCAGGAGATGGCGCGCTACGTCGCCGACGAGGCGGTCGACGCCGGGCTGACCGGAATCGACTGGATAGAAGAGCACCGCGCGGCCACCGGCGAGGAGGTGGTGAGCGTCACCGATCTGGTGTACTCGAAGCAGAGCTTCCGCAAGGTGCGCTGGGTCCTGGCCGTGCCGGAGGACTCGAGGTATCGGTCGCCCCGGGATCTGGAGGGCGCGCGCATCTCGACCGAGTTGGTTCGCGTGACCGAACAGTACTTCGCCCGGCTCGGCGTCAACGTCAGCGTCGAGTTCTCGTGGGGCGCCACCGAGGTAAAGCCGCCGGACCTCGCCGATGCGATCGTCGAGGCTACCGAGACCGGATCGACGTTGCGGGCCAACCACCTGCGCATCATCGGCACGGTGCTTGAATCGAACCCGCAGCTCATCGCGAACCGGCAGGCCCTGGACGACGAGGAAAAGCGGACGAAAATCGAGAACGTCGCGCTGCTGCTGAGAGCGGCAATGGAAGCGCAGGGCCGCGTGGGCCTGATGCTGAACGTGCTGCGCACCGACCTGGATGCGGTCCTCGGACTTCTGCCCGCGTTGCAGCGTCCGACCGTGTCGCCCCTGAGCGATGCCGACTGGGTCGCAGTGTCCACCGTGCTCGAGGAACGCGACGTCCGCGAGCTCATGCCGCGGCTGCGGGCGGCCGGCGCGCATGGAATCGTCGAATACCCCTTGAACAAGATCGTCCTATGAGAATCATCGCGTCGTCGCAGACGCGAGCGGTGCGGGCACTGGTCGAGCGCGGGCGTGAACCCGACGCCGGGGTCGACGGCCAGGTAGCGAGGATTGTCGAAGACGTGCGGCGGCGCGGCGACCGGGCGGTCCTGAAGTATGCGCGCGCGTTCGACCGGCTGCAGGGGCCCAGCGAGCTCGACGCGGATGAGATCCGGCGCGGCGCGCAGGAAACGCCGCCCGCGGTGCGGGCGGCGATCAGGAGCGCGGCGCGGAACATACGGCGTGTATCCGCGAAGCAGGTTCCCAAGGGCTGGCGGGTTGCGGTGGCCCCAGGCGTGGTGATCGAGCAGCGGGTGACGCCGCTCGACCGCGTCGGCTGCTACGTGCCCGGGGGGCGGCATCCACTGCCGTCATCCCTGCTGATGACCGCTCTTCCCGCGCGTGCCGCAGGCGTACCGGAGGTGGTCGCGACCTGCCCGAACCCGGCCCCGGCGGTGCTCGCGGCCGCGGTCGAAGCGAAGGTGACCCGGCTGTACCGGATCGGTGGAGCGCACGCCATCGCCGCGTTCGCGTACGGCACGGCCACGATCCCGCGCGTCGACAAGATCGTCGGCCCGGGCAACGCCTACGTCGCCGCGGCGAAGGCGCTGGTGGCACGCGACTGCCCCATCGACTTCTACGCCGGCCCGACCGAAATCGTCGTCGTATCCAGGGACGGCAATCCCGAGTGGATCGCGGCTGACCTGGTAGCACAGGCGGAGCACGATCCGGACGCGCGAGCGATCCTGCTGACACCGGAACGGCCCCTGGCCCGCGCCGTGGCTCGCGCTGTATCCGCACAACTCGAGGAGCATCCGGACGCCGCGCCTTCCATCGCGGCCCATGGCGTGGCCGTCGTGACGCGCACCCTCGACGAGGCCGTGGAGCTGGCCAACGCCATCGCTCCCGAGCACGCGGTGACCGATACGCTGGACATCGCCCGCCGGGTGATCCGGGCCGGCACGGTCTTCGCGGGCCCGTACGGCGCCCAGGCGGCCGGCGACTATGCCACCGGGTCGAACCATGTCCTGCCGACCGACGGGGTGGCGCGCGTCCGCGGAGGTCTGAGCGCGGCCGACTTCGTGCGGGTGAACAGCGTGCAGCGGCTGACGCGGCAGGGCCTGCGCGCGCTGGCGCCGAGCGTGATATCGCTGGCCAACGCCGAGGGACTTCGCGCTCACGCGGGATCGGTGGCGCGGCGCGTGCTTCCCGACCCGCGCCCCGTCAGGAAGTCGGGCCCCGCGGACGGGCGGAGAGGAGTCGGCAGTTGAGCACCGAGTCCACCGCGACCGATCCCCGGCGGGCGGCGATCACCCGCGACACGACCGAGACGCAGATCGCGCTGCAGATCGTGCTCGACGGCAGCGGAGGGTACACCGTCGCGACCGGCATCCGCTTCTTCGATCACATGCTGGAGCTGTTCGCGCGGCACGGCGCGTTCGATCTGACGATCCGCGCGACCGGGGATCTCGACGTCGATCAGCACCACACGGTCGAGGACGTCGGCATCGCGCTCGGGCAAGCGGTGTCGCAGGCCCTCGGCTCGAAGCGCGGGATCAACCGGGCCGGCTACTTCGTGATGCCGATGGACGAAACGCTCGGGGTGGCCGCCGTCGATCTCAGCGGACGCGTACACGCCGTCACCGACCTGAACCTGGCCGTCGAGCGGGTCGGCGACCTGCAGGCGGAGCTGGTGCACGACTTCTTCGACGGCTTCGCCCAGGGAGCGCGCGCCAACGTGCACGTGAAGGTGCTGTACGGCCGGTCGAGCCACCACCAGATCGAGGCGCTGTTCAAGGCGTTCGCGCGGGCGCTGCGCGTGGCCTGCTCGCGCGACCGGCAGCTCGGCGAGATGCTGCCGAGCACGAAGGAGCTGCTGTAGGCATGAGCATCGCGTTGATCGACTACGGCGCCGGCAACCTCACGTCCGTGCGCAAGGCGCTGACCCACCTCGGTGCCCGATTCGAGACGCCGGCGGGACCGGCGGCGCTCCCCGACACCCATGCGGTGATCGTCCCGGGCGTGGGCAACTTCGAGGTGACCGCGGCCCTCGACGCCGGGTGGCGGCGCGCCATTGCCGGCGTGGTCGAGCGGGGCGGCCTGCTGCTCGGCATCTGCGTCGGCCTGCAGTGGCTCTTCGAGGGCAGCGAAGAGGCACCGGGCCTGCCCGGTTTCGGCGCGCTGCCGGGCCGGTGCCGGCTCATCGAGAACCCCGATCCGGACGGCGACTCCGCCGACGGCGCGCTCTTCAAGGTACCGCACGTCGGCTGGAACAGCCTCCACCGAAAACGCGACTCGTGGGTGCTCGACGGTGTGGAGGAAGGGGACCAGGTGTACTTCACGCATTCGTACGCCGCCCCGGTCGGCCCCGATTGCATCGGCTCGACCACCTACGGAGTCGAGTTCGCGAGCGTCGTCGAGCGCGAGCGGATGGTCGGCATGCAGTTCCACCCCGAGAAATCGGGCGACGTCGGCCTGCGACTCTTCAGGAATGTCCTCGATCGGATGTCCGCCTGATGCTGTCCAAGCGCATCATCGCCTGCCTCGATGTCCGCGACGGCCAGGTCGTCAAGGGCATCAACTTCGAAGGGTTGCGCTCGGCGGGCGACCCGGCCGCGCTATCCCGGCGCTACAACCGCGAGGGCATCGACGAGGTGGTGATCCTCGACGTCACCGCCACCATCGAGAAGCGCAAGGCGATGGCGCGGACGATTCACGCGGTGGCGCAGGAGATCTTCCTGCCGCTCTGCGTCGGGGGCGGGATCAAGGACGAGGCGCACGCCGACGCCGCCATCGAGGCGGGGGCCGACAAGGTGAGCCTGAACACCGCCGCCATCGCCCGCCCGGAGCTGCTGACCGCGCTCGCGCGGCGCTACGGCAGCCAGGCCGTGATCGTCGCCATCGATGCCAAGCGCGAGGGCGGCGGGTTCCGGATCTACGTCCGCAGCGGGCAGCAGGCGACCGAGCGCGACGCGGTGGAGTGGGCGCAGGAAGCGGCCGACCGGGGCGCGGGCGAGATCCTGCTGACGTCGATCGACCGCGACGGCACGAAGAGCGGATTCGACTGCGAGTTGACCGCGGCGGTCTCCGAGGCAGTCTCCATTCCGGTCATCGCGTCGGGCGGCGCCGGCACCTTCGATCACTTCGTCGACGTGTTCACCGCCGGCAAGGCCGACGCGGCACTCGCGGCTTCGATCTTCCACTACGCCGAGCACGCCGTGACCGATCTCAAGCAGCATCTCCACGACCGGGGCGTCCCGGTGCGCATGGGCCGCTGGGCGCGGACCGGCGCCGCGGAGTCGCCGGCTTGAAGCGTCCGGAGCCGGTTGCGAGGGTACCGTGCTGATTCCATCGATAGATCTCAAGGGCGGTCAGGTCGTGCAGCTCATCCAGGGCGAGCGGCCGGCCATCGCCTCGGACGACATCGACGGCTGGGTGCGGAAGTTCCAGGCCTTTCCACGCGTGCAGGTCATCGATCTGGACGCGGCGATGGGTTCCGGCAACAACGACGCGCTGGTGCGGTCCATCGCCCCGCGGCTGACCTGCCGCGTCGGCGGAGGAATCCGCACCATCGAGCGCGCCCGTGCGGTCCTCGAATACGGCGCGACAGCGGTCATCGTCGGCTCCTCGCTGTTCCCTGACGGCCGGCCCGATCTCGCCTTCGCCGCGGAGCTGGCCGCGGCTGTCGGACCCGAGAGGGTCATCGCCGCCGTCGACAGCAAGGAGGGACGGGTCGTCGTCAAGGGCTGGCGCGAGGCGACGCCGCTGACCGCGGTCGAAGCGGTGCGCGCGCTCGAGCCCTGGTGCGGCGAGTTCCTCTACACCCACGTCGACAAGGAAGGGCTGATGGAGGGGACCGACATGGACGCCATTCTCGCGGTCCGCGAAGCGACGTCCCGACACTTGACCGCGGCGGGAGGCATCACCACGCGTGAAGAGATCGACCGACTCGACGGGGCCGGTATCGACGCCGTCGTGGGCATGGCAATCTACACCGGCCGGCTCGACGCCAGCCCTCCCGCAGCGCCCATGGGTTCGGCCTGACGCCGTCCCCTCGTCGCGAACCGCCGGGGCGGCGTGACCCGGCAGCGGCTCCCGAACGCGCCTCACGTCCGCTCGGCTCGTGCCTGTATCATGCAGCAGCCGACAGGTTGGTGCCGCTCCGCGCGCGAGACGGCATCGCAACGAACGACACCCGATGCAGGTCTGGGATCCCGATCGGTACGCGAAGCACGCGCGGTTCGTGTCGGACCTCGGGTCCGGGGTGGTCGAGCTACTCGCCCCGCAACCGGGTGAGCGCGTGCTCGACGTCGGTTGCGGCGACGGTGCACTGACCGAGAAGCTGGTCGCGGCCGGCTGTCGGGTGGTGGCCATCGACGCCAGTCCCGAGCAGGTGCGGGCGGCGCGGCACCGCGGACTCGACGCGCGTGTCGCGGACGTCACCGCCCTCGGCTTCGACACCGAGTTCGACGCCGTGTTCAGCAATGCGGTGCTGCATTGGATCCGGGAACCTGACGCGGCGCTGGCGGCAATCCGCCGCGCCCTCCTGCCCGGCGGAAGGCTCGTGGCCGAGCTCGGCGGCGACGGGTGTGTCGCGTCCATCCGCGAGGCCTTCGGGGAGGTCCTGGCAAGCCGCGGGATCGACGCCGAGGATCTGAATCCGTGGTACTTCCCGACCGCGGAGGAGTACGGCGAGCGCCTGGACGCCAGCGGCTTCGACGTCGACTCGATCCGCCTCTTCCCGCGTCCGACGCCGCTGCCGTCCGATGTGACCGACTGGCTCGAGACCTTCGCCCAGCCCTACCTGGCCGGGGTCCCGAACGTCGACCGGCCCGCCGTGCTGAACGAGATGCGCGAGCGCCTCGATCCGGTGCTGAGGACACCGGAGGGCGGTTGGGTCGCTGACTACGTCCGCCTCCGTTTCGCGGCCACCCGGCGCAACCGGGAACCATGACCCCCGCACCAACTGCGTCTGCCGGCACGACTCCGCCGAGCTCCTGGGTCTGGGGGTTCGGCCGGTTGGCGGTGCACGCCTACTACAAGGTGGAGCGCATCGGCGGTTCCCTTCCGGGAGGCGCGTTGCTGCTGGTCGCCAACCATCCCAACACGCTGATCGATCCGGCCGCCATCCAGACCACCGCGGGACGCCGCGTCCGGTTCCTCGCCAAGTCGACGCTCTTCGCGTGGCACCCGCTGAGCCCACTGATCCGGCGCTCGGGAGCCATCCCGGTCTACCGGAAGATGGATCCGGGCGTGGATACTTCCCGCAACGTGGAGATGTTCGCGGCGGTCGCGGCGTCGCTGGCGGCCGGCGAGGCCATCTGTCTCTTCCCGGAAGGCACAAGCCACGCCCGCGGCCGGCTCGAGCCGCTTCGGACGGGCGCCGCCCGCATGGTGCTGAACAGTTGCGCCGCGGGGCACCCGGTGACCATCGTGCCGGTGGGACTCAACTTCGACGCGCTCGCGCGGTTTCGCTCGCGGCTGACGACGGTCTTCGGGCGTCCCCTGGAATACGGCGACCTGGCGCAGAGCTACGCCGACGACGAAGCAGCCGCGGTTCGGGAGCTCACGAACCGCATCGAGCAGCGGCTGAAGCACCTGATGGTCGAGGCGGAGCCGCGGCACGACCTTCCTGTCGTCGAGCGGATCGACCGCCTCTACGCAGCCGCCCGCGGCGCGTCCCGAGACGCGAGCGAGCGCATCGGCCGACGCCGCCTGATCGCTGCCGGGATGACCAGGCTGCGCGAACGAGACCCGGCGCGGCTGGCCGAAATCATGGCGCACGTCGAGGAGTACATGGCGAGCCTGGGACGGTTCGGACTGCGCGAACGAGACCTGGACCAGCGCATCCCCGCCGCCGACGTCATCCGCTTCGCGCTGCGGGAAGGGCTCCTGGCGGTGCTGTTGGTCCCGCTGGCGCTGGCGAGCGCCATCGTCTTCGCCCTCCCTTACTGGCTCACCGATCGGATCGGTCGGTGGGCACCCAACCTGCAAAGCCGCGCGGTGTGGCAGGTCATCGGCGGAGGGCTGCTTCACGCATCCTGGATCGCAACGATTGCCTCCCTCGTCGGCACCCGGCTCGGCACGCCCGCGGGCGTTTCTGCCGGTCTCGGCCTCGTGGTTCTGGCCATCGCCGGCACACTCGCGGTCGAGCGGGAAGCGGCCGTCTGGCGCACCACGCGGGCCTTCTTCGCCCTGCGCCAAATGCCGCTCCGAGCCCGTGGCTCCCTGCGGCGCCGGCGGCAGGCACTCGCCGACGCGCTCGACGACGTGCGCGCGTGGGTCGAGAACAAGACCCGGTACTGACCGGGACGGACCGGCCGTTGCAACCGGTCCGCCCGAACGCAGGCGCACAACGGGTAACGCGGGATGCCCGAATCAGAGCCCGAGCTGGCTCGCCATGTCGTTGAAATCCGTAGCCACCAGGTCGAAGTCCGGGTCCGGAGCAAGGTCCCGCTCCACGTTCGGCCCGAACTCGGTCGGTCGCGGCACGTATCCGGTCCGGAAACCGAGGCGGGCGGACGCCCGCAGGTCACCCTTGTGCGCCGCCACCATCATCACCTGCTCCGGGTCGAGCCCCAGCAGGTCGGCGGCCGTCAGGTAGGCCTCGGGATCGGGCTTGTAGTGGCGCGCGAGCTCCGCCGACAGCACCGCGTCCCAGGGAATCCCCGCGTTCTTGGCCATGTTCACGAGCAGCGCCACGTTCCCGTTCGACAGCGACGCGAGCACGTAGCGCGTCCGCAGCCGGGTCAACCCTTCGACGGTATCCGGCCACGGCGTGAGCCGGTGCCAGGCCCGGTTCAGGTGGTCGAGCTCCTGCTCGGTAAGGCTCTGGAGCCCGTACTTCGGAACCAGCTCGTCGAGGATCATCCGGTGCAGATCGTCTATCTTGGTCCACCCCAGCTCGCCACGGCGCACCCGCGCCATCGCGGGTCCGTAGCCCCCCCGCCAGTCGTCGGCGAAAGCCGCCCAGTCCCCATCGATGCCCTTGGCGCGCCCGACCGCTTCACCCTCACGGGTAATGCTGGTCCGCCAGTCGACAACGGTGCCGAACACATCGAAGGTCATCGCTCGCACACCGCGAATGCGTTCGCTCAACTCCTGCCCCGCCGGCAAGGCCGCAAGTGCAGTCGTACGCGAGAACGCCGCAGTCAGGAGCGCACCCGACCCGCTCGCCAGGAAATCTCGTCGTCTCATCGCCTGCTCCGTCACTGGCATCGATCCCCCTCCGTCCGGTCATCCACAGCGTACCGCCCCGGCACCCGCCCTGTCCACGACGAAAAACGCGGCGCATCAGATAGAATCGTGCTCGTCGCAACATGATGCATCCTCCAGCGGACCAACGACACGACAGGCCTCCACCGCCGCGTGACAAGAATCCGACGGTGCAGCTCGAAGCTGGCGATGCAAGGACCCTGGCCGCACTGTACGACCGCCACGCCGGCGCGATGTTTTCGTTGGCGATGCGGATCACCGGCGAGCCGGGCGACGCGGAGGCAATCGTGAAGGGCGTCTTCGCCGCGACCTGGTCCGAAGCCGGACGCAGTGCCGGCGGGTATGCACCAACGGTCCACGGGCTGCTCGCGACGACGCGCTTGCGCGCGATCGATCACATGCGCGATGGCGGCGCATTCAACGTTGCGGCGCCCGCGACCGCGGAAGGAGCGGGCGGCGACGCTCCGGACCACCCTTCGCAGGAAGATCTGGCAACGCTGCACCTGCCCGACCCGACAACGAGCAGGGTCACCGACGAGCGCGGCCCGGACGACGTGCCGCGTCTGCGCTCGACGTTCCGCGAGCTGCCTCCTCTCGAGAGACTCGCCATCGAGCTTGCCTACTTCGAAGGCCTGACCCTCTCCCAGATCGCTGGGCGGCTGGAGCAGGCCCCGGACGCTGCCAACGAGCGTATCCGCACCGGCCTGCGGCGGCTCGCGGGCAGCGTTGGAGAAACGCGCATGGGCGAACCGCGCCAGGACACGCCTCCGACCCGTGAACTGGCGGCCCTCTATGCGCTCGGCGCGCTGAGTGCGCGCGAACGGGCTGCGTTCGACTCCCACCTGGAAGTGCACCGCGAATCCGTGCGCGAGGTACTGTCGCTGCTGCCCGCTACGCGAGGCCTTGCCTGGACGGTACCACCACACGAACCACCCACCGGACTGCGCGAACGGGTCATGGAGACCGTAACAGGCGCACCGCTTCCCGGCGCGGCGGAACAGGAGAGCGCGGCGGAACAGGAGACGGACGCCCCCTCCCCGCCTGCACAGGCCCCCGCCGCTGCCGAGCCACGCACGAAGGACCCGGCACCCGCGGACGACGCCGACGTCTCCGGTACGGCCAAGACCGCTGGCGGCACCGGACTCGAAGCTGGTCGAAGCGGTTCCGAGCCCGCGGAGACCCCGGACAGTCCCGGACCTCCCGAAGCACGCAGCACGCCCGCGCCCGCCTCGAACGAACGCGGCTACGAGCCAGGTGCCGCGGCCGGCGCACCGCTGCAACCCGTGGAAGGGACGGCGCGCCCCGTATCGACTCCCCCCGTTCAGGAGCCGGCACCATTCATGGACCAGACCATCCCAGTCGACGAGAAAGCGTCTCCCGCCATGCCGGCACCGGCTCCAGGCGCGCAGCCAAAGGGTGGGCGCTGGGCACTGTTGTCGCTCGCCGCCATCGGCCTCGTCGCCGCCGCCGGCCTTGGCCTGGTCGCGGCCCGCCAGAGTGGTCTGGCGACCGCACTGCAGGAGAACCTCGACGCGGCCAATACCCAGGCACGAATAGCAGAGTTGGAAACGTCGGCCGCGCGACGAGCCGCCAACGAACTCCGGGGAGGGACTGGAATTCTAACGGCCGACGATGTGCAGACTCTCGAGTTGGCCGGTCAGCCGGCCGCTCCCGATGCACGCGGCCGCCTGTTCTGGAGCGCGGGCGAGGGGGGACTGCTGGCGGCAATCGGGCTGCCGCCGGTCCCTCCCGGACGTGTCTACCAGCTCTGGCTCATCCCGGATACCACCCCGATCGGCGCGGCGCTACTGTCGGCCGACGCCCAAGGCCGGGCAATGGCTGTCGTCACACTCCCGGAAGGCGTGACGGAACGGGTTCCCGCGGCCCTGACGCTGGAGCCCGCGGGAGGCGTCGCAAGTCCCAGCGGAGACGTTTACCTGCTGGGCAGGCCCTGACCCCGTTGCTCAATCAGCCTGCGGAGCACGCCTCGAGACCCTCCCCCGCTTGGGCCTGCGAAAGACCGCTGGGAGCTTGCGCCGCAGAACCCAGCGGAGCGAAGTGCTGCGGCACAAGGTCTAATGGAGCTGGGGGATGGACCGAAACGCCGAGCCAGCGAGGCGTTTCGGAGCGCTACCGCCCGCCGGCTCCCAGGCTGAGCAGATTGGCGAGCAGCGCGTACGCGCCGGTCGTGCCCGCGGGCAACTGCCGCCAGAGCCCGAGTCCGACATAGATCCAACGTCCACGGCCCGGCTCCGCCTCCACGAGCGCTCCCCGCTTGAGGCCGGGATTGTACTCGAAGGTATCCTCCAGCTCGACCAGGTCGGCATAGCGCTCGTCACGCTCGCCCAGGAAGTACAGCCCGCGCTCCTGCACCCATTGATCCCAGGTGGCCGGGCCGATCGGATTGGGCCAGGCGAAGACGGGATGGTCGTTGGCGAGAATGCGAATGGGCGCCGCCTCGTCGGTGACCCGGTTGCGGCTGACGACGGCCGGATACGGGCCGTACTGCGTTTGGTTGAACTCGAACTTGTTGTACTGGACGATCACGGTCCCACCGTTGTCGGCGTACTCCAGCAAACGGTCGTTGTTCGCACGCAGATCCTGGCGCCGCTCGTAGGCTCGTACGCCGGTGACGATCACATCGAAGCGCGACAGGTCGCCCCACGCCAGATCGTCGGCGTCGATGAACTCGAGGTGCGCGCCGAGCTGCTCGATGGCCGGCGGCACGGCATCGCCGACGCCTTCGATGTAGCCGACCACCAGGTCCGGCGCGATGGCAACGTCGATGACCTGGAACGTGCCGGCAGCCGGCCGGCCGATGTGCCGCCGCTCGATGTGCGGATACTCGATCACCTGGTAGCCGCGCTCGAACCTCTCTCCCGCGTTCTCGACCATCGCGCTCACGGCGTATTCGCCCGCCGCGGCTCCACCCGCCGACACGCTGAAGCGCACCGTGCGCGACTCGTCCTCGCGCGACAGCCGCACGGGTATGCTCGACGGCGCCGCAGTCCATCCCTCGGGCAGAGCGAGGAGGACGGAACCTTCCGCCGCGTCCGATCCGGTGTTGGTCACCGTGACCCGCACCTCGCGCACGGTGCCGGAACCGGCAGGGATGATGGCGATCTCGGGCGTCATGGAAACGGCGAAGCGCGGTACGACCTGCAGGTCCATCCGCTTCTCGCCCGTGAACACGTCGTCGACGTAGCGGTAGCGAACCGGCCTTTCCACGGCGATGCGCGCCCGCCCCCCCAGCTCGATCTCGACTACCGTACGGAACGGCGTCGGACGGAACGGCAATCCGAACGGCACGTCCGGATCCAGGACATAGCGATCCGCTTCCGCGACATGGCTCCAGTGGATGTCGGTAGGCCGGGCGTCGGCGGGAATCCGCACCCGCTGGTCGCAGACGGACACGCCGCCCGCGCCGATCGGCCCGCTCTCGCACTCCGCCTCGCCGTCGAAGCCAAGGAGGCTGACACCACGGACGGTCACACCGGAACCGCTGCCGCCGGCGCCGTGGTTCGCCGCCCGCACGGTCACCTCCACCGGTTGGCCGGGCGTCACGACGCCGTCGTCGGCGAACGCGTCGATGTGCACCGCGGAGTCGAGCAGGACGGCCCGCTCGAACTGGCGCTCCTTGGCGGCCAGCCGGGCATCGATCTCCCGCCGGGCATGCTCGGACAACTCCAGTCCCGCGAGCCGGGCGCGCAGATCGCGCACGGTCTCCAGACCCGAGATCAGCGGCTCGTACCCCGATCCGCGCATCGCCCCCCCACCGACCGTGTGAAATCGATCCAGACCCTGCTCGAAGTGCCGCAGGGCCTCGGATGCGTTTTCGTCGATCAGTCCGAGCGCCCGCACCAGCTCGTCGGGCGGGTTCTCTCCGGCGAAGCCCGCGAGCCCTCTGATGGAGGTGTCCACCCCGTCGAACAGAGAGGTGTCGGCCGCCACCGAGTGCTCCGCAATGGTCGTCTCGGCGAGCAGGTAACGGCCGCCGGCCGCGCCGGACGGCAGCGCGATCAGTTGCGAGGTGCCCTGGCACTTGTGCATGCCGCGGGCGAGGCTCCCGATCTCCGCGTAAGTGGTCCCGAGCAACGGGTCATAGCCGCCCAGGTCCACCGTGGTCACGTTCGGATCCGGTGTCGACCGCCCGCGGAATCCCGGCGGCCCGGCCCCCATGCCGAAAGGAAATCCCACGCGGTAATAGAACTTGCGCGCCTGCCAGGGCGCCAGTCCCTCGGCAATCTGCTCCGGGAAGCGATCCGGATCGGCGGCAGCATGCCACGCCTCGTGCGCGAGCACCGCCGACGCCTGGTGGTGCTGGCCCCCGCCGCGCCCCTCGGGAGGCAGGGCGGAGACCACGTCGGGGCGCACGGTGCGAATCATCCGCACGAAGTCGCCCAGGATCTCCTCCCGCCCCCACCGTTCGAAGGTCTCCTCGATGCTGAACGAGTACCCGAAGTCGACGGCGCGGCTGAAGTACTGTTCGGCGCCGTCCAGGCGGTGCGCGGCATGCAACTCCTCGGTCCGCAACACGGCCAGGGCGTCGAACAGCTCGGCGCCGATCTCGTTCTGGCCTCCGTCGCCGCGCGTTGCCGAGAGCAGGACGGTGCGGTGGCCTTCCCCTTTCGACAGCCGCGCGAGAAGCGCGTTGTTCTCGTCGTCGGGATGCGCCGTGATCATCATGAAGACGCCCGTGCTGTTCAGTGCGCGCAGGGCCACCCCGAGCGCCGCCCGGCCCTCGCCGGATACGAGCGGTTGGGCCTGGACCGCGGTCGCAAAGGCGCCGGCGACGATCGGGAGCGACACGACAAGAGCCGCTGTAAGTCGATAGGCGTGCATGGTTCCCCAGTATACCGGGCAGCCCGTGACGAAGAGCCGCGACCGCGGGCATCACGGGTGACGGGCGTCAGGGGCCGGCCGGAGACCGCGCCGGGACCGCCGCGCCATCCCGCACCGCGGGCGCGTCGCGTTCGAGCACGGCCTTGTAGAACGCCTCGTAGCGCGGCACGACCTCGTCGGCGCAGAAGCGTTCGTGAACCGTCCGCCAACCGCCCGCCGTTATGCGGCCGTGCAGCGCAGGATTCGTCAGCAGCCGGACGGCGCACTCGGTCATGCCGTCGAGGTCGTCCGGATCGCGCAGGAATCCGGACTCGCCGTCGGTAATCACCTCGGGCAGTCCGCCCACTCGCGAAGCGACCACCGGGACTTCACATGCCATCGCCTCGAGCGCCGCAACGCCGAAGCTCTCCTGCGCCGAGGGCAGCAGGCACAGGTCGGCGACCGACAGCAGCGGTACCACCAGCTCCTGCTCGCCAAGCGGCTCGAGGTCGCCGGCCAATCCCAGCTCGCGCGCCCGCCGACAGGCCGTGGACAGCTCGGGGCCGTCACCCACCAGCAGCAGACGCGCCGGTACCTGTTCACGAATGCGGCGAAACAGCTCAACCACCACGCCGGCTCGTTTCACCGGTCTGAAGTTCGAGACGTGAATCACCAGCTTCGTGTCGGGCGCGCCGCCCCGATAGCGTGCCGCCAGACCCGCATCGGCGACCCGCCGATGGTCCTGACAATCGAGGAAGTTGGGAATGACCTCGATGTGCGCGCGCACCGGCAGTTGACGGTAGGTATCGTCCCGCAGGCTGCCGGAAACCGTGGTGACGCCGTCCGACTGGTCGATGGAGAACGCCACCGTCTCCAGATAGGACGGGTCGCTCCCGATCAGCGTGACGTCCGTGCCATGCAGCGTCGTGATGACCCGCGGGACGTGCCCGTCGGTCGAGGCGGCCAGGATCTGCCGGGCCAAATAGGCCGCGGTCGCATGCGGCACGGCATAGTGCGCGTGAATGATGTCGAGCCTCCCCTCTCGACAGACCTCGACGATCTTGTTGGCCAGCGTCAACAGGTACTGCGGCTCCCGGAACAGCGGATAGCCGGGTGTCCGGACGGCATGGAATGCCAGTCCCGCCTGGAAGTCTCCCAGGCGCACCGGCGGCTCGCTGCTGATGAGGCGTACCTCGTGGCCGCGCCGCGCAAGCCCCTTGGCGAGCTCCGTGGCGACGATGCCGCTGCCGCCGACGGATGCGTAGCAGACGATGCCTACGTTCATGGGGCGTGGTCTTCGATTGCGCCGCCCTGCAACGGTGTTCCGCGACGTCCCGTAAGGCAATAGACGATTGCCGCGAGCGTAACGTTGCGGTTCCGCCGGACGAGCGGTGACGCCATTCTACCGCGCCTCGACTGCCGGCCCGCCGATGCGCCGGCCGCGGAACCGAGCCGGGGCGGTTCTGTCGCGCGGCACGGTACGCTCGCACGGCCCGCGTGGCGCATCTCGAAGACGCGACGGACCCGCTCCTGCCGCAGCGTCATCCGGTACGAGTTGTGCATTGCGACAGGGGCATCGGGAGGACGAATATGAAGCGCGAGATCAGACTGATCGCAGGAGCGGCTCTGTTGTGCACGGTGGCCGCGAGCGGTGCGCCGGCACAATCGCTGGTCGACATAGCCCGGCAAGAGCAGGCCCGGCGCGCTGCCATCGCACCCCGGGACCGGTCCAGGGTCTACACGAACGACGACCTGCGCGACCGGGGCGGACTGACCATCGGGGTTCTCCCGTCCGCGCCGGTGACCGAGGCCGACGCAGGGACCGGACGCGCCGCGAGCGGTATCGGCACCGGGCAGGATGACGGCGCCGCGCCGGCAGCCGATGACATCCCCGGTGAGGACGAGTGGCGGGCGCGCATGACGACCGCGCAGCAAGCGCGGGCGCGCGCCGAATTGACGGCGTCCGCTCTCCAGAATCGGGCGGACGGCCTGTGGGCGCAGTTCACCGCGATGGACGATCCGGCGCGGCGCCGGGTGGTGGAACGCCAGCGGACCGAGGCGCTGGCGGAACTCGATCGCACGCAGGCGGAAACGGAGCGACTGCAGCAGCAGATCCGCGGCATTCAGGAAGAGGCGCGCCGCGCCGGCGTTCCTCCGGGCTGGTTGCGCTAGCGCCGCAGAAACGGTGCAGACATTCCTGCCAGGCCCGGCTGGGCGGCAAATCGGGAGCCGGAAGCGACGAGCATCGGGCCAGGCGCCCCCGCCTTGCGGCAGGCTCCCCGGCCGGGATCTGCCTATAATCGTCAACCTGCGTTGCTCATTGCCCGAGTCCGGTTCATCGACGCGCGCCGGGACGGCACGTTCACCGTGACGAACAGCCGCAACGGCTTCAGCAAGTCGTACGCGGCATCGGAATGACGACGTAGCGCGATCGGGGGGGACGCGGCGATGGGCCGCCGTTATAGGGCCGGGGCGGCAGTGCCGGACGTCCGCCGGAGAGAACGCACGAAGGGACTGGAGCGGTACCATGACGCAGCAGCGACGCTACCGTATCGGCGCCATCCACGCGCTGATGAACGCGATCCCGACGACGCAGACCGCCTTCGACCGGAACTGGTCGGCGGCCGATGTCGCCCATCTGCTCGACGGCTCGCTCTACCTCGACCGCAGCCGCGGGTCGGCCGACGACGCGGAGCTCGGCGCCCGTGTCGATCGGCTCGTGAAATACAGCGCGTCAACCGGGGCCGAAGCGATCATCGTCACCGGCTCCTTCTTCGGGGACATGACCAAGCGGGCGCGCGAAGGGATGGACATTCCGGTGATGACGTCGTTCGACGGCATCGTCGAGCGCGCGTTCTCTCTCGACCGTCCGCTGCACGTGATGTCGACGGCGCCGGACTCCTCCGTGCTGCTGGCGGCGGAGATCGAGGCGGAGGCGTCCCGGCGGTCGCACCCGCTGTCGATCACCCGTTCGGCTGTGGACGGCGCGCTGGACGCGCTGGTGGGCGGCGACCCTGCGCGCCACGACGAGCTCGTGCTCGAGGCGGTGCGGGCCATCGACGACGGGACGGCCATCCTGTTCGCGCAGTTCTCGATGGAGCGCATCCTGCCCCGCAGCGCCGCCGCGCACGCGGCCCCGGTGGTCGGCCCGGCCAGCGAGGGCGTTCTCCGGCTGCGAGCGCTGCTGACCGGACGGTAGCCGGGCACTCGAAGGCGTCCGCGGCGGCCTCGCAGGCCGCCACGGGAAGGAGACCGGGAGGGCGCGCGGCGGGGACAACCCCGCCGCCTTCACCGCTTGGCCCCAGGGACGCCTACCGCTTCCCCGAGTACTCCAGCATCTGCTGGGTGAAGTCCCGCGGATAGGAGATGGCCACGTCGGTGATGGAGCCGTCGGCGGCGGTCACCGCCTCCAGCTTCGGCATCACGAAGCCGGTGTAGGAGGGCAGGTCGACGCGGGCGACCCGCTCCAGCACCTCGTCGCGCAGCGCCGGATCGAAGCGGATGCCGTAGGTTTCGAACAGCGACCGGGCCGCGTCGTAGTCGCCTTCCGACTTGATCCGCTGCACCTCGGCAAGCAAGGTGGCGACGCCGGCGCGGAACGCCTCGGCATCGGTCACGACGTTGTAGGTCCTGCCGTCCCGCCGGCGCACCTCGACCGCGTCCGTGTTCTCGATCAGCCAGTGGACCACCATCTGCCGGTTGCGCATATGGTCCTGCTCCAACTGGTTCCCCTCGCGGACGCGACGGAGCTGCAGGATGGCGTTGCGCGCGTAGGCCTCGTACTCCGCGAGCACGATGTCCGCCTGGTCCTCGGCTTCGAAGATGCCAATCTCGACCAGCTTCGGGTCGGCGATGAAATAGAGCGCGATGAGGTCGGCGCGGGCTTCTTCCAGCGCGGAGTACTGCTCGCGGAGGAACGGCTGGGCGTTGCCGCCGAGACGCTCGGCGAGCTGGCCGGAGGCGTGCCCGATGACCTCGTGCATGTTCGTCGTCATGTCGCCGGCCAGGCTCCCCCATTGCTCCGCCCGGGCGGTCTCGGCCTCGTCCCACGTGAACTCCGATCGATAGGCCGCGGGTGCGGAGAGATCGTAGGCCTCGATGACGTTCGACAGCGAGATCGACTTGCTGCCGTACTGCTCGCGGACGGTCTGGTCGTTCGGCAGATTGATGCCGATCGGGGTTACCGGCCCCGCGTCGCCGATCTCGATCACGACGTCGATGGCGTTGGCGGTGATCCCGCGCACTCCGGCCTTGCGGTAGCGCGGATTCCATGGCATGCGGTCCTCGAACCACTGGGCGTGCTCGGCCAGGGTCCGAATCGCCTCGGTCTTCTCGCGGTTGACGTAGTAGACCAGCGCCTCCCAGGCGCCCTTGGCGCCCCGCGCGTCCATGTAGACCTCGGTGAAACCGTTGATCGTGTCGACCGGCGACGCCTGGTCGGCCACCCACGCGATGTCGTAGGCGCGCCGATCCAGCGGCTCGCCGCTGCGGTACCAGGTGATCAGCGCCTCGAGCGCCGCCGCCATCGGCTCGGTCGCGAACGGAATCGCGGCTTGCAGATGGCGCACCACCTCGGTGAGCTCCTTCGCGTAGCGGCCGTTGCCGTCGATCCTGTAGACCTCCTCGACGAGCTCGCCGTCACGCTTGACCAGCCGCGAGTTCAGCGGATACTGCTCGTCGAAGCCTTCGAGGTCGGCCATCGACACGCCGGAGTACAGGTTGTTGGCGCTCGACAACAGCATGTCGTCGCCGGGGACGGGCGTCTTGTTGGTCAGGATGGGATCCACGCCGGCGTCGAAGAACAGCGGCTCCAGGCGATCGAGCAGGGCATCCAGGCTCTCGCCGTCGCGGGCCGGGAACGTGGCGCCGGCCGCAACAGCGGCGTGCGCCGCCTCGCGGAAGGACCCCGGCGTCGTGTCGACCACGAACTTGCGGGCGGTGAGGTTGTTGTACGGGCCGGTGTTGATCCAGAAGAGCTTGGCGTAGCGGTGAATCGCTTCCAGCGTGTCCTCGTCGACGCCGTCGGAATGCGTGAGAATCTCCTCGAAGGTCTCGCGCATGTCGAGGTTGTGAACGTAGCGCTGGTCGTAGAAGATGTCGCGGCCGGCAAGCGCGGCGTTGTACAGGTGCCAGATGAGCACCTTCTCACGCAGCTCCAGCCCCTCGAAGCCGTCGGCGTAGATCTGGCCGATGGCGGCGTCGTCGATGCGCTCGAGCAGGTAGCGGCGCTGGGATTCCTGGGCGGCCCCCGCGGCCGCCTCCAGAGGCTCCGCCGACACCGGGACGACGACGCCGGCCAGCGCGACGAGAATCGACAGGGCTACGGATCTCAGGCTGGTCATGAGGTTCCTCCAACGCCGGCGAACCGGCCACTATACAATGCAGTGTTCCGCGGAATTATACCGGCCGGGAGGCTGTCCCATGAGTCGTGCACGACCGTTCGACCGCATCGTACCCCAGTCCGAGCGCCGTCCCGGGTCACCCGGCGTCGCAGCAAGGAGTCCGGGTCTGCCGGTGCCCGTTGTGCTCGTCATCGCGGCAGCGGCCTGTCTAGCCGTTCTCCCGGCGGCCGTGGATGCGCAGCAGCGCACGCTGACCATCGCCGACATCTTCGATCCGGCACGGCGGGTCAACTTCGACGGCAATGCTCCGTTCGGCCTGACCTGGCTCGACGACCGGCATTACGTCGAGCGGCGGTCCGCGCGGGACGGGTTCGCGAGCCCGCTGGTCAAGGTGGACGCGCTCACTGGCGAGCGCGCGCCGCTGTACGAGGTCGCTCCGTTCGAAGCGGCGGTGGCGGCGCTGCCCGGCCTGGGCGCGGCCGATGCCGCACGCATCGCCCGGCAGCCGGGCCACGTGACGAACGCGGACCGCACGGCGCTGGTCTTCGAGTTCGCCGACGACCTCTACCACTACGACTTCGGTACGGAGCGCGCGCGTCGCCTCACCGCGAGCCCGGAGGCCGAGGACGAGGTGTCGCTGAGCCCGGACGGCCGGCTCATCGTCTTCGTGCGCGGCGGCAACCTGATCGTCGTGGACGTCGAGCATCGTCGCGAGCACGCGCTCACCACCGACGGCGGCGAGCGGGTTCGCAACGGGCAACTCGACTGGGTGTACCAGGAAGAGATCTACGGCCGCGGCAACTTCCGCGGCTATTGGTGGAGCCCCGACTCGTCCCGCATCGCCTACCTGCAGCTCGACGACCGGGCCGTGCCGACCTTCACGGTGCTCGATCACATCCCCTATCACCCCGAGGTGGAGCACTGGGAGTACCCCAAGGCGGGCGACACCAATCCGGTGGTCCGGCTCGGCATCGTCCGCGCGGCGGGCGGCGCGACGACGTGGGCCGACCTCTCCGGCTATCGGCAGGCCGACCCGCTCGTCGTCAACGTCGACTGGACGCCGAGCAGCTCGCACGTCGCCTTCCAGGTACAGGACCGCGAGCAGACCTGGCTGGACCTGGTCCTGGCGGACCCGGAAGACGGCTCCGTCGAGCAGGTGCTGCGCGAGACCAGCGAGGCGTGGGTGAACGTCAACGGCCCCCCGATCTGGCTGGAAGATGGCACCTTTCTCTGGCTGAGCGAACGCTCGGGGTGGAAGCACCTGTACCACGTCGACCGCTCGGGTGCGGTGAAGCGCACCGTGACGAGCGGCGAGTGGGAAGTCCGGCAGGTCCACGGCGTCGACGAAGCAGACGGGGCCGTCTACTTCTCCGGCACCGAGCGCAGCCCGATCGGGCTCGACGTGTACCGGGCGAGTCTGGACGGCTCCGGGCTGCACCGGCTGTCGGACCTGCCAGGCACGCATGGGGCCGCGTTCAGCCCGGGCCTTGCGCACTACATCGACCGCTGGAGCGACATCTCCACCCCGCCGCAGGTTCGCGTCCACGCGGCGGACGGGTCCGTGGCGCGCGTGGTGGCCGCGAACGAGGTGCGCGCGCTCCGCGACTTCGACCTGCCGGCGCCAGAGTTCCTGCAGGTCCGCAACCGCGACGGGTTCGAGATGGAAGCGCTGATGATCAAGCCGCCCGACTTCGATCCCTCGCGCCGCTACCCCGTGTATCAGCACATCTACGGCGGCCCGCACGTGCAGCGCGTCCGCAACGCCTGGAGCCGCGAGACGCTGTACTGGCAGCTTCTCGCCCAGCGCGGCATCATCGTCTGGGTCCTGGACAACAGCACCGCTAGCGGCAAGGGAGCGATCTCCACCTGGCCCGTCTACCAGCGGTTCGGTGAGCTGGAGCTCCGCGATCAGGAGGATGGCATCGACTGGCTTCTCGGACAGGGCTACGTCGACGCCGACCGGATAGGAATCGAGGGTTGGAGTTACGGCGGGTTCATGGTCAGCTACGCGCTCACGCACAGCCGCCGCTGGTCGATGGGCATCGCCGGCGGGTCCGTGACCGACTGGCGCGACTACGACACGATCTACACCGAACGCTACATGCGGATGCCGCAGAACAACCCCGACGGCTACCGGCGCAGCTCACCCCGGTTCGACGCCGCCAACCTGCACGGCGAGCTGCTGCTGGTCCACGGGTCGATGGACGAGAACGTCCACATGCAGAACACGCTGCAGTTCGCACTGGAGCTCCAGCGGGCAGGCAAGCCGTTCGACATGATGATCTACCCGCAATCGCGACACCGGCTCGGCGGTCCCGACCTCGAGCTGCACCGACGGGAGAAGATGCTGGATTTCGTCCTCGAGCACCTTCGGCCCGCGGATGCTGGGCGCGCGACCGATTCGTCGGGCCCGTAGCGGCCGGGTCGACAATCGCGGATGCCCGGAGCAGTCAGTCGTCGTCCCGATGCACCGTAGCCGGGGAGAAGGCGGGCACGCAGACGGCGATATACTCGGCGCCGCCGGTCTCCGGGCTGCTGTAGCGCACCCATTCGCCCGCCGCCGCCACAATCGCCTGGCCGGCGGCCACATCCAGATGACCGCGTTCGTGCTCGACGCGGAGCATCCCGCGAAGCACTACCGTGATCTCCTCGAACTCGGGCCTCTGACCCGGTTCCTCCCACCCCTCGGGAGAGACCATGCGGGCAACGCTTACCCGACGGTGTCCCGAATTCACCCGGCCGGCGAACTCCTGAATCTGCTTCGGTTTCGTTCCGGCCGCCTCCACGACGGCCGGGTTCTCGATGAGGATGGGCATCTGACAGTCCCCTATCGCAGGTGCCGGCCGCCGTCCACGCGGATCGTCTCACCGGTGATGAAATCGGACTGCACCACGCCAATCACCGTGTCCGCGACCGCATCCGCGCCCCCCCAACGACCCACCGGCGTCGCCCGCTCGACGCGCTCGATCTCGCTGGCTTCGAGGTCGGACGGCGGAACCATGGGACCCGGCGCAACCGCGTTCACGAGAATACCGTCACCGGCCAGCTCCAGCGCCAGGGCCTCCGTAAGCCCGATGACGGCCCGTTTTGCCACATAGTAGGGAAGGTAGCCGGCGTATCGCGGCCGCCCGCTGGCTGCGATCCAGTCACTGAAGTTGACGATGCGCCCGCCCCCCGCCGCGCGAAGATGTGGCACCGCGGCGCGGGCCAGCCGCCAAGCCGCGGTCAGGTCGACATCGATCGTCCGTGTCCAGTCGTCATCCGTGAGCGAATCGAAGGAAGTGCGCCGATAGACCGAAGCCATGTGAACCACGATGTCAAGGCGCCCGAAGCGCGCGGCCGTCCTCTCGACGAGCCCCTCCGCCTCCGAGGGCTGCGCAAGGTCGCCGCGCAGGACTGCCCCTACGCGACCGGCCGCGCGCACCCGCTCCGCGGCGCGTTCCGCCTGTTCCCTGGATTGGCTGTAGGAACACGCGACATCCACCCCGAGGCCGGCGAGCCTCTCTGCGAGAGTTCCGCCCATGCGTCTCCCGCCCGTTATCAGCGCAACCCTATCGGTGAGTTCCATTGAAGCCGCAGCCGGGAGATGATTCTCAATGCGACAGGCGACCGTGCCTGCCTCTGCCGCCTGAACCCGCACGAACCCGGCGCGGCCCGTGGGGCGGCGGGCGATCAGTCTTCCGCCGGCGGCTGGTGAGGCGCTTGAACGGCGTCGGGACGGAGAATCTCGTCGAGCAGGAACACGTCGGTCAACAGCGCACGAAGGTGAATCATTCCGTTGAGGTTGTCGACCATCTGCGAGGTGATCCCCGGCTGCGCGAGAACCAGTTGAAACGCCGCAAGACCCGCCGCCGCATCCCGCCGCATGACCTCTACGAACGCCCCGTAGCGGTCCCCGCTCCCAGACGCCCGCTCCTCGGCCAAGGCCAGGAAGCTCGCCGGCAGCTCGGCCAGCGTCGCGGCCATCCGTTCCAGCCGCTCGCGCACCTGGTGGTCGTTCGCCAACGCCATCTGCGCGCTAACGCCCTTGGCCGCATATGCCAGGCAGAACTCGTACGTCTCCTCGACGACGTTCACATGCGCCTGCAGCGCTTCCGTCGCGGACTGCGACATTGCTGACTCCTCATCCCCTCTGCGGCGCGCACCAAGGGCGTTGCCGCGCCGTACATGAAGAAGAGCGACGCCGGACACAGCCCGGCGCCGCCCCTCCGAATCCCCAACCGTCTGTTGACGATGGCTAGCTCTTCGACGCCGACTCCTTGTTCACCACCCAGCGGTCCGGATCGTGATGGTCGAGATAACGCTCCCGCTCGACCGACCCGAAGAGCATCGATTTCGTCAGCCAGAACTTGTCCGGCCGAATCGCGAAGTAGATGTGGGTCAGCGTCAACATCACGAACAGCACCGCACCAAGGCCGTGGAGCGTGTACATCAGACCCCAGGTCGGCTCGGACAGCAGGTATGCGTTGCGGGGAACCAGTGCGTTCTCGATACGGAACATCATGACGAGTCCGGTTCCGATCACGGCCAGCCCCGCCAGCATGACGGCGGTGTGGAACAGCTTGTGGTCCAGCGGGTATTTCCCGTGCTTCTTGATCTCGCTGGCCTCCTGCCCCATCTGCCGCTTCACCCTCTGGACGGCCTCGTCCATGTCATCCGGAAGAATCCAGATTGACCAGAAATCGAGGTAAAAGGTTGCGTGCACGATGTGGTACAGAATCGAGATCGTCAGCACGATGCCGGCAATCCAGTGGATTGTGACCCAAGCGAACTGGACGCCGATGATCGGGAAGAAACCCGTCACCAGCAGCACCAGCATCGACGCCGCCATCACCCAATGGAAGATCCGCGCCCACAGTGTGTGCCGCTCGATTGTCTCAGGGATACCCGCCGCCGCCGCCGCTTCCTCCTGACCGCCGTTCGCCCTCGCCAACTTCGGCAACCAGACAGCCGCGTACACGACGTGGAAGACGATGAAGGCGATGCCGGCCCAGAAAAACAGGTAGAGAAGATCCCAGGAGACCCGGATCAGGGTCTCCTGTCCCCACGGATTGGTTCCCCACTGAAACAGTTCCATCTACGCCTCGGCACCTTGAACGGACCGCTTGACCAGGTTGCGCAGCAACGTCACCTTGTAGGCGTTGTGCCGCAATGGCCGCACACCGTTGATGGCAAGCTCGCCGGCCTCCATCGCAACGGCCTGGCCGACCTGCCGGCCACGGACGGCATCCTCGGCCGCGAGGAACCGTACCGGGTACGGCGCCACACCGTTGGCCACGATCCGGATGTCCTCCACCACGCCGTTGCTGATCTTCGCCGCCGACGCCACATTGGCAAGCGGGAAGTCCCACACGGCCCGGTCCCTGGCCTTCTCGAAGTAGAACCGCGTGTTGGCCCAGGTCCACGGGATCCGGATCGACGTCAGGATGTCCCCCGGCTGCAGGGCCGTCATCCGCATGATGTCGACCGCCGGCCCGATGAAGAAGTCCTGCGCGGGGATGACCCGCTCGCCTGTGCTGTTGCGCACAACCATCTCCGCGTCCAGCGCCACGAGCACCGGGGCGGTGTCCGACGGGTTGACGGCCACGCACCGGCTCGCGCCCAGGATGGCATGCTCCCGATTCATCGCCGTCGGCGTATCCGCGTAGCAGATGTTGCCGCCGGCCCGGTAGCAGCTCCAGCCGTCCCTGTAGTACCAGCACCGGGTGTCCTGCCCGACGTTGCCGCCGAGCGTGCCCTGGTTCTGAATCTGGGGCGACGCAGCTTGCGAGGCGGAATCGGCGAGCATGCTGAACTGCTCCGACACCTCCGGGTGCCGAATCACGTCACGCAACGTCGCCATCGCGCCGATTTCGAGTCCCCCGCCCAAGGAGCGGATCTCACTCAGCTCGGAGACCCCGCCCAGGTCCACGACCGCGGCGGGCTTCTTGACGCGGTCCTTCAGCCAGTCCCAGGTATCCAGCCCACCCGCGAGCACCCAGGCGTCGGCCCCGTATTGGTCGAGCACTCCCAGCGCTTCCTCGGTGCTGGCAGGCTGGAAGAGCTGAAATGCCGGCATCTTGTCGCGAATCACGGCCATTGTTTCTTCTCCCTTTAACCTTCCCAGTTGGCGCTAGACGTGCGTTGACAGCTTGTTGTGAGCCTCGTCGAGCTCGGGATTGAGCATCGTCAGAATCATGTCGCCCATGATCGGCGAGCGGTTGAAGTCGACGTTGCCGCCCAACGCGTCGGAGATGGCGTTGAGCACAGCCCCCGCGCCCGCCCCGACCGGCGCCTCGCCGATGCCCTTGGCACCGAGCGGATTGAAGGGATCCGGTTCGTCCGCGACGCTCCAGGCCAACTCCTGGTCGTGCGGCGCGTCGAGAATCGTCGGCGGCCGGTTCGAGTAGAACCGCTTCGCCACATGCAACCCCCACTGCGGATCCATGACCCACTTCTGGCCAAGCGCCACACCGAAGCCCTGGATCCCGCCGCCGTGCACCTGACCGGCGAAATTCTGCGGGTGCAGAACCGTCCCGGCATCGGAGGCCACCTTGTAGTCCTTCAACACCACCGCCCCGGTCTCGGTGTCCACCTCGACCTCGGCGAAGCCGATACAGAACGACATGTTCCGGCCACCGGTCTCGAAGTTGTCCTTGGCGGCGACCACGAGACCCCGACCGGCGAGCGCAGTGGCCGACCGCGTCGTCATCTCGTTGATGTCCTCGGGCAACTGCGACCCGTCGTAGACGCCGCCGAGCTGAATGGCGCGCTCGGCCGCCTGACCGAACGTCATCGCCTGCCCGCGGTTGCCGCGACGGAAGACACGACCGTTGCCGACCTCGAAGCTGTCGGCCGAGCCGCCAAACCGGTCCGCCGCGATCTCCTGAAGGCGCTTCTTGGCCTCCAGACCGGCTGCCCAGTTCGAGCGGGTGTGGCCGTGAGTCGTCTGGCTGCCGCCCTGGATCGCGCTCCACGGCAGATGCTTGCTGGTGTCGCCCCAGACCACCTCCGCCTGTTCCCAAGGCGTGTCGAGCGCTTCCATCGCCGCGCGCGACGTGTCGGAGAACGATTCCGTGCCGAGGTTACCGACGCCGGTGTGAATCTCGACCATGCCGTCCGGACGGATCACCAGCAGGCCGTCGACGCCCGACGTTCCGGCGGAGTAGGAGCTGATCGCGACGCCGACCCCGGTCACCTTGGAACCGTTGCGCTGGCCGCTTCGCGCCTTCATGCCTTCCCAGTCGAACTCCTCGCGCGCCTTGTCGATGGCTTCCTTCGGGAAGGCACTCGAGACGTTGCCCTGCCGCCCCTGCCGCGGGCGGCCGAACAGCGCCTGCCCCTGCGGGGCGTTGGTGTGAATGATGTCCAGCCGGTCGAGGTCGAGCTGCCGGGCAGCCTTGTCGACGATCGGCGCGAACATCGCCACGGCCTGCACCCCGCCCGGCGCGCGCTGCGCACCGCGCGGCGGGGTGTTCGTGTAGACGGTCATGCCGCGCACGCGCATGTGCTCCGGCTGATACATCAGCGAAGCCTGGTCGGCGCACGACATGTAGTCGCCCGAACGCCCGTAAGGACCGCCGTCCTGGACCATCGTCAGGTCGATGGCGACGACTCGGCCGTCACTCTTGAAGCCGAACTTGGCGCGGGCCTGGATGCCCGGGCGGGCGCGACCGAAGAAGTTCTCTTCCTGCCGGGTCACGCGCATCATGACCGGCTTGCCCGCCTTGCGCGACAGCAGCGCCGGGATCCGCGCCTGGATCGACGACGAGATCTTGCTGCCGAACCCGCCGCCACAGTACTCGGCGATGAGCACGAGGTCGGTCGGGTCGATGCCGATCCAGCGCGCCATGCCGCCCTCGGTGCGCGCCGTGCTCTGGGTCGAGCAGTGCATGAAGCACTTGCCGTTCTGCCAGTAGGCCATCGCCGTCCGGGTCTCGAGCGGCTGGTGCGACAGCGACGCGGAGAACACGGACTCGTCGAGGATGAGATCCGCCTCCGCGAACCCTGCCTCGACGTCGCCGACCTGCCACTCGTCGGTCACTTCGCCGCCGAGCGGCATGATGCCGCGGTCGACCTCGCTCCAGTCGACGCTGTCCCACTTGATCGTCGACAGGTCGCGGCCGGCCATTGTATTGCCGTCGAGCCGCGCGTTGGGTCCACCCGGGCGCAGACTGTCCATCGGGTCGAGCACGAACGGCAGCGGCTCGAAGTCGATCTGCACGGCCTCGATCGCCTCGGCCGCGGTCTCTTCGTCGACCGCCGCGATGGCGAGAATCGGCTCGCCCTCGTACAACGGCTCGTTGGTCAGACCCGCCTCCTGCGGCGCCTCGGCCTCGGGCAGCTCGTCCGCGGTCAGAATCGCTTCCACCCCGGGCATCGCCATCGCCGCGCTGGTGTCGAGGCGCCGAACGCGCGCGTGCGGCATCGGGCTGACGAGCAGCTTCGCAAAGAGCATGCCCTCCGCGCGGAAGTCCTCGGCGTACTTCGCACGCCCCGTGACCTTCGCGAGGATGTCGGGCGTCGTGTAGTTCTTGCCGATCAGCTTGTAGTCAGCCATCGTCAGCTCCTCATCCCGTTACGCGTATACTCGCACGCCTTCTCGGCGACGTTGAGGATCTTGTTGTAGTCGATGCACCGGCAGATGTTGCCGGCGAGATGGTGCGCGCACTCGCCCCGAGTCGCGTCGGGGTTCTCGTTGGTCAGCGCGACCATGTTCATCACGAAGCCGGGCATGCAGAACGCGCACTGGAAGCCCTGCAGGTCGACGACAGCCTGCTGCACCGGATGCAGCGTGCCGTCCGCGCCCTCGAGACCCTCGATGGTCTGCACCTCGCGCCCGCGAACCTGATGGCTCAGGGTCGAGCAGGAGTACTGCGGGACGCCGTCCACCAGAACGGTGCATGCGCCGCACTCGGCGCGGTCACAGCCGATCTTGGTGCCGGTCAGACCCAGCTTGTACCGCAGGGTCATGGCCAGGGTCTCCTGCGGCATGACGTCGACGCGGCGCTGCTGGCCGTTGACGTTCAACGTCACCAGCCGCTCGACCGCTCCCGGCGCCTGCGCGAGGGCCACGCCGTGGCCATTGCGCAGAACGTAGTTCGACGCCGATACGCTGGCGCCCGTGGCGATCACGCCCTTGATGAAGCCACGTCGAGTAACGCCCTGCTGCTCTGTGGTTGTCTGCACCTGCGTGTGCTCCACGTCTCCCATGAGACGACCTCCTCGTAGCGCGTTCCGGCGCGCCGGGAACCATGAGGGAAGAAATACCTCTCCCGAGGAGCGAAGTCTAGCATCGGATTTCGCAGATGCCAACCCCGACCAGAGACTTTCTCGAGCGTGCCGCAGCCTGGCAACAACCCTTTTATTGCGAGCGGTTTACGGCGGCGACCAGAAGGACCTAAAGTGAGACTGCGTCTCACTTTAGGCAAGTCCGCGGCTCAGCGCAACGGGCATCGTGCCCCGGCAGCCGACCGCGGCCCGCGAAATGCGAGGGCGCGGCCGGCGCCTCGATGTCGACATCAGTCCAGCGGCTGAATCATCCCGTGCGCCCGACCGAACCAGTAGCTCAGCAGGTAGTCCAGGCCGTTGGTCTCGAACGACGCGTCCGCAAGGCGGTCGCCGCCGGTGCGGTACGGATTGTGGACGAGAAAGCTCCAGGTCCGTCCGCGCTGCGCGATTGGCAACGGCCCTTCGCCGTCGCGCGGAACGACCGGCTCGGCCGTGAAGGAGAACCCGAAGCGGCGCGCGTAGACCGCGATGGTGTCCGCGTTCCACTTCATGTCGAGCGGCATCCGACGCAAGGTGTCCAGCGCCGCGGCGTCGTACGACGCATCGCCCGTCCAATGCCGGTGGAGAAACGTCGCCAGCGGGTTCGCCTCGACATCGATGCCCGGGTGCGTCCCCCCGTGGAACCAGCGCTGCGCGGCCCGCTCGTAGTGCACCCGGATCGCGGGATCCGCCTCGAGTTCCAGCAAGGGGTACAGGGCCAGCGCAATCAGGACATCGTCGGAATGGTTCGCTTCGCTCGGCGGCCGGTCGAGCCGGGCGCCCTCGCCGATGCGGGCGTATCCCATCTCCACGAGCCGGGCGTACTCGCGGCCGAAACGCGGCAGGCCGGTCAGCACCTGCGCCACCTTGAGCATCTGCAGCATCAGCAGCGCGTTCATCGGCTCTTCGTTCGCGACGTACGCCGGCTCGTAGCGGCCCCAACGGGTCGGTCTCCCGTCGTAGCCGCGAATCAGCAGGCCGTCCTCCACAATCGCGTCCACCACCGCTGCAACCGTATCGCCGAGGACGCTCCGCTCCCCGGCGTCCGCAAGCCGCGTGCCGTACACGAAGGCCCCGAACATCATGGCATCGACCTGGTCGGAGCTGACATTGCCGCGCCAGCGGCGGCGGCCGTCCGCGCTCGGCCGCCAGATTCCGTCATCGAGCCACGGCTCGTCCACCGGTACCGACGCGCGTGCCAGAAGTCCGCGCCGCCCCGTCACGGCTACCAGGTGCCGCAAAGCTTCGCTGGCCGCACGGGCCCGTCCGGCCGCCTCCGCATCCCCGGTCGCGAGGAAGCGCCATGTCTGGGCCGCGCAGTAGAGGCCGGTCATGTACGCGGTGTCGGACATGTTGTAGGTGACATGCGGTTGGTCGGCGGCAGGAAGCCGGCGCCGGACTCGAACCTGCCCGTCCGCCGCGAGGAACCGCTCGACGAGGTCGATATCGAACAAGCGGGCCCGGCCCGCGAGCGACAGGGTATCGCTCGCCGATGTCGGGACTGCGGCGGCGCACGCAACGATGCCGAGAACGCACCCGCCAGCCAGCGCGCGGACGTGCAGGTGTACCGTCATCATCGCTCGCCGCGAACGTCGAACAGCGGTTCGGCGACGGTCATCCCGCTACGGTGGGACTCGACGGCATCCAGCAGGTCTTCCACCACGTCGGGCCGCACGGCCGAGAGGTCGTACCGCTCCCCCGGATCGTGGCCCAGGTGAAACAGCAGCGGCGGGTCGTGCTCCGTACGCTCGGTTCCGATCCCGTAACGCCCCTGCGTCACCAGGTGCACCTTGTAGGGTCCCCGGCGGTACGCGTAGAGCTCGCCCATGCGGTAGAAGGCCATCGAGTCGCGCAGGCTCGGTCCCGTCCCGAACAGCACCGGCGACAGGTCGACCCCGTCCAGCGGCCGGTCGTCCGGCACCGTGCCACCCGCCAACGGCACGATCGTCGTAAAGAGATCGGTGGTCGCACCGATCTCCCGGATCACGCCCGGCTCTATGGTCTCCGGCCACCAGAAAATGCCCGGCACTCGCATCCCGCCTTCCCAGGTCGTCCCCTTCCCCTGCCGGAGCGGACCGGCGCTGCCGCCATGCTGGCGGTACGACAGCCAGGGCCCGTTGTCGCTGGAGAAGATCACCAGCGTGCGCTCGCCGAGCCCTTCCTCTCGCAGCGTGTCGAGGATCTGCCCCACGCTCCAGTCGATCTCTTCGATGACGTCGCCGTACCGTCCGGCGGCGCTGCGATCCGCGAAGGCTTCGGATCGGAAGAGCGGAACATGCGGCATGGTGTGGGGGACATAGAGGAAGAACGGTGCGTCCCGGTGCTCCCGGATGAACCGCACCGCTTCCGCGGCGTAGCGGCGCGTGATGGTCGTCTGGTCCGCCGGCCGCTCCAACTCGACGTCGTCGCGCATGAGCGGCACGTGCCAGTAGTCGATGGACGGTGAGAACATCGCGGCACGGCGCGCTTCCCCTCCGGGCGGCACCTGCCAATCCATGTCGTTCGAGTAAGGGATTCCGAACCAGGAGTCGAAGCCGTGGCGCATCGGCCGGTACTCGGGCTGATGGCCGAGGTGCCACTTGCCGACGATGCCGGTTGCGTAGCCGAGGTCGCCGAGCGCTTCGGCCAGCGTGATCTCGCCGTCCGGCAGTCCGTGGTGCGAGTCCTGGAAGAACACGCCCTGTCTGCGCCCAAACATCCCGCTCCTCAGGTGGATGCGGCCGGTCAGCAGCGCCGCCCGGCTCGGGGAGCACACCGGCGCCTGCGAGTAGAAACTGGTCCAGCGTTGACCCTCCGCCGCCATGCGGTCCAGATGCGGCGTCCGGATCGTCGGATGACCGTAAGCGCCCAGATCGCCGTAGCCGAGGTCGTCCGCGAAAATAATGACGACGTTGGGCCGCTCGCCTTCCGCAAGGAGCGGCTGTCGCGGGCCCGACGTCCAGAAGGCAAGCGCCGCGAGCAGTCCGACCACCGGCAACCGCCGCGCCCGGGATGCTCGCGCGCGCACGCGGCGGGGGCGTCCGGCAACGACCCTGAGCCACTGCTTCGACGGCCGTTCTCTTCGTGACATGTCCATCGTCCCGCCGAGCGAGCCGGGCTGTCCCGGCAGTCTGCGCCCGACCTGCCATTGTGGAGCCGGCGGCCCTCGGCAATTGTACTTCGGCCGCCCGGACGGACCTCGTTCGTGCCGCGTTTTCGCCGGAGTCACACGCCGCCTCGAGCGTGCACTCCCCGGCAAACCCGCAGATGCAGCCATTGAACATTCGTCTCGCTCATACGTATGATTGAAACAAGCGCTTGAGCAGAGGAGACCAGACGATGGCCATCGACACCCGAACCCGCATCCTCGACGTGGCGGAGCGGCTGTTCGGCGAGCGCGGCTTCCCCGCGACCTCGCTGCGTGACATCACGACCGAGGCCGGAGTCAACGTCGCGTCGGTGAACTATCACTTCGGCTCGAAGGAAGCCCTGCTGGCCAAGGTGCTCGATCGGCGTCTGAAGCCGATCAACGAGCGCCGCCTGCAGTTGCTCGACGCCGTCGAGGCACGGGCCGGCGGAGCCCCCCCCGAACTCGAGGCGGTTATCCGGGCATTCCTCTCTCCTCCGTTCCGCAGCCAGGGCGTTTGGGGCGAGAACGGCTTCCAGCGCCTCGTGGGGCGAATCCACAGCGAGACGAACGAGGACTTTCGCGCAACGTTCGTCAAGCAGTTCGATCACATAGTCGAGCGTTTCACGGCCGCTCTTCACCGGGCGCTGCCGGACCTCGAGGTCGCCGACCTGCGCTGGCGGATCCTGTTCATGGTCGGGTCGATGGCGTTCACGATGTCCTGGGGACCCCAGATGGTGGCGCGCGGGTCCACCACGCGCGATCCGGAAGACGTGCTCGAGTCGCTCGTGCTGTATGCGGCGGCCGGCATGGCGGCGCCGGTGCCGCTGGGCGTACCGGCGGCAAGCGGGCGGTGAGGGTGTCCACGTGCAGGTGCGGAAGAGAATGTCGATGATGGATGTATCGCGGGCCGTCCCGCTCGTGGCGGCCGTCATGCTGGGTTCGGGTTGCGTGACCGCTCTGCCGGTGGACCGCCCGGAGCTCCGGATCCCGATCCCCGGGGAATGGACGGCCGCCGACGTGCCGGCCGGCGAAGTGGGTCCCGACTGGTGGACGGACTTCGGCGACGGCGAGCTGTCGGCGGCAATCGAGACGGTGCTGGAGCGCAACCTCGATCTGCGGGCGGCCGCCGCCCGGCTCGAGCAGGCCGCGGCCGACGCGCGGATCGCTTCGGGCGCGTTGCAGCCGACGGTTCAGGGCTCGTACAGCGGCAGCCGCCGCAAGCAGAACTTCGTGGGCTTTCCGATTCCCGGCGCCGAGGATCGCGTCCTGAGCACGGTGTTCACCAACCAGGGCATCTCGCTGGACACGACGTGGGAAGTCGACCTCTGGGGCAGGCTGCGGACCACGGAGCAGGCGGCCATGGCCGACCTGCAGCGTTCGGCGGCCGACCTGCGGGGCGCCCAACTGTCCATCGCGGGCCAGACCGCCAAGGCCTGGTTCGCCATTGCAGAGGCCCAGCAGCAGGTGCTCCTGTCGGAAGCGACCGTCGAGAGCTTCGGGGAATCGATGGCGCGCGTGCGGGATCGGTTCGAATCGGGGGTGCGCCCCGCACTCGACCTGCGTCAGGCAATGCTGAACCTGTCCAATGCCCGCGCCGACCTCGCCCAGCGGCGGCAGCAGCTCGATGCGTCGACCCGCCAGTTGGAGGTATTGCTGGCGCAGTACGCGGGCGGCGACATCGCCCCGCCAGCGGACCTGCCGGAAATGGCGCCCGCCGTGCCGGGCGGGATCCCGGCCGACCTCGTGGCGCGCAGACCGGATCTCGTCGCGGCGGAGCGACAGGTGGCGGCCTCCGAGGCGCGGCTGCGAGTGGCGCGGCGGGACCTGCTCCCGAGCTTCAGCCTGACCGTGAACACCGGTACCTCCACCAATGCCCTCCGGACATTGCTCAACGGCGATTTCGGCGTCTGGGGGATCGTCGGCAACGTCCTCGCCCCTCTCTGGCAGGGGGGAAGGCTCCGCGCACAGGTCAGCCGCGCCGAGGCACAGGTCGCCGAAGTGCTGGCGGCCTACGTCAACACCGCGCTCGTCGCCTACTCGGAGGTGGAAACCGCTCTGGCCGCCGAGGAATACCTCGCCGACAGGGTCGTCCACCTGACGACGTCCGTCGAGCAGGCCCGCGCGGCCGAACGCCTGGCGGACGAACGCTACCGCACCGGACTGGACACGTACATCACCGTGCTCGACTCGCAACGCTCCGCCTTCCAGGCCGAATCCCAACTGATCGCGGCGCGTCGCCTGCGGCTCGAGAACCGCGTGGACCTCTACTTGGCGCTAGGCGGTGGATTCGAGCAGCTCGAACCACCGATCACGATGGCCCGCCTGGGCGACAACTGACCCGTTTGCGGGCAGTAGACAGGAAGCAGTCATGAAACGTGCACTCATCGGCGTACTCAAGGCCCTTCTACCTCTGGTTATCGTCGCCATGGCCGGCCTCGGCGCGGTCACGATGATCATGAACCGGCCCCCGGTCGAGACGCTGACGCCGGTGATCGAGCCGCCCGGCGTCCGCGTTTTCGAAGTCGCGCTCCAGGACGCCCCCCTGGCGGTCACCAGTCAGGGCACCGTCCAGCCGCGCACCGAGAGCCAGTTGGTGACCGAGATCGCGGGCCGCGTCACCTGGGTCGCCGCCTCCTTTGCGGAAGGCGGGTTCTTCGAGGCGGGCGACGTCCTGGTCGAGATCGATCCGTTCGACTACGAGCAGGCGCTCGTCAGTGCCCGTTCGCAGCTCGCCCAGGCCAGGCTGCGGCTCGCGGAAGAAGAGGCCGAGGCGGAGATCGCGCTGCGGGAATGGGACACGCTGGGCCGTGGCGATCCGCGCGAGCTGGCGCTGCGCAAGCCGCAGCTCGAGGACGCCCGCGCCTCGGTGGCAGCCGCGGAAGCCGGCGTCGAGCGCGCCACGCGGGATCTGCAGCGCGCCGAGATCGTGGCGCCGTACGCCGGTCGGGTACGCACCAAGAACGTCGACATCGGTCAGTACGTCCGTGTGGGAGACGCGCTCGCGACCGTCTACGCGGTCGACGTCGCCGAGATCCGGCTGCCGCTTCCCGATGACGAGCTGGCCTATCTCGACCTGCCGCTGTCCTACCGCGGCGTCGAGCAGCAGGCGCAGCCGAGCGTGACGCTCCGCGCGACGTTCGCCGGCGAGACGCACGCCTGGAGCGGACGCATCGTGCGTACCGAGAGCGAGATCGATTCGGTGAGCCGCATGGTGCACGCGATTGCCGCAGTCGAGGATCCGTACGCGCCGGGACCGAATCCGAACCGCCCCCCGCTCGCGGTGGGAATGTACGTCGAGGCCGCGATCAGCGGACGCACCGCCCGTAATGTTGCCGTGCTGCCGCGGCAGGCTCTGCGCGGCCGCGACCAGGTACTGGTGGTCACACCCGATGACCGGCTCTCGTTCCGTTCGGTCGACGTGCTGCGAACCTCGACGGAGTCCGTCATCGTGCGCGCGGGGCTGCAGGCTGGAGAGCTCGTGGTCATCTCGCCGCTGGACACGCCTACCGACGGGATGCGCGTGCAATTGGCTGAGGCCGACCCCGAATTGCTCGCGCGTCGGGTGGCTGCCGCCGAGACGGCGGCGCGCGATTCGGCGGTGCCGGCGACCGGCGCCTCGACTGCCGCGGGCGCGGTAAACGCGCCGGGCGGACTCCGGAACGAACCGGCGATCGAGACGCCGTCGGCGACACCCGAAGCAGCACGGACCCTCGCGGCGGCGGCGCCCGCACCTGCCGACTCCGTCGCAACGGAAGCGCCCGCACGTGCCGCAATCGTTCCGGCCGGGCAGCCGGCACCTCGGGAGCAGGCGTCCGCTTCGGTGACCGGTAGCGGGGACCGCCCGGCGTGGCTCCAGTCGATACTGCAGGCAGACCCGCCTGCGCAAGGCGAACCGGTGCGTCGAGCGGCAATGTCGTCCAGCTCCGGGGCGGCTGGGCGAGCGGCTCGGCTGACGACGGAGGTCGAACGAACGCGACCGGGCAGCCGTGGTGGGCCGGACAGCGTGCCCGCCCCACGACCGGTGACGCCGGTGGCACCCGCGGCGGCTGCTGCGCGGCCCGCCACCTCGGGAGCGCCCGCCGCCGCTGCCTCGGTTGCCACGACCACCGTGGCGGTCGCTCTCACAAGCCTGAGCCGAAGAGCCGGTGACGAGGGATTCGCTCCGGCGCTCAACCGGGCGGTGGCTACGCGCCTTGCGGCGGCGGACGGCCTCATGACGGCCGAAGAATCGAACGCACGTTACGTCGTCCGCGGCGGAGTACAGCAGGTCGGTCCCCTGGTTCGGGTCACCGCACGGATCATCGATACCGAGAACGGCGCGGTGCTCCACGCGGCGAAGGTCGACGGAACGAGCGCCGATCGACAGGCTCTCGAAGCGGGCGTCGCCGGGATCGTCATCGACCGCCTCTCGGACCCGCTCTCGCCGGGCCGCGTTCCGGATGCGGCCGGCGACGTGCGGACCGGCGGTATGCGCAGCGCACTGGCCGTGCTGCCGTTCGACGATCTGAGCCCCGGCACGGCGCCCTACCTCGACCTGGACCTCGGAACGGCAATCACCGAGGCGGTCACCGAAGAGGTGGCTACGCTCCGCGAGGTAGCGGTGGTGACGGCTGGCACCGAAGCCGCGTGGGCCATAGGCGGCGGCATCCAGCGGATCGGCTCCATGGTCCGCGTAACCGCAAGGCTCACGGACGTCCGTAGCGGCACGGTGGTGACGGCGTTGAAGATCGACGGAACCGTTGAGGAACTCGGCGAGCTTCGAGCACGCGTGGCGGCCATGATGGTCGAGAGCGTGCGCGACGCGCTCGCCGGCGAATCTATCGCGCGGGGCGATCCAGGAATGCACGCTGCGCCGCGTTCGGAGGGGAGACGGTCATGAACAACGGTGGAATCGCCTGGTTCGCGCGGAATCCGGTGGCCGCGAATCTCATGATGGTCTTCATCATGGTGAGCGGCCTCATAGCCACCGGCACGGTCAAGGAAGAGGTCTTTCCCGAAGTCGAGCTCGACCGCATCAGCATCCAGGTTCCCTACCTCGGCGCAGCGCCGGAGGAAGTGGAGGAAGGCGTCGTCATCCGGATCGAGGAGGCGATTCAGGGCGTCGACGGCATCAAGGAAATCCAGTCCACCGCGTCGGAAGGCAACGCGTCGGTCATGGTCGAGCTCGAGCTCGGCGCCGACGCCCGCCGGGTGGTCGACGAGGTCAAGAACAACGTCGACGCGATCACGACGTTCCCGCTCGAGACGGAGAAGCCCATCATCCGGGAGATGACCGCGCGCAATCAGGTCACCGACATCTCCATCTCGGGCGACACCGACATCTTCGCGCTGAAGGCGCTCGGCGAGCGGGTGCGCGACGAGCTGACCGCGATGCCGGAGATCACGCAGGTCGACATCATCAGCGCGCCACCCTACGAAATCTCCATCGAGGTCTCCGAGGTGGCCCTGCGGCGCCACGGAATGACGTTCGACCAGATCGCCGACGCCGTGCGGCGGTCGTCGCTCGATCTTCCCGGCGGCTCCGTCCGCACCGACGGCGGAGAGATCCTCCTGCGCACGATCGGGCAGGCCTACCGCGGCGCCGAGTACGAGGACCTCGTGTTGTGGACGCGGGCCGACGGCAGCCGGCTGCGCCTGGGCGACGTGGCGACGGTCGTCGACGGCTTCGCCGAGACCGATCAGCAGGCCCGGTTCGATCATCAGCCGACGGTGCTCGTATCGGTGTTCCGCACCGGCGATCAGAGCGCCCTCGACATCGCGGCCGCCGTCGACAGCTACGTCGAAGGCGCTCGGCCGCGGCTGCCCGAAGGCATCTCGATGACGCTCTGGCAAGACCAGGCGGAGGTGCTGAACGACCGCCTGACGCTCATGCTGCGCAACGGCGCCACCGGGTTCGCCCTGGTCTTCGTCGTGCTGGCGCTGTTCCTCGAGCTGCGTCTCGCCTTCTGGGTCAGCCTCGGGATCCCGATCTCGTTCCTCGGCGCAATCGCCCTGATGCCGGGGCTCGACGTCTCCGTGAACGTCATCTCCCTGTTCGCGTTCATCCTCGTGCTCGGCATCGTCGTCGACGACGCCATCATCGTCGGCGAGAACATCTACCGGCACCAGGAAGACCACGGCGAGGGCTTGCGCGGAGCCATCGAGGGCGCGAGAGAGATCGGCAAGCCGGTCACCTTCGCGGTCCTGACCACGGTGGCGGCGTTCATGCCGCTGATGTTCGTGCCGGGGATGATGGGGAAGATCTTCCGTGTCATTCCGCTGGTGGTCATCCCGTGCCTTCTGTTCTCGCTGGTCGAGTCGCTCGGCATCCTGCCCGCCCACCTGTCGCACATACCCCGGCGCGGCAAGCCCGGCCCGTGGCGGCGCTTCCAGAGCCTGTTCTCCAACGGCCTGAAGCTGTTCATCCGACAGGTGTACACGCCGATCCTGGAAACCGCGCTGCGGTGGCGGTACGTGACGGCGGCGATCGGGCTGTCGACCCTGATCCTGACCGGCGGAATGGTGCTCGGCGGCTGGGCCAACTTCCACTTCTTCCCGTCCATCGAAGCCGACTTCATGTCCGCGTCGGTGACGATGCCGCAGGGCACGCCGGTCGACGTCACGTCGCAGGCGATCACCAAGCTCGAGGAGGGCGCCACGCGCCTGCGCACACGGCTGCAGCAGGACACCGGGATGGACTACTTCCGGCACGTGTCGACGGCGGTCGGCGACCAGCCGATGCTGTCGCGCGGCGGCGGGCCGATGGGTCCGGTCGCAACCGTGACCTCCGCCAACGTGGGAGAGGTCACCATCGAGCTTGCGCCGGCGGAGACGCGCGCCTACACCAGCGAGCAGCTCGGCAACCTGTGGCGGGAGAGCACGGAGGCGATCCCCGAGGCGGTCGAGGTGAACTTCTCCATGTCGATGATGAACCCCGGCGACGACGTCGACGTGCAGCTCGCCGGGCCGGACATCGAACGGTTGCGCGACGCCGCCGAGGCGGTCAAGCTGCGGCTGGCAGGGTATGCCGGCGTCTACGAGATCTCCGATTCGTTCCGCGCGGGCAAGGAAGAGATGCAGCTCGGCATCAAGCCGGCCGCGGAGACGCTCGGGCTCACCCTGCAGGACCTCGGCCGCCAGGTCCGGCAGGCGTTCTACGGCGAAGAGGCCCAGCGCATCCAGCGCGGTCGCGACGACATCCGCGTGATGGTGCGCTATCCCGAAGCGGATCGCCGGTCGCTGGGCGATCTGGAGAACATGCGCATCCGCACCCCGAACGGCGGGGAAGTACCGTTCAGTCAGGTAGCGGAGGTGCAGCCGGGGCGCGGCTTCGCGTCGATCAAGCGGGTCAACCGCAACCGGGCCGTCAACGTGACCGCCTCGGTGGACGCGGCGATCACATCCGCCGGCGCGGTCATCGCGGACCTGCAGACCCGGATCCTGCCGGAAGTGCTCGCCGGATATCCGGGGGTGTTTTACACCTTCGAGGGGGCCCAGGCGGAGCAGGTGGACGCCGTCGGCGGCCTGCAGCGCGGGTTCGTCCTCGCCCTGCTGATGATCTTCGCCCTGCTCGCGGTTCCGCTGCGCTCGTACATGCAGCCGATGATCATCATGGCGGCCATCCCGTTCGGCCTGGTCGGCGCCATCTGGGGCCACATCGTGATGGGCCTCGACGTGACGATGATGTCGATGTTCGGCCTGGTCGCGCTGACCGGCGTGGTCGTCAACGACAGCCTCGTCATGGTCGATTTCATCAACCGCGCGCGGAGCGTCCACACCGATCTCGGCCGCAGGATCCGCGAGGCGGGAGGCAAGCACACGAGCAGTGACGAGTTCGAGTCCAGCGGGCTGCAGCTCGCGATCCGCGAAGCGGGAAGCAACCGCTTCCGGCCGATTCTGCTCACTTCGCTGACGACGTTCTTCGGTCTCGCACCGCTCATGCTGGAGCGCAGCATGCAGGCGGCGTTCCTCGTGCCGATGGCGGTATCGCTGGCCTTCGGCGTGCTGTTCGCCACCTTCATCACGCTGATCCTGGTACCCGTCTCGTACCTCATCCTGGACGACTTGCAGCGCACGTTGCGGCGAATCTTCGGTTCGGGAGCCCCGGCCACGCTGCCGGCGGGTCAGGAAGATGCAACGGTAGCGGTCGACGGAGGGGCAACGGCCACGGCGCGCGTCGCCGAAGCGTCCTGACGGCGCGCCGCGGCAAACCGCGGCCTTGGTTTAGGCTCGCCGGTTGGATTCGGCCGGCGCCGACGCCTGTCCCGCGTCGGCGCCGGCCGCCACGGTCATGCGACGGCACGGTCGGCGACTCACTCCGCGCCTGCGACTTCAGCGACCAACTGGTCGACCAGCGGCGGGCTGACGCCGCAGGCCGAATCGTTGATGCGGCACTGCGCGAGGGTCAGCGAACAGCCGCAGGGACAGCCCTCCTCGTTCACCCGGAGCAGTACCTCCTCGCGCTGCTCCGGCGTCAGAACCGACAGGTCCACCCCGGGGATCTCGGTTGCCTGCGCGGCGTTCGCGAGCCGAATCTGGTCGTTGGACGGCGCCGTCTCGATCGTGGCGTCGTGGGTCAGCGAAGCCAGATAGCGCGTTTCCTGCTCCAGGATCACCGGGCTGATCAGCCCGACGTGGCTCTCGACCATGCGTCCCTCGGGATCGACGACGAACGAGGTCGGCAATGCGAACACCCCGGGAAACGCTCGCTTGATCTCGGGCGTCGACATCACGATCGGGTAGTTCACGCCGTACTGTTCAGCGAACGCGGCAACGGTGTCGGACGAGCCGTGGTCCTCCGATACGCCGATCACCGTCAGGTGGTCGGGGTACCGCTCGGCAAGACGCACGAGGAACGGGATTTCCTCGCGGCACGGACCGCACCAGGTCGCCCAGAAGTTGACCAGCACAACCTTGCCGCGCTGATCGGCCATCGAGATCGTCTGGCCGTCGAGCGCCTCCATCGTCAGGTCCGGAACCTCGGCCGGCGTGTCGACGAAGCGTAGCGTCACGCCGCCGTCGGGCGTGGCGAACAGCGGTGGGGGTCCGGGAGCTCCGCCGGTCCAGTCGCCACCCGGCGCGTCGACCGGCGACGGACCGCAGCCGGCCGCCCAGAAAATCACGACTAGCAGCAACGCGGCGCAATGGCGAGTGGACACGGCAACTCCTTTGCTGATCGGAACGGTTCATTGTATGCCCGAAGCCGGTCGGATGCCTTCGAAAGACGAGCGGCAGGGCGTGGCGAAGCCCACGATCCGTCGACGGAAGCGGCCGTCTGCCGCGGACCCCGGGTCAGCGGTACCCGAGTGCGACCGCGGCGACGAGCGCAACCGCGGCGACCAGGTACAGCTTGACGAGCAGCGGCACGACGAAAGCCACCCAGCGCTGGTACGGGATCCGGCCCAGACCGAGCATCCCCATCAGCAGGGCGTTGGTCGGCACGAGCATGTTCGTGAAGCCGTCGCCGAACTGGTAGGCGAGCACCGCGGTCTGCCGCGTCACCCCGGTGAGGTCCGCCAGCGGCGCCATGATCGGCATCGTCACATAGGCCTGTCCCGATCCGGAGGGTATGAACAGGTTGCAGACCGTCTGCACGACCAGCATGCCCAGCGCGGCGGCATGCGACGGCAGGCCGGCCAGTGACGCGGCCAGCCCGTTGACGATCGTGTCGATGACCTGCGCGTCGGCCAGCACCACCTGGATGGTCCGGGCGAAGCCGATCAGCAGCGCGGTGGCCGTCATCTCCCCCGCCCCGCGGATGAACGCGCGCGCCGCCGCGTCGGGCCCCAGGCCCCCGGCGCCTGCCGCGAGCAGCGCGATGCCGAGGAACACCGCCGACAGCTCGGTCAGGTACCAGCCCCGGGCCGCCACCCCGTGGACGAAGAGCCCGATTCCGGCCGCCAGGACCACCAGGACCGCCAGGCGCCGCACCGTGAACCGCACGTCCTCGGGCAGATCGAAGCCGCTCGAGTAGTCGACGTCGGCCACCAGGCTCGTGGCGGGGTCGCGGCGAAGCCCGGCCGCGTACCCCAGAATGTGATGGACCCCGATCGCCGCGCAGACGACGAACAGCGCCCACCGCACGGCCTGCCCGGAGGTCAGCGGCAGACCGGCGATGTCCTGGGCGATCAGCACGGTGAACGGGTTCAACGCGGCGCACGCGTAGCCGACGCCGGCGCCGACGTAGACGATGCCGACCGCCACCACCGCGTCGAGTCGCAGCGCCAGGCACAGGGTCACCAGCACCGGGACGAACGGCATGTACTCCTCGGCCATCCCCACGGTCGACGCGCCCAGTGCGAACAGGCCGACCATGCCCGCGACGAGCCACCCGGGCCGCGACGCGAGGCGGGCGATGGCGGCGCCGATCGAGGCGTCTATCGCGCCGGTAGCCCGCACGACGCTGATGACGCCGCCGGCAATGAAGACGAAGAAGATGATCTCCTGCGCCGCGGACAGACCGGCGGGAATGGAGGTCAGAAAAGCCAGGGGCGGCAGCGGCTCGGCATCCACCGCGGCCCACGTGCCGGGGACGACGCGGCGCTCGTCCCGCTGGAACTCGCCTGCCGGCAGGACGTAGCTCGCGAGCTGCGCCAGCACGATCAGCGCGAAGATGAGAACGAACGCGTCCGGGACGCGGCGTCGTGCTGACACTCGCTGTCTCTCCCCCCGCGGCTCTGCGCCCCGCGGCGTGGCACGCGTAGCTGAACCGAACGAAACGCTACAGGGTCGGATCGTCGGAGACCCGCACCAGCAGCTTCCCGAAGTTCTCGCCCCGCAGCAGCCCGAGGAACGCCGGGACCGCCCGGTCGAGCCCGTCCACCACGTCCTCCCGGTACTTGATCCCGCCCTGGCGGATCCACGTCGCCACGTCGCGCAGGAAGTCCGGCTGCCGGTCCAGGTGATCGAACACGATGAACCCGCGGAACGTGAGTCGCCGCACGAGGGTCAATCCCATCAACCTCGCCACCTGATCGGGACCGGGAGGCGGCTCGGTCAGGTTGTAGTTCGCGATCCGGCCACAGATCGGGATGCGCGCGAAATTGTTCAGCAGCGGCAGGACCGCCTCGAAGACCTTCCCGCCGACGTTCTCGAAGTAGACGTCGACGCCGCCGGGACACGCCGCCCGCAGCGCACCGGGAAGGTCGTCCCCGCGATGACTGACGCAGGCGTCGAAGCCCAGCTCGCCCGTCACGTACTCGCACTTCTCCCGTGCGCCGGCAATGCCCACCACTCGGCAACCCCTGAGCTTCGCGATCTGCCCGACCACTGCCCCGACCGCACCGGAAGCGGCGGACACCACCACCGTCTCGCCCGGCTTCGGCCGCCCGTGATCCAGCAGTCCGACGTACGCCGTGTGACCCGGCATCCCGAGCACGCCCAGCGCGGTCGAGATGGGCGCGTCCGCCGGGTCGATCCTGCGGACCCCGGCCCCGTCCGACAGGGCGTAGTCCTGCCAGCCGTTCGCGGTCAGGACGATGTCGCCGGCGGAGTACCCGTCGAGCCTCGACTCGACCACCTGCGAGACCGTGCCGCCGACCATCACCTCGCCGAGATCGACCCCCTTCGCGTAGGACGGCCCCGGATTCATCCGCCCGCGCATGTACGGATCGAGCGACAGGTAAACGGTACGGCACAGCATCTGCCCGCGCGCCGGCTCCGGAACCGGCGTCTCGGTGCGCGAGAAATCGGTCTCCGACGGGAAGCCCGCGGGATGGGCGGCAAGGCGGATCTGACGGTTGTCGGCGGCGGTCATGAACCCACTTTCTTCTCGGTGTCGGTCGCGTGCGATGGGAGTATACTGGGCGGTTGATTTTCGTTCGAACATTCACACTTGCAGCCTGCTGGAGTACCCGATGCGCGAGCACCTTCTCTTCACCTACAAGTTCAACTTCGGTCACCTCGAGTCGCTGGTCAAGGACCTGACCGACGAGCAGATGGTCCGGCAGCCGCACGGGGTGGTCAACCACCCGGCGTGGACCCTCTGTCATCTCGCGTCGGCATCCAACCACACCGGAGTGGCGCTCGGCCTGGAGTCGACGTTTCCCGCAGAATGGGAAGCAGCCGCGAAGACCGGCGGCGTGCCCGGCGCGGATGCGTCGCAGTACCCGTCGAAAGACGCGCTGCTCGCCGAGCTGAAGAAGCAGCACGAACGCGTGGCCGAAGCCGTGGCCAAGGCGGACCCGGCGATCTTCTCGAAGGAGTTTCCGGACGAGGGGACGCGCAAGCACTTCCCGACCATCGGCGACTTCGTCGACTACCTGCTGTCGGCGCACGAGGCCAACCACATCGGGCAGATCGCGGCGTGGCGACGCGCGGCGGGGCTCTCGTCGGACGCCGGCTAGGAGTCTGCGCCGCAGAACGCACTTCGTTGCGTTCTGCGGCGCAGGATCCTTGGGGCGGTGGGGGCTGGGGCCAGACACGGAGCCCTGCGACGGGTTTGGCGGCGCCAACAGGTGACGATGTCCGGTCAGCAGTCCGCGCCGTTTCCGCGGCGCAGACTGCTGACGGCGGAGCGAACCGATGCTGCGACACCTCATCTTCACGTATCAGTTCAATCTCGACCGGGCCCGAACGCTGGTCCGGGACCTCTCGGACGAGCAGATGACCCGGCAGCCGCACGGCCTCGTCAACCACCCGGCGTGGCTCCTGGGGCATCTCGCGGCAACATCGAATCAACTGGCAACGATGCTCGGCCTGGAGTCTGCGTTCCCGGCCGCGTGGGACGACACCTTCAAGAGCGGCGGCACCCCGAGCGGGGACGCGGCGGAATTCCCCTCGAAGGAAGAGCTGCTGGCCGAGCTCGCCGCGCAGCACGAGCGGGTGGCCGAGCTGCTCGCAACCGCCGATCCCGCGCTCTTCGACCGGGAGCATCCCAGCGAGGGCACCCGCAAGCGGTTCCCCACGGTCGGCGACTACGCCATCTTCCTCATCACGTCGCACGAGGGAAGCCACCTGGGCCAGATCACCGCGTGGCGCCGCGCGATGGGCCTCGGGTCGGCCACCGGCGTATGAGCGGCCGCCAGGAGCTTGCGCCGCAGGACGCAGCGAAGCGAAGTGCCGAGGCGCAAGGTCATGGAGCGGGGGGGATGGGCTGAAACGCCGAGCCAACGAGGCGTTTCGGGGCGCTGGGAGCTTGCGCCGCAGAACGCAGCGAAGCGAAGTCCCGCGGCGCAAGCTCATGGAGCGGGGGGGATGGGCCGAAACGCCGAGCCTGCGAGGCGTTTCGGGGCGCTAGCATTCGCGCATTCTTCACCTTCTGCAGTTGTGCTGGCCTGCCGCCCTTTGCGCCACACCCGCGCACGCGGTCAGACGCCGACGGAGGCGCGCCGCGTCAAGCACCGGAGGTGGTGTGAGACACGCGCGGCCCAGCTCCGAGGGACGCCGAGAGCCTCCTCGGCAGCCGTTGCAGGTCGTCGAGGATCGCGTAGGAGACCGGCACCAGGAACAGCGTGATGAAGGTGGCGAACAGCACGCCGAATGCGAGCGAGACCGCCATCGGAATGAAGAAGGCCGCCTGCATGCTGCGGTCGGCCATCATCGGGACCAGTCCCGCGAAGGTGGTGAGCGACGTGAGCACGATGGGACGGAACCGCTGCCCGCCGGCCTGGCGAATCGCCCGATCCAGGCTGGTGGAGGCGCTGGGAGGGCCGTCCGGCAAACCGCTCCCCGAGTCGCCGGTCCCGGCGGGGGCGTCGCGCGCGCGGTTGATGAAGTCGACCATGATCAGGCTGTCGTTGACGACGACGCCGGTCAGGGCGACCAGGCCGAGCAGCGACATGAACGTGACGTCGAGCCCCATCACGATGTGGCCCCAGAGCGCGCCGACGAGGCCGAAGGGGATGGCGCCCATGATGATGAGCGGCTGGGCGTACGACCGCAGGGGGATCGCGAGCAGACCGAAGATCATGATCAGCGCCAGGACGAACCCCACCCGCAGGCCGCTGATGGCCTCCTCCTGCGCCTCCTGCGCACCTCGGAACGTGTAGAACACGTCCGGAAACTCCGTGCGCATTGCGGGCAGGATGCGCTCGCGCAGGTCCGCGATGAGGGTCGCCGTCGATGCAATCTGCGGGTCGACCGATGCCGTCACGTTCACGGCCCGGCTGCGGTCGATGCGCCGGATCGAGGCGAAGCCGCGACCCGGCTCCAACAGCGCCACCTGGCTGAAAGGCACCTCCACGCCGTCCGGCGTGCGGACGCGCATGTTCTCCAGGTTGCCGAGCGATCGCCGCTGCTCGCGGGGGAAACGGACCATGACCCGGACGTCGTCCCGTCCGCGCTGGATGCGCTGCGCCTCCTCGCCGTAGAACGCCTGCCGCACCTGGCGCCCCAGATCCTGCAGCGTGAGCCCGAGCGTCTCGGCCGCGGGCCGGATGTCCAGCCGCATCTCCGCCTTCCCGGTCCGGATGGAATCGGCGACCGCGTACACGCCGGCGTACTCGGCCAACCGGCCCTTGAGCAGGTCGGCGGCGGCCCGCAGACGGTCGAGATCCCGCCCCGAGAGCTCCACGTCCACGTCCTCCCCGGAGCTCAGAAGTGACGTGTGGAAGTCGATCGCTACCGCTTCCGGGACCGGGCCGGTCTCGTCGCGCCACAGGATGCCGAGCTGCTCGCTGGTGTACACCCGTGTCTCCGTGGGCGCGAGTTCGATGGTGATCTCGCCTATGTTGGAGGCGGCCTCCACGTCGGCGTTTATCCGTCCCACCCGGCCGCCCCCCCGGGCCTGTACCGGCTGGTCGCCGATGGTCGTCGCCACGTGCCGGAAGTAGTCGAGGCCCGCCTCTTCCTCGAGAGCCGCCCTCAGCCGCGCGGCGCCCGCCTCGAACTTCGCGACCGCGGCGGTGGTGGCCTCGGCCGGCGTACCCAGCGGCATCGTGATCGAGGCGGTCATGAACTCGTTCTCGATCGACGGGGCGAATTGGAAGTCGGTCCCGCCGCCCAGCGCGAGGCCGCCGGTAAGCAGCAGGGTGGCCAACCCGACCGCCGCTGTCATGTAACGCCAGCGAAGCGCGGCGTCGAGGGCCGGTTCGTAGCCGTTGCGGACGAGCCACGGAAGTCCGCCCGCGATGCGCTGCTGCAACCGGCGCCAGGAGCCGGCCCGGCCTCGCCGCCGGCCGTGCGCCAGGTGGGCGGGCAGGATGCCGAGCGATTCCAGCAGCGAGAAGAGCAGGCAGGGCAGGATGACGAGCGGCACGACCTGGAACATCTGCCCGAACGCGCCCGTCACGAAGAACAGCGGGATGAACGCCGCCGCGGTCGTCAGGACGGCGTAGACCACCGGCTTGCCGATCTCCCGCGCCCCGTCGACGGCGCCGCGCAGGCCGTCTCCGTGCCGTTCCTGGTGGCGGTGGATGTTCTCGCCGACGATGATGGCGTCGTCGACCACGATCCCGAGCACCAGGATGAAGGCGAAGCACGAGACCATGTTGACGCTCAGGTCCAGGCCCGGCATCAGCGCGAAGGCTCCGAGGAAGCAGATCGGGATCCCGAGGCTGACCCAGAAGGCGAGGCGCATCTCGAGGAACAGCGCCAGCACCACGAAGACGAGCACGAAACCGGCCGCGCCGTTGTCGAGCATGATCGCCAGCCGGTCGGTCAGGACCTGCGACTGGTCCTGCCAGGTGGTCAGCGTGATCCCTTCGGGCAGCCAGGCGTCCGCGCGCCGGACGTAGCCGCGCACTGCCGCCGCGACGTCGAGCGCGCTCTGGTCCCCCGAGCGGTACACGGATACCGTCACGGCCGGAAGCTCGTCGAAGCGCGCGCGTTGATCGGTTTCCGCGAAGCCGTCGACCACGGTGGCCACGTCGCCCAGCAGCAGGCGGCTGCCGTCGGGCCGGGTCCAGAGCACGAGGTTCTCGTAGTCGGCGCCGCGGTAGGCCTGCCCGATCGTGCGCAGCAGGATCTCGCCGCGTTGGGTGCGCACCGAGCCACCGGGCAGATCCAGCGAGGAGCGCCGGACGGCGTTCGCCAACTGGTCGAACGTGAGCCGGTGCCGCCGCAGCGCCACCTCCGACACCTCGATGGAAATCTCGTACGGCGGGACGCTCACGATCTCGACCTGCCCGACCTCCGGCAGGGCTACCAGCCCGTCGCGAACGATCTCGGCGATCGACTTCAGCGAGGCGACATCGGCGGCGCCGGCGATGGCGACGTCGGTGACCTGGTTGCGGGTGACCAGCTCGCGGATGAGCGGCTTCTCGGTCTCGACGGGAAACGTGGTGATCGCCTGGACGTTGTTGGTGACCTCGTCGAGCACCCGCTGTGAATCGGCCCCCTGCTCGAGCTCCACGATGACCGACGCGCTGCCCTCGGACGCCGTCGACACGATCTGCTGGATGCCGTCGATGTTCTGGACGGCCTCCTCGATGCGCACGACGACCCCGGACTCGACCTCCTCCGGCGCCGCCCCCAGATAGGGCACCTGGATGCTGATGCGGCGCAGATCGAGCTCGGGGAATATCTCTTCGGTGACCGACGCGGCGCCCGTCAGGCCGCTCGCGACGATCAGCAGCATCAGGAGGTTCGCGGCGACGGGGTTGCGGGCGAGCCAGCCAATCGCGCCGTTCACGGCGATCTCCCCGGTCGGACCGGGTATCGTGCAAGGGCGATGTGGCCTGCGTGCCGCACAGCTATCTTGCGGGTTCTGCGCGACCTTCCTCGCCGCGGGAGACCCACCTCGGCCCCAACCATTAGCGCAGTCACGTTGACTTGCCGCATCATCCCATGCAGAATCCCATTCTGGTCTCGGATAAGGTCAAGGTGCAAGACAAGGCTGCTGTGAGCACTCGCGAACAGGGGTTGCGCTGCGAGCACCGACCCTGGAGCAGTCCGCGGAGACACGCGGGCCGGCGCGGAAACATGCGCGAACTCAAAGCGCATCCCCCTCCCGAAAACGACCCGGCTTGAGCCGAGGAACATGAAAATGGCAGAGGAACCGAACCACTCCGGGAATCGGTCCGGCGGTGCCGAATGGCGCGGCTTCGCGCAGTTGGCCGCCATTGTCATCCTGATCGCGGTCGCCCTGCTCTTCGCACGGGCGCCCGGCCGCATAGAACGCGGCGCCGCTTCCAGCCTGTCGCCGGAGAGCGCCCGCCCCACCGTCAGGGTCATGCACCCGGCTCCGACCGAGCAGGCGTTGACCATCGAGCTGACCGGCGCGGTGAACCTGGAAGAAAGGGTGCGGGTGGCGTCCGAGGTCGTCGGCCGCATCGCCTGGGTCTCGCCGGCCTTCAGCAACGGCGGGTCCATCGCAGCCAACGAGCCGTTCATCAGGATAGACCCGGCCGAGTTCGAGCTGCAGGTGGAAGCCGCGGAAATGGCCGTCCGGGAGGCCGAGGCCCGGGTGTGGGTCGAGAGGGCCGCGGCGGAAGAGGATCTACGGGCGTTCGAGCGCGAGAACCCGGGAGCCGAGCCGTCCGAATCGGTCCGCCGCCTGCCGTGGATTGCGGAGGCCGAAGCGCGCCTCATGAGGGCGCAAACCGACCTGAAGCTGGCGCAACTGCGCCTGGAGCGCACGAACATCTCCCTGCCGTACGACGGACGGGTGGCGGCCTCGGACGTCGAGGTGGGTGAACTGGTAGGCCCGGCGGATGTGGTCGACGGACCTTCGTCCCGCCTTGGCATGGTGTACCGGACCCAGGCCCTGCAGGTGGCGGCACCGATCGAGCCGCGGGACCTGGAGTACCTGGACCCCGTCATCGGCCGCGCGGCGCGCGTGGTCGGAGAGATGGCGACCTGGGAGGCCCGGGTGGCGCGCGTCTCCTCGGTGGTCGCTCCCAAGACCCGCCTGGCCTCGGTGTTCCTGAAGTTCGCCGAGGACACGCATCCCGACTCGCTGCCGGCGCCGGGCACGTTCGTGGAGGTCGACATCGCGGGGCCTGTCTACGAGGACGTGTACGTGCTGCCGGAATCCGTTCTGCAGGAACGCGACAGCGTCTGGGTGGTCAGGGACGGTCTGCTGAGCGCCTTCGCGCCGACGACCGTCGGCCGGACGCCTGCCGGATGGGTCGTTCAGGCGTTCGACGCGGGCGAGGGCGTGGTCGTCGGCCTGCTGCCCGGGGCCCGTGAGGGGCTGGCGGTCGAGGCAACGGACGCGGCGCCGTCGAACTGAGCAGCCCGTGGCGAAAGCGAGGAGTCCTGGACATGAGCACGACTGACGCCGGAGGGACCGCACAGCCGGAGGCCACCGCCCGCAAGGGACTGATCGGCTACTTCGCGGGCAATCCCGTCGCCGCCAACCTGCTCATGCTGGTCTTCATCGTGGGCGGGGTCGCGTCCGGGTTCGGTCTCGCCGTGCAGAACTTTCCGGAAATCGATCTGCGGACCGTCACCGTGAACGTGCGCTCGCCCGGCTCGTCGGCGCAGGAAGTGGAACAGGACGTCAATCGCCGCGTCGAGGAGAGCGTCATCGGTCTCGCCGGGGTCGAGCGGGTCGTGGCCACCGCCAGCGAAGGGCACGGCCGAATACGCATCGAGCTGGCAAGCTTCGCGGACGCCGGTACCGTCCTGAACGACGTGCGGAACGCAGTGGACGCCATCGAGAACTTTCCGCCGCTGAACGCCGAGCGGCCGGAGATAGAGCTGGCGCGGCTGACCATCGAGGCGATGACCCTGGCCGTCTCGTCGTCGGTAGCGGGCGAGGACGAGCTGCGGCTGGCGGCCGAGGCGGTGCGCAGCGAGCTGCTGGCGCTGCCCTCCGTCTCGCAGGTGACGCTGCGGGGTACGCGCGACCGCGAGATCGCGATCGAGTTGAGCGAGGAGGAGTTGCGCCGCAACGACCTGTCCATCGTCCAGGTGTCGAACGCGGTGCAGCGGGCTTCCCTCAACCTCACCTTCGGGGAGCTGCGCACCGAATCCGGCGGGGTGGTGTTGCACACCGTCGCCAAGCGCAGTATCGGCGAGGAGTTCGAGGGCATCCCGCTCATCACGCAGCTCGACGGAACCATCGTGACGCTGGGCGACGTGGCCGAGATTCGCGACGGCTTCGTCGACGACGACATCGTCTCCGAGGTCAACGGCAGACCGGCCGTGTTCGTGCGCGTCGACGCCGCCGAGCAGCAGTCGATCGCGGACATGGCCGGCGACATCAGAAGCTGGCTCGCGGGCTACGGCGCTCCGCGGGATATCGAGATCAGCGTCTGGAACGACCGGGCGCAGCCGGCTCTCGACCGGTTGTCGGGAATCGCGAGGAACGGGCTGGCGGGAGCGATCCTCGTCTTCGTCCTGCTGCTTCTCGTGTTCGACCTGCGCGCGGCGACCTGGATAACGGTCGGCATCCCGTTCTCCTTCATCGGCTCGCTGCTGTTCTTCGGCCCGGCGAGCCTGACCCTGAACATGGGGACGCTGGTCGGCTTCTTCCTGATGGTCGGCCTCGTCGTGGACGACGCCCTGGTGGTGGGCGAGAGCATCGCCGCCGAACGCGACAACGGCAAGCGCGGGGCCGAGGCTGCCGCCGCGGGCGCCCGGGCGGTAGTGGGGCCGATAACCATCGGCGCGTGCACGACGCTGCTCGCGTTCGTGCCGTTCCTCTTCGTCACCGCCACCGTTACGCAGTTGGTGAACGTGTTTCCCTATGTCGCGCTCTTCGTGCTGTCCGTGTCGCTGATAGAGGCGTTCCTGATTCTGCCGGCCCATCTTGCGCACGATGGTCGCTGGAGCCGGGAACCGCTGCGTTCGCTGCAGGACCGCGTGTGCATCTGGATCGACGACGTTCGCGATCGCACCGTGGTGCCGGCCGTGTCCTGGTCCGTGCGGCACAGCTCGTCGACGCTGGCCGGCGGCGGCGCGCTGGTGCTGCTCTCCCTGCTGCTGGTCGGTTCCGAAGCGGTTCGCGTCATCCTCTTCGATGCGGAAATGAACATCCCCGAGAACGTGCAGGTGGACCTGCGCCTGCCGGCCGGCACGCCGTTCGAGACCACGCTGGCCGCCGCCGAGCAGGTCGCGGACGCCGCGTACGCGATGAACGAGCAGCTTCCGGGGGCCTCCATCGAAGCGGTCAGCATTCTCGCCGGAAACATCGTGTCGTCGCGCACGGGCACGGAGGAATCCAACGGCAGTCACCTCGCCGGCGTGCGAGTCCATCTCAACGAGCGGCCGACCCGGCAGGCGACGCCCGCGCAGATCGAACGGGCGTGGCGCCTGAACATCGGAGAGCTTCCGCACCTGGAACGGATGGAGTTCCAGACCACGACCGTTCGGCCCCGGCCCAGCGTTTCCTACGCGCTGAAGCACGACGACGGGGAAACCCTGAGACAGGCGGCCGGCGAGCTGCGGTCCTTTCTGGCGACGATCCCGGGTGTCTACGAGATCGCCGACAGCCTGACGCTGGGCAAGCGGCACCTGGAAATCGCGCTCACCCCCGTCGGGGAGGCGGCGGGCCTGACGCCGGCCGCCATCGGGGGGCAGTTGCGCGCCAATTTCCACGGCGTGGAGGTCCAGCGGATTCAGCGCGGTCATGAAGAGCTGAAGGTCATGGTGCGCTACCCGCGCGAGCGGCGGAGCAATCTGCGGGTGCTGGCCCACGAGCGCGTCCGCCGCGCCGGCGGCGGCGAGGTGCCGTTGTCGTCGGTGGCGAATCTGACCGAGAGCCGCGAGCAGGCGACGTTGACGCGCATCGACGGCACCCGGGCCGCGACGGTGAACGCCCAGGCGGACGCCGCGGTGATCACGCCCATTCAGGCCCGCCGGCAGGTCGAACGGGAGCTCGTGCCGGAGCTGCTCGCAAGGTACCCCGGCCTGACCATCGAGCCCGAAGGCGGGGTACGCGACGAACGGGCCATGCTGGAGACGCTGGGGCTGCTGGTCCCCGTGGTGCTGATCGCGATCTACGCGTTGATGGCGGCCTTTCTGCGGAGCTACTGGAAGCCGCTCGTGGCTGCCGCCGGGTTCCCGATCTCGTTCGCCGGCGCCATCCTGGCGCACTGGGTGCTCGGCTGGGATCTGACCGCGATGTCGCTGTTCGGCCTGATCGCGGTCTTCGGGGTCGTGGTCAACGACGCGCTGGTGCTGCTGGACCGCTACAACGTCATCCGCCGCGAGAACGAGATGCTGCCGGCCATCGCCGCGGCGGCGGCGGCGGCGCGGCACCGGTTCCGGGCGGTGTTCCTGACCAGCGCGACCACGATCCTGGGATTGTCTCCCCTGCTCTACGAACGCGGCGACGACCTGATGTTCCTCGTGCCGTTCGTCGTCAGCATGATGGGCGGCCTGGTGCTGTCGGCCGCATTCATTCTCTTCATCCTGCCGACGCTGGTAATGATGGCCGAGGGCGTCCGGGAGTAGCGACAGTCAACCGGTTCCGCAGCGCAGGCATTCGGTCCCTTCACTGCTTGCCCTGCTTCTTCGCGATCTTCGCCCAGGTGTCGCGCAACCCGACCGTCCGGTTGAACACCGGCAACGCGGATCTCGAATCGGGATCGACGCAGAAGTACCCCCGGCGCTCGAACTGGTACACCGCACCCGGGACCGCACCGGCAAGACTCGGTTCGACGCGGCTCCGCTCGAGTGTCTCGAACTTCTGGAGTCCGTCCTTGTAGTCCGTCCCCTCGGGCACGTCTTCGGGGTGCTCCACACTGAACAGGTGCTCGTAGAGACGCACCCTGGCCGGAAGGGCATGCCGGGCCGACACCCAATGAATGGTTCCGCGCACCTTGCGCCCGTCGGGCGCGTACCCGCCGCGGGTCTCCGGATCGTAGGTGCAGCGCAGCTCGACCACGTTCCCGGCCCCGTCCTTGACCACGTCCCGGCAGGTGAGAAAGTAGGCGTAGCGGAGCCGGACCTCCCGCCCCGGCGCGAGGCGGAAGAACTTCCTTGGCGGGTTCTCCTGGAAGTCCGCGTTCTCGATGTACAGCTCTCGCGAGAAGGGAACCTTGCGCGTGCCGGCGCTCGGGTCCTCCGGGTTGTTTATCGCGTCGAGTTCCTCGACGCGGTCTTCCGGGTAGTTCTCGATGACCACCTTCAGCGGCAGGGTTACCGCCATGACGCGAGGGGCTGTCCGGTTGAGCTCCTGCCTGACTGCATCCTCGAGCTGCGCCATCTGCACGACGCTGTTGGCCTTGGCAACCCCGATTCGTCCGCAGAAGTCGCGGATGGCGGCCGGCGGATAGCCGCGCCGCCGCATGCCGGCCAGGGTCGGCATGCGCGGATCGTCCCAGCCGTCGACGTGCTTGCCCTCCACCAGCTCCAGCAGCTTGCGCTTGCTGAGCACGGTGTGGGTCAGATTGAGCCGGGCGAACTCGATCTGCCGCGGCGGGTCCTCGAAGTCGAGCGCCTGCAGGTACCAGTCGTAGAGCGGCCGATGGTCCTCGAACTCCAGCGTGCACAGCGAGTGCGTGATGCGCTCGAACGCGTCCGACAGCGGGTGCGTGAAGTCGTAGGTCGGGTAGATGATCCAGTCGTCGCCCTGCCGGTAGTGGGGGCTGCGGCGGATCCGGTAGATCGTCGGATCGCGCATGTTCATGTTGGGCGCCGCCATGTCGATCTTCGCCCGCAGCGTCCGCGCACCGTCCTCGAACTCCCCCGCCCGCATCCGGGCGAACAGGTCCAGGTTCTCCTCCACCGACCGGTCGCGGTACGGGCTGTCGCGCCCCGGCTCGTCCCAGCGGCCGCGGTAGCGGCTGACCTCATCGCCCTGCAGGTCGTCGACATAGGCGAGTCCCTTGCGGACCAGCGTCACCGCGCACTCGTAGAGCCGCTCGAAGTAGTCGGACGCGTAGCAGGAGCGGTCCTCCCAGTCGAAGCCGAGCCAGCGGACGTCCTGCTCGATGGCGCGCACGAACTCCACGTCCTCGGTCTCCGGGTTCGTGTCGTCCATGCGGAGGTTGCAAAGGCCGCCGTACTCGTGCGCGATGCCGAAGTTCAGGCAGATCGACTTGGCGTGGCCGATGTGCAGGTAGCCGTTCGGCTCCGGCGGAAAGCGGGTGTGCACGCGCCCCGCGCGCCGGCCGGCGGCCTTGTCGGCGGTGACGATCTCCCGGATGAAGTCGAGTCCCGTGGTTTCGATCTCGGGCATGCTCACGCCTGTGTCCTCGTCCGGAAATCGTCGCCCTGCGGCTCCGCTTCCGCCCAACCAAGCCTCTCCGGAAATCTGCCCCGTTCCACGGCGAAGACTCCGGGCTCACGAATCAGTCGGCGCCGGAGCCCGCATCCGCGGCTTCGAGTGCCCGGTCAATTCTAGCGAGACACGCCGCGCGGCCGAGAATCTCCAGCGCCTCGAACAGACCGAAACCGACGCCCTTGCCGGTCACCGCAACCCGCACGGCGTGAATGATCTGCCCTATCCTGATCCCCTCCGCCTCGACGAACCGCTGCAGCGCGGCGTCCAGCGACGCGGCCTCGAACGGATCGACGGTCTCCAGCACGGGGCGGAAGCGCCGCAACCGGTCCGCGGCATCCGGGGCGCCGATCCGTTTGCGGAACGCCTTCTCGTCGTACGGAAACGCGGCATCGTCCTGGAAGAACTCCGTGTAGCGCACGATGTCGCCCGCCACCTTGATCCGGTCGCCGGCCGCGGCGACAACGGCGGCGACGCGCTCCTTCTCCGTCTCGTTCGGCTCCGTTCCCAGGATGCCGAGCCGCTCGAGGTACGGGGAGACGGCGTCGACCTTGGCGGCCACCGGCAGCGCGTTCATCCGGCGCTCCTCGAACGCCATCATCTTCTGCGGATCGAAGCTCGCGGCCGACCGGTTCACCCGCTCCAGCGAGAAGTGCTCGATCATCTCGTCGCGCGTGAAGTCCTCCGTCCGGTCGTCGAGCGACCAGCCGAGGAGTAGCAGGTAGTTGACCACCGCCTCCGGGCGGTAGCCGACGTCGCGGTAGAACTCCACCAGCACCGGGTTGAAGGTCTCGGCCACGACGTCCTCGCCGAGCGCCGCCAGTATGCCGGCGCCATGGTCGTGCACCTTCTTGAAGTCCGGCTGCGACAGGTACTTCCCCAGCTTCCGCTTGCTCAGCTTCTCGCTCCCGCCCGGCGCCGCCACGTAGGGCAGGTGCGCGTAGCGGGGAAGCTCGTAGCCAAGCCCGGCGGCAATGAAGATCTGGCGCGGCGTGTTCGACAGGTGCTCCTCGGCCCGGATGACGTGCGAGATGCCGAAGTCGTGATCGTCGACCGCGCTGGCCAGGTGGTACAGGTGCGTGCCGTCCGCCCGCTGGATGACGTGGTCCTGCTCGAGCGCCCAGTCGAAGGCGACCGGGCCGCGGACCAGGTCGTCGAAGCGGCAGGCCCTCTCGCGCGGCATCTTCAGCCGCACGACCGCGGTCCGACCCTCGCCCTCGAAGCGCGCCGCGTCGGCGTCGGTCTCCGCCATCCAGCGCCGGCTGTAGATGAACCGCCGCTTCTCGCGCTGCGCCGCCTCGCGCTCGGCCGTCGTCTCATCCGCCGTGGCGTAGTCGCGGTACGCCAATCCCCGGTCGAGCAACTCCTTTACCGCCGTCCGGTAGCGCCCAGTCCGTTGCGACTGGTAGTACGGCGCGCACGGGCCGCCCACCTCGGGCCCCTCGTCCCAGTCGATGCCCAGCCAGCGGAAGCCGTCGAGAATCGGCCGCAGCGCCGCCTCGACGTTGCGCTGCCGGTCGGTGTCGTCGATGCGCAGGACGAACTGCCCGCCGTGCCGGCGCGCGAACAGCCAGTTGAACAGCGCCGTGCGGACCCCGCCGATGTGGAGGTAGCCGGTCGGACTCGGTGCGAAACGGGTACGAACAGACATGAGACCCTCTACGTGCGCGTAGCCCCTTCGGGAAGGTACTGACCAGCTTCCCGCACAATGCGGTCCACTTCCTCAAAAGCCGTTGTCGCAAGGTCCACTGAAATATGCTGCTTCCTCTGCCTGACCCAAGCGACCTTTTGTTCCACAGTCTCTCCAGTCTCCAGACGCTGGTGCGCATAGAATGCGGTAGCCAACCGCTCAAGGGCAGCAACGCCTCTATTTCCCAGCTCCGTCGCCACGAAGGTTAAGCCGTTCTCGTACCGTTCCAATGTACGTGGGTATAGCCCCTGAATGTAAGCGCTCTGTTCCGTAAGCACAAAGCGCGGTCCCCAAGGCGTCTGTGGTTCGAGTCGAACCAGCCCGTCGGCACGAAGCCCTGTCAGATCGTCCCTCAAATCGAACGAATATGGCCCGTGCCTGTACAGAACAAACTCTCGGTCTAGCGGGATCCCCATCAGCTCCTGTGCGAGGAACGCCGCCTTTTGGACGTGTGTTTCACCGCACCAACTCTCCCGTTCACGCAACCGCTCCATTAGCCTAGTCAGAAGCGCTGCCCGTTTGAGTCTACCCACCGTCTGCCTCCTCCTGCGGTTGGATGACCTGTTCCCGATTCTGGTCCACCCACCTCCTTGCTCGCTCGTACTGAGACCGCTCAACATACACATAGTCCATGGAAACAACAGGAAGTTGGTTCAGCGTCTCCGAAACCCGTAGGGACGATACAACCTCATCGTCTCGCATCCTAACAGGAAAATCCGGCGCACCGCTCCGCTGTCGGTAGTGATCACTACGAATATGGTCCGGCTCGAATTCACCGACAAGACCGTCAAACACGGCGCGGCCGGCTTCCGGATTAATCCGCACGTCTTCGGGGTTTCGTTCATAGACGACCTTAAAGTGCTGCCTCTCAACGATTCGGCGCGCATGAATGTGTACCGGCTCACGTTGTTCCGTGCGAGCCTCCGCAAACAATCCTGTCATGACTTCGTTATCCGTTATCTGCAAGTGCGTCTCCATATCGGTTGAGAACAAGCCGCCATTGAGCCACTCCTTAAGAAAATCCTTTAAATGAATATCATAGATTCTGCGAATCGCATGAAAGTAGACCTGTGAGTACATAAAGTAACGCGCCAGCATCAACGCTTCAGCGGACTGTATTCCTCCATTCTCCAGCCCTAGTGCCGGCTCCCTCAACTCCGTTGTTCCGTCAGAGACAGGTAGTATACGAAGCGTGTCAATTAGGCGATAGTGATCGAACTTCCCATAAGCCACACCGGCATGGTGAGAGTCCCGCAGAAGATAATCCATTCGATCGGCACCGAATGCGTCGCCAACAATGATTTCGGAAAGAATCGATTCCCAAACTGAAAATTCCAGACCAGTGGCCTTCTTTTGCCCAATTGCTAGCTTTATGATGTCGTCAGGCACGAGCGTCGGTCTCATGGAGCTCCAAATAGACCGCATCTCGTCACAACTTATGAGTTCACGGGTCATTCGTTCATGGTCCCATCCATCAGGAAGCAGTTCTTTCTCGGCTGCGTGGGAGAAAGGAAGGTGCCCGACGTCATGACAAAGAGCGGCCATGCGCAAGACACGGCGCCAGTACGCCAACTTATCGCGTTGCTTGAGCTCTGGCAAACAAGAACGGATATGGTCGGTTACGTTTTCGCGACCGGTTACAATGTCGAATACACGACTCGCGAGTTCCATTACGCCAAGCGAATGCTCGAATCTCTTGTGCGTTGCTCCGGGGTAGACAAGATAGGTCAAGGCGAGCTGATGGATATGGCGCAGCCTCTGGAAAGCCCGCGAGTCGAGAACCTCCCGCTCGTCGCTGTCCAACCGCACAAACGTGTGGACCGGGTCTCTGATCTCGTGAAGATGTTTCGCCATTAGCAGCCTCATCCCTCGAAGGGCGCGGCCAAAGCACAGTGGCTGCCGGAAAGTCGAGTCAGCGGAGTTCGGACGCCTCTGTACCAGACCTTCATGGGGGGTGCTTGGCCACCCGGTGAATCATCGGACGGCTGTATCCGGCGCGACGCCGTGGGAGCTGCACTCGGCAAACAGGGGGCCGGCGACAGCGGTGACAGCATTCGGAATTGTATCGTCAACCAGGGATCGAGTCGAGTTGCCCCAGGATGGTTGGCCCTTCAACCCCGAGCGTCCGGCGCACAGGACGAGGGAATGCCGTATCATAAAGGCTCCGCTTTCTGACGGGTCCACGGGGAGGATCGAAGATGTGTACATCGCTGAGGGTCCGCATGCTCGTCGCGTTTGCCGTTCTTATGGCCGCGGTCACCGTGTCGCTGCGCGCGCAGGCGGGAGGACGGCCGGCGGTGGAGCACCTGACGTTCGAGATCGAGGGGCACGGCGAAATGCCATACGCCGTGTCAGTGCCGGCCGGCTACGAGCCGGGCACGCCGCATGCCCTGATCCTGGCCTTGCACCCTGGCGGAAAGCAGGGCTCGTACTACGGCAGTCTCCACATGCGGCAGATGTTCGAGCCGGCGCTGCGCGGCCTGAACGCGGTGGTCGTCGCCCCGGACGTGCCGACGCGGCGCTGGACGAGCGAGGTCTCCGACCGGGGCGTGATGGCGCTGCTGGAACAGATCGTCGAGACGTACAACATCGACCGCGGGCGCGTACTCGTCACCGGCTTCAGCCTCGGCGGGCGCGGGACCTGGTTCTTCGCGACCCGGCACCCGGACTTCTTCACCGGCGCCATTCCCATCGCCGGCCGCCCGGGCGACGACCCGCTCGACGCTCTCGGCGAGATGCCGGTACACATCATCCACAGCCGCGCGGACGACGTCGTTCCGTTCGGTCCCGCCGAGGAAGCGGCCCGGCAGCTCGAGGAAGCGGGCGGCACGGTGGCGTTCACCGCGCTCGACCGCGTGGGCCACTACGCGATGGGCGGCTACGTCCGCTCGCTGCGCGACGCCGGCGACTGGATGATGGCGCGATGGGAGAGCCGCTAGAACGCCGGCGGCAAGGCACCGCGCCCGGTAGAATGGTTGGATGAAGTACCGACGGTTGGGCACGACTGGGGTGTACGTCTCCGAACTCTGCCTGGGAGCGATGACCTTCGGCACGCAGTGGGAGATGATCGGCGCGCTCGGCCAGCAGGAGGCGGACGCGCTCGTCGGCCGCTCGATTGACGCCGGCATCAACTTCTTCGACACGGCGGACGTCTACTCCACCGGCGATTCCGAAGAGATTCTCGGCCGCGCGCTCGCCGCCCGCCGCCGCGACGTGGTCATCGCGACCAAGGTGCGCGGCCGCATGGGACCCGGCCCCAACCAGGTCGGCCTCTCCCGGCTGCACATCATCGACGCGTGCGAGGCGAGCCTGAAGCGGCTCGGCACCGACTACATAGACCTCTACCAGATCCACCGCGCCGACCCCGAGACCGCCATCGACGAGACGCTGAGCGCGTTGACCGATCTCGTTCGCGCCGGCAAGGTCCGCACCATCGGCTGCTCGAACCTGGAGGCGTGGGAGCTGATGAAGTCGCTCGGCGTGTCGGAGCGGCGGGGCTTCGAGCGCTTCCAGTGCACGCAGTCCTACTACGCGCTGGCGGGACGCGACATCGAGCGCGACACGATTCCGCTCATCCGGGACCAGGGCCTCGGCCTGCTCGTCTGGAGCCCGCTGGCCGGCGGCTTTCTCTCCGGCAAGTTCACCCGCGAGGGCGCCGGCGAGGCCGACGCACGCCGCGTCGCGTTCGACTTCCCGCCGCTCGACAAGGAGCGCGCGTTCGACATCATCGACGTCATGCGGCCGATAGCCGATGCCCACGGCGCATCCGTGGCCCAGGTGGCCTTGGCGTGGCTGCTGGCCAAGGACACCGTCACCAGCGTCATCATCGGCGCCAAGCGGATGGACCAGCTCGTCGACAACCTGGGCGCGGCGGAGCTCACCCTGACCGGCGACGAGCTGGAACGGCTCGACGAGGTGAGCGCGACCACGGCGCCGTATCCGGGCTGGATGCTGTCGCTGGGCGACGACCGATTGCCGGGCACGTCACGCGATCTGGCCGCGCTGCTCAAGAAGCCGCGCCGCGAGGAATGAGAACGCACCGCGTTGACGAAGTTGCGCCCCGACCGCAAGGAATGCGCGCTTCGCCCGAAGAGGATCACGGGAAGCGAAGACGGAGGAGGCAGGGGAATGCACCGGATTCCGGGCGTCCATGAGCGGTTGGAGAAATTCATGGCCGGTCTCGTCCGCCGCAACCCGGGCGAGCCCGAGTTCCATCAGGCCGTCCGGGAGGTGGCCCAGTGCGTCGTCCCGTTCGTCATGGCGCATCCCGAGTACGAAGAGGCGCGCATCCTGGAACGGCTCACCGAACCCGACCGGATCATCACGTTCCGGGTGACCTGGCAGGACGATCGGGGCGGCGTCCGTGCCGCGCGGGCCTGGCGCGTGCAGTTCAGCAACGTCATCGGCCCCTACAAGGGCGGCCTGCGCTTCCACCCCACGGTCACGCAGAGCGTGCTGAAGTTCCTGGGCTTCGAGCAGATCCTCAAGAACAGCCTCACCGGCCTGCCGATGGGGGGCGCCAAGGGTGGCTCGAACTTCAGCCCGCGCGGCCGCAGCGCCAACGAGGTCATGCGTTTCTGTCAGGCGATGATGCGGGAGCTGCACCGCCACATCGGCGAGGACACCGACGTCCCCGCCGGCGACATAGGCGTCGGCTCGCGCGAGATAGGGTTCCTGTTCGGCCAGTACATGCGCCTTGCGAACCGCTTCACCGGCGTCCTCACCGGCAAGGGCCTGGCGTTCGGAGGCAGCCTGGTGCGGACCGAGGCCACCGGCTACGGGGCGGTCTACTTCCTGCAGAACATGCTGGCGACCCGCGGCGAGGAAATCGCCGGCAAGACGGCTGTCGTCTCCGGCTCCGGCAACGTCGCCCTCTACGCCATCGAGAAACTGAACGAGCTGGGCGCCACCGTCGTCACCGCCTCGGATTCGAACGGCTTCATCCACGACCCGCACGGCATCGACACCGAGCGCCTGGCGTGGCTGAAAGAGCTCAAGGAGGTTCGCCGGGGACGGGTCCACGAGTACGCCCAGCACTTCGGCTGCAAGTACCACGAGAAGCAACGGCCGTGGCGCATCCCCTGCCAGCTCGCCCTGCCCTGCGCCACGCAGAACGAGCTGGACGCCGACGACGCGGAAGCCCTGATCGACAACGGGCTCCTGGCGGTGTCCGAAGGCGCCAACATGCCTTCCACGCTGGGAGCGGTGCGGGCGTTTCTTGCCCGGGAGGTCCTGTTCGGCCCGGCCAAGGCGGCCAACGCGGGGGGCGTTGCCGTGTCCGGCCTGGAGCAGAGCCAGAACGCCCTGCGCATCTCCTGGTCTCGCGAGGAGGTCGACCGGCAGCTCCGGACCATCATGCACGACATCCACGAGAAGTGCCGCCAGGACGGCACCGACGCGGACGGCTCCGTGAACTACGTGCGCGGCGCGAACATCGCCGGCTTCCGCAAGGTCGCCGACGCGATGATCGCCTACGGCATCGTGTAGAGTGACGCGGGAGGCCCGCCATGTCTGCCGAGTGGAAGCCGATCATCCACGAATGCCGCAACCACGTGCCCATCATCGAGGGAGTCAATCATCTGGGTGCCGGTCTCCTCGTTTCTTCCGACGGCTTGATCGTCACGAACGCACACGTCGTCGACAACAAGGGAACTCTGATGGTCTCGCTCCATGACGCTGCTGGAAATGTCGAGGGCGGTGGATTCATTCTTGCCGCCGCTCCAGGAGTACGTCGATACTCCCCAGAAGAAAGGTTGGTTCCGCTGAACCCAATCCGCATTGAGTAACCGCGGTTACCCTTGACCGGGTCGGATCGCGTCCAGGAGTGCGGTGACGACGGGCGGAAGACGGTACAACAACCACGCGATGACGGCTGCGATCCCACCAAGCAGCCATCCGGCCGTCTTGATGGATGCGCGCGCCGCGGTCACTTCGTGGCGCATCGCATCGAGCTTGGCTCCCTGGTCCTTGACCTGCTCGGTCAGGGTAGCCACCGCCTGCGTGAGCGCACCAACGGACTTCTGCAGCTCCATGGTAGTCTGCAGAACCCAACTGTGGTCGGCGGCTTGCAAGCCCGGTGGAGTGGCAATCGGGTAATTCTCCGGCGTGCTCTTGCCTGACTCCTGCCCGCCCGGCCTGCCGCGGACGATTCGTTCAATCGCCATTGTCCAGGGTGCGCTTCGCGGCCATCCACTCCCAGACCGTGGCGTCGCGGAAACCGTAGTAGCCGCGGACCGGGAAGACCATGCCGGTCGGCTGGTCGCCTTCGCCTACGATTCGTTGCCATACGGCCTTGCTGGTCGATGCGTCGGCGCGGACAAGCCAGTGGCACGGACCCACCTTCAGATAGTCGTCGTCGTCGGGGAAGCGCCGCTGGATGAGCGCCTCCCACGCGGTCTCGTCGTCGCCAATCACGCAATAGATCATGTCTGTCGATTATCGGACGAATCCGGGGTTACCTGTCCTGCCACCACTATCAAGCAGTTTCCGTGCCAATCGCCGGTCCTCTTACCGCGTGACGGTCCCGAAGTAGTCCGGCAGGCCCGGCTTGGTGTCGCGCAGGATCTCCACGATCGCCTGCCGGTCGGCCAGCGCCAGGCGGTCGTAGTGCGACTCGGTGACCTCCCCCGACAGCACGGCCCACATCCGCCGGTAGATCGCGTCGAGCGCGGTCTCCGGCAGGGCGTCGAACGCCGCCGTGTAGATCATGTAGCTGCACGGATAGCGGAACAGACGACCGTCGAGCGAGATCTCGCGGAGTGAGCGGCCGCGGCTGTCCGGCGGGCCGCGCGCCGAGAACATCTCGGTGAAGCCCGAGCCGCCCGCGACCCCCGGCGGCAGGGGTGCCTCGTCGACGAACAGCAGGTAGTCGACCAGCTCCACCGCAGCCTCGTCGACGATCTCCCGGAAGCGGCCGTCGTCGGTCGAGCGCCCGCGGTCCGCCGGCGCCACCATCTCCGCACGATGCTCCACCCGCCGCGCCTCCCAGCCGATGCGGGTGATCAGGTTCGTCATGTGCGCCTGGTGCTCCAGCACCATCAGCGCCACGATGTCGCTGTAGGGGGTCGGGAAGCCTTCGAGGTCGAAGCGCCCCTCCAGCGACTCGATCGCCGGCGGCACGACGCCGAAGGTCGCATGCGGGTCCTCGACGTCTTCCACCTCGACGTTGCCCATGTGCGCGACGCCGCCGTGCGACCCGGTCACGTACCAGCCGCCCCAGCGGTCCTCCAGCCGGCTGCGATGGTCCGTGGCGTGTCCGCTCGCGTAGGCGTTGGGGTCGGCCGGCATCGGAAACATGCTGAGGACCTGCGGGCCGGGCACGCCGAGCGTGTCCCACGACAGGTGGCAGGCGAGGCAGGTCTCGCGGCGCCGGATGCGGGGGGCCGCCGAGGAAGCCTGCTCCAGCGAGTAGAAGATCGTGCCCTGCCGCCGGTCCTGGGCCGCGATCTCGATGACGTCGGCGCCTCGAACCCAGCCGAGCGCGATGTCGTCGCGGAAGAAGACGGCGCGCGGGTTGTCGAAGTCGATGTAGTCCTCCTGGAAGCTCGTCGGGGAGAAGACGAGCACCTGGGACTCCACCGGCATGTCGAGTGCGTCGAGCAACGAGCGCAGATAGCCGCTCCGGCCATCGAAGGCCAGCGAGGCCGAGCCCTCCTCGAGCCTGCGGTCGAGGTCCGCGATGGCGTTGTCGACCGCGCCGTCCGTGTACAGGATCGCCGGGTGGTCGCGCGATGCCCGGAACGCGCCGCCGCGCTGCCCCACGACGGTGGTGACGGTGAAGACGCTTAGCAGGAGTATTGCCGCTGCGCCGATAGAAGTCGTCTTGGGCATAAACGTCTGAACCTCGCAGCTCGTCTTTGTCAATGCGGGCTCGCGGCTGCACGGCCCGGCCGCCGCGGGCGCGCCCGGTCGTCGTTCAGCGCGACGTTCGCGCGCGACCGGCTCGCCGACCACGATTATAATGAGGGTTTCGCTGGCGGCGGTTGCCCCGGGCCGCGGGGAAGAGTAACGAAAGGGACTATTCGATGCTGACCAGAATCATGGGCGCACTGGTGGCCGTCGCAGCGGCGGCGGCTCTCCTTCCCGGCGTCGCCGTCGCCGCCGAGGACGAAGTGCCCACGTTCACGAAGGACGTGGCCCCAATCTTTCAGGCCAAGTGCGAGGCATGCCATCGTGCAGGCTCCATCGCCCCGATGTCCCTGGTGACCTACCAGGAATCCCGGCCGTGGGCGCGCTCGATCAAGGATCGCGTGGCGACCAGGCAGATGCCGCCCTGGCACATCGACAGGACGGTCGGCATCCACGAGTTCAAGAACGATCGCTCGCTGACCGACGCGGAGGTCGACACCGTCGTCCGCTGGGTCGACGGCGGGGCGCCGCGCGGCAATCCGGCCGACATGCCGGCGCCGATCGAGTGGCCCGACGAGTCGAAGTGGTACTTCGCGGAGCTGTTCGGGCCGCCGGACCTCGTGGTCAGGTCCGAACCCTACACGATGCCGGCCGAGGCGAACGACGCCTGGTGGAAGCCGGTTTCCGAGACCGGACTGACCGAACCGCGCTGGGTGCGGGCAATCGAACTGCGGCCCGGCACGACCGCCGGTCGCCGGATCACGCACCACGCCATCGCCCGCCTCGAGCAGGAAGAAACCGATCCGCTGTTGCAGAACACGGCGGCCACCGGCTCCGACGATCCGCTGAACAACTCCGGCCTCTTCATGGAGTGGGCGGTCGGCAAGCAGGGCGAACTGATGCGCCCGGGCAGCGGCAAGCTGATGCTGCCCGGCTCGCGGATAATCTGGGATGTGCACTACTCGGCCGTCGGTGAGGAAATCACCGACCACGTCGAGCTCGGCATCTACTTCTACGAGAAGGGTGAAGAGCCGGAGCACCGGCAGGTGCTGCACCTGATGGGGGCCGGCGGCGTCGACATCCCGCCGAACACCGTCTCGGTCACCGAAGGGTTCTTCCCGCTGAAGCGCGCCGCCCGCATCGAGAGCTTCCAGCCGCACATGCACCTGCGCGGCAAGGCGATGGCGATGGAGGCCATCCTCCCCACCGGAGCGCGGCAGGTGCTGAGCCACGTCGGCGACTTCAACTTCAACTGGCACAACACCTACGTCTACGGCGACGACGTCGCGCCGCTGCTGCCGAAAGGCACGCTCATCAAGGTCACCGCGTGGCACGACAACACGGCAGCCAACCGGGCGAACCCCGATCCAAACGTCTGGGTCGGCTACGGGGACCGGACGGTGGACGAGATGGCCCACGCATGGGTCAACGTCACCTACTTTACGGACGAGCACTACGAGGCGGAGGTCGCGGCGCGGGCGACTCTCACCGACAACGACGACTGATCGCCGCGTACCGGCACGGGCCGCTGCTCTCGGGGGCGGCGGCCCGACGCCTCGCTTCACAACCCCTGCCCTGCTCCGGGGAAGATACCGATGCAGCTCTACAGGTTTCGGGTAGGTTTCTCGACCCTGCTTGCCGCCGTGCTCCTGTTCGGCGCCGCCGCGTCGGCCCAGCCGCCGCGCGCTCCGCTCCCCCTCGAGCCGGAAGGAAGCCGCGGCGAGGCGATCTTCCCGGCGGTGGAGGGCTGGTACCGCAACGCGGACGGGTCATTCACGATTCTGCTCGGATACTTCAGCCGGAACGAAGATCCGGTCGACATCCCCATCGGTCCCGACAACCAGATTCAACCCGGCGGCCCCGACCTCGGTCAGCCGACGCACTTTCTGCCCCGGCGCGCCTGGGGGGTGTTCGCTATCAACGTGCCGGAGGACTTCGGCGAGCAGCGGCTCACCTGGACCCTCGCCGCGAACAACCAGCGCTCGGAGGTCTCGTTCTGGCTGAACCCGCCCTACTTCGTCGACCCGTTCCTGAACCGCGCGAACGGAAACACGCCGCCGCGGCTCCGGGTAGGCGACGGCGAGGAGCTGCAGGGCCCCCCCGTTACGGGGGTTTCCGCCGCCTACACCGCGGCGGTCGGCGAGACCATCGAGTTGCAGGCGTCGGCGCGCGACGAGCCGCTGACCAATCCCCCGCCGCCTCGCCGGCGGGGACGCCCTCGGCCGCCGCTGACGCTGACTTGGCGTATGTACCGTGGCCCCGCCGAGGTGATCTTCGAGTCGGGAGCCGAGGACGGGACGAACGGACGCCACGAGTTCACGGATCTCACCGGTGGCGAAACCACCACGTTCGCCACCTTCACCGAGCCGGGCGATTACCGGCTGATGGTCACCGCCAACGACATCTCCGGCAACGGCGGAGGCGGCGACCAGTGCTGCTGGACGACGACCTTCGTCGACGTCACCGTCCGCTGACGCCACTCTTTCGACCGTATCGATTCGCTCGGTAGCCGTTTTCCGGCTCGCAGGACGGAATTCGCAGGGGCGCTACCTCCGCAGCTCGACCGCCTGCGCGACAAAGCTGACCTCGGTCGCCGTCCCGTCCGGGTTGCGCGTCAGAGCCACGCCCTCGGCGATCAGGTGGTCGGCGTCCGCTTTCGAGAAGTTGTTCTGCTCGAACATCCCCTCCAGGCGAGCCGAAGCGCCGCTGGAATCGGTCGGCACGAAGAAGGCGTAGTCCTTGAACGTGACCCGGATGCCGCGGTCCGCGCCCGACGGCACCAGCTCCATCCAGCAACCCTTCATCTGGCACACGCGGTTCACCGTACCCTCGACAGTCACCGTCCGGTCGGCGTAGGCGGTAACCGACTGAAGTGCGTCCGCGAGGTCGACCACCGGAGAGTCGCCGATGGCCGCGCCGCGCTGGACGAGGGTGTCCTGTGCGCCGGCCACAAGCGGCAGTCCGATGGCCAGGGCGGCCGAGATCGCAAGCGAAACGGTGATCCAGCGGTACATGAGGAACCTCCTCCGGCGGTACAGGATTCTCGCCGACCGTTGATGATACCAGCAAGCGCCCCGAACGCCTCGCGGGCTCGGCGTTTCGGCCCATCCCCCCCACTCCAGGAGTCTGCGCCGCAGAACTTCACTCCGTTGCGTTTCTGCGGCGCAAACTCCTCGACGACAGGGCTGTGCTGGACGGGCGCGGCGCGGTGGTTTAGACTAGCCGAGATCCTTTTTTTGAATAATCAAATTCTCATGCCCAACCCTGCGCTCGCGCTCATCGCGTTCTGCATGCTGGTGACCGTTGCGGCAGCGCTCCTCTGGCCCCGGACCGGACTCGCGCCCCGTCTGCGGCGGCTCCTGCTGCTGAGCGAGCGGGTCCTGCTCGAGGACGCGGTCAAGCACATCTACACGTGCGAGCGGACCGGCCGCACCTGCTCGCTGGAGAGTCTCGCCGGGCGGCTCGAGGTCTCCAGGACCCGTGCGGCGGCCCTCCTCTCGCGCCTGACCGCGATGGCGCTGGTCCACACCGGCGGCGATGGTCCCACCCTGACCGACGAAGGGCGCCGGACCGCGCTCCGCCTGGTGCGAACGCACCGCATGTGGGAGCGGTACCTGGCCGACCGCACCGGGGTGCCGGCCAGCGAGTGGCATGACGAGGCCGAGCACATGGAACACGCGCTGTCCGCCGCGGAGGTCGACGCGCTCGACACACGGCTGGGCCACCCCCGCTGGGACCCGCACGGGGACCCCATTCCGACCTCCAGCGGCGACATCCCACCCGACCAGGGCATCGGCCTGGTATCGGCCGCGCCGGGGCGGACGGTGGAGATTCTGCACCTGGAGGACGAGCCCCGGGAGATCTACGACGCGCTGATCCGCGATGGGCTCCTCCTGGGAGGCCGCCTGGATGTCGTCGCACGCACCGACAGCGCCGTCCGGGTGCGCAGCGGCGGACGCGAATGGGAAATCGATACCGTGGCCGCCGGCAACATCACGGTGCAGTACCTGCCGCCGGGCGAACGGGCCGAGACGAGCCGTACGACCCTGCTCGACGCGGCGCCGGGCGAGACCGTCAGTGTCACCGGCATCTCCCGCGCCTGCCAGGGAACCCAACGGCGCCGGCTGCTCGACCTCGGCGTGGTGCGCAATACGCCGATCACGCCGGAGCTGGCGAGCGCGGCCGGGGATCCCGTCGCCTACCGCATCCGGGGCGCCCTCATTGCGCTGCGCCGGACCCAGGCGGCCTGGATTCACGTCGAACGCGCCGGGGCGCACGACATCGACGGCGCCGAGCGCCCGGTCGAGGAGGTCGCCTGATGGCGCTACCGGCCCCGGCATGCGGCAGCCGCGCCGAGCACCGCGCTCAGAGCCTGATCCGGCTCGGCCTGAGCCCCGGCAAGTGGGACCTGCTGGTGGCGCTCGCCGGCAACCCCAACGTCGGCAAGAGCACCGTCTTCAACGCCTTGACCGGCCTGCGTCAACACACCGGCAACTGGCCCGGCAAGACCATCGTCCGCGCCGAAGGAGCGTTCGCGCACCGCGGCTCGCGCGTGAAGATCGTCGACCTGCCGGGCACCTACTCCCTGCAGGCCGGCAGCGCGGATGAAGAGGTAGCCCGCGAGTTCATCCTGTTCGGCCGACCCGATGTCACGGTGGTGGTGGTGGACGCCACCCGGCTCGAACGCAACCTGAACCTCGTGCTGCAGATCCTCGACATCACGGATCGCGTGGTCGTCTACGTCAACTTGATGGACGAAGCCCGGCGCCATGGCATCGCAATCGACGCGGCGCGGCTGGAGCGGGAGCTCGGCGTGCCGGTGGTAGCCGGCTCCGCCCGCTCGTCGCTCGGCATCGACGCGCTGCTGGACGCCGCGCACGGGGTAGCCATCGGCGGGACGCGCACGAGGCCGTTCCGTCTCGCCCAGCAGTCGCCCGACGTCGAGGACGCGGTGGCGTCTCTCGCCGAAGTGGTCGAAGAGGTCTTCCCCACCGTACCCAGCAGCCGGTGGGTGGCGCAGCGCCTGCTGAACGCCGATGACGCGGTTGCCGACGCCGTCCGCTCCGGCGAACTGGGCCAGCTCGGCAACGACGATACCGGAGCGCCGCCGCCCCCGGCGCCCCCGGAACCGGTCCGCGCGCGGGTGCTGGAGACGGCACAGCGTCTGCGGTGGGACGTGCCCGCGGACTTTCACGACACGCTGATGGAGCGCACCTACGCGGCGGCGCACGACATCGCGGAACGAGCGGCGGCGCGCGGCGTGCGCAAGGCCGGGTTCAATGTCGACCGCACTCTGGATCGGCTGCTGACGAACCGCTGGCTCGGCTTCCCGCTGATGCTGGCGATTCTCGCCGCGGTCTTCTGGATCACCATCGAGGGCGCCAACGTGCCGTCGGGCCTGCTGGCGGCACTGCTGATCGACGCGACGCATCCGGCGCTGAAAGCGGCCGGCGACGCCGTCGGCCTGCCTTGGTGGCTGAACGGCTTCCTCTTCGACGGCGTGTACCTGGCGACCGCCTGGGTCGTCGCCGTGATGCTGCCGCCGATGGCCATCTTCTTCCCCATCTTCACGTTGCTGGAGGACTTCGGCTACCTGCCGCGCGTCGCCTTCAACCTCGACGCGCTGTTCCGCAGGGCGGGCGCGCACGGCAAGCAGGCGCTCACGATGTGCATGGGATTCGGGTGCAACGCCGCCGGTGTCGTGTCCACCCGCGTCATCGACAGCCCGCGCGAGAGGCTCATCGCCATCATCACGAACAACTTCTCGCTCTGCAACGGACGCTGGCCGACCCAGATCCTCATCGCCTCGATCTTCATCGGCGCGCTCGCCCCCGCGCATCTCGCCGGCCTGGCTTCCGCGGGGGCAGTGGTCGGCATCGCCGTGCTCGGCATCGGCGCGATGTTCGTCGCGTCGTGGTTCCTGTCCAATACCGTCCTGCGCGGGGAGGCGACGAGCTTCAGCCTGGAGCTGCCCCCCTATCGCCCGCCGCGGGTGCTCCAGACGCTCTACACCTCGCTCATCGACCGCACCCTCATCGTACTGTGGCGCGCGGTGGTGTTCGCCGTACCGGCCGGCGCCGTCATCTGGCTCTCGTCCAACGTGACCGTCGGCGACGCGAGCATCGCGGTGCACGCGGTGGAGTGGCTCGACCCGCTCGGCCTGCTGATCGGTCTCAACGGCGTGATCCTCCTCGCCTACGTGGTAGCGATTCCCGCCAACGAGATCGTCATCCCCACCGTGCTGATGCTCACGGTCCTGACCGCGGGGGGCGCGGCGGCGGGCACGGGGGCCGGCACCGGAGTCATGTTCGAGCTCGACAGCGTGGAGGCAACCGGCGACCTGCTGCGCGCCGGCGGGTGGACGCTGCTGACCGCGGTCAACCTGATGCTCTTCAGCCTGCTCCACAATCCCTGCTCGACGACCATCTACACCATCTACAAGGAGACCCGCAGCGCCCGCTGGACCACCGTCGCCTCGCTGCTGCCGGTGGCGATGGGCATCGCCGTCTGCTTTGTCGTCACGCAGGTGTGGCGGCTGCTGGCGTGACGGATCGCCATAGGCCCACACCGCTTGACCGACCCGGCCGGACGCGACAAACTGAATGCTTTCTCGCGCCACGGGGATTGGAACCCGATCGCGAGCCTGGCCCGTGGCGGGCGGTACCGACGGCGCCTGCGCGTGAACCCGCAATGGAGTGAAATCGATGCCGAGACAGCGACACCGGTCCCCGGGTTTCGCGCTCCTGCTGACCGCCGCCATCGTCACGCTGGCCGTCGTCGGTGCTGCACACCTCGCCGCGCAGCCCGCGGGCGACGAAGCACCGACGGTCATGCCCCGCTACGACGCGAACGGCGCCCTGCACCTTCCGGACGACTACCTGCGCTGGACCTTCGTCGGCGCCTCCCTGGGCCTCAGCTACAACGACGAGCCTCCGCAGCGGGAGTCGTTCAACCACACGCTGATGGAGCCGACCGCCTACGACCACTTCGTCCGTACGGGCGAGTTCCGCGAGGGAACCATGCTGGCGCTGCTTGTGCGGAGCACGGAGGCCGACGCGATGCCGGCGCGCCACGGCCGGTTCGCATCCGACGTCCTCGCGGTGGAGCTGGCGGTCAAGGACAAGGAGCGGGTCGAGGCCGGCTGGGCCTACTACGACTTCCGGGGCGGCGCCAATGCCCTGACCACCGCGCAACCCCAGCCGCCCGGGAACCGCTGCTACGCGTGCCACATCGACCACGCAGCGCGCGACAACGTCTTCCTGCAGTTCTACCCGCTGCTGGCCGACGCCGCCGGCCTCACGGTCGACTGAACCGCTTCATCCGGAGTCCGTCCTCAGGCGATCGAGCCCGGCAGCGCGTGGGCGTTCACTGCGCTGCCGCCGCGCCGGAGCGTGCGAGCTGCTCCGGGTCCGCGAACAGCGTCAACGCTACCCCGTCCCAGCGCCCGTCTCCCGACGGACTCTCGGCCGCCTCCGCGCCCAGCGCCATCGTGGCGGTCCCGCTCGCATGGCGAAACGCCCGTACGACGTACCGCTGCACCAGCTCCGCGCGGGCGAGCGCATCGAGCATGCGCCGCCCGATCTCGCCCTGCGTGGCGTAACCCTCCACGACGACAGGGCTGTTCCGCGGGTACTGGAGCAGCTCGCCCATCGCCTCCTCGATCCGCCGGCCGGCGTCGTCCCGCAGCGACAGGCCGCCGCCGGGATCGGTCTCGAAAAGCCGGTCCGCGGCGAGCCAGATCCGGAGCGGCGCGTAGCGATCGTCACCCAGGAGGGTGCGGTACTCGTCGATGGTCAGCTCGTCGAGGTTGTAGAACCCGCGCTCGGAGAAGAAACCCCGGAAGAGCCAGTTGCGCTTCAATGCCTCCGTATTGTCGGCCACGTCCGCCATCGCCTCGCGCGCACGGCCCATGACGTCCCCGGCCTCGACCAGCAACCGCTGGGTGGCGCTGTCGGGGCCGGTGAAGCGGGCGATCGCGTCCTCGACATGCTCGGCGCTCTGGCGCACCGCCCGCATCGTCCCTTCGGTCTCGCGGAGCACGCTCTCGACGGCGTCCTGGCCGCTCGTCACCGTGCCCATCACCCGGCGCACCTCGGCGACCATGCCTCGCGTCTCGTCGACCAGGCTAGCGCTGGCGCCGGTCACACGCTGAACGTCGTTCCCGATGCCGTCGACGAGGCGCGTCGTGCTGGAGATCGTCTCCTCGAAGCCGACGAACGTCTCCGACAGATCGGCACGCATCTGCACCATCTGGTCCGCCGCGATGCGAAACGTCTCCCGGCCTTCCGCGATCAGGTCGGCGATCTCCACCGCGTCAACGCCTCTCAGCGCGCCGCCGGCGGGGATGAGCGGCGCCGTCTCGCTGCCGGCGCGCAGTTGAATGAACGCCGAGCCGAGCAGGCCGTCCGACAGGATCGCGGCCTCGGAGTCGGTGCGTACCAGCGAGTGCAGATCCTCCCGGACACGCATCCGCACCACGAACCGGCCGCCCGGCGCGTCCGGAATCTCGATGCCGATGACTTCGCCCGCGGGCATGCCCGACAACCGGACCGCGGTGCTGATCTCTACGCCGGCCACGTTGCCGAAGTCGGCCTCAATCTCGAATTGCTCGCTGAACAGCAGCCGGCGGTCGCCGATCATGAACAGTCCGACGGCGAACAGCAACAGCCCGCCGATGACGAACGCGCCGACCAGCGCGAGACGTGGGGACCCCATCAGAACCTCCCTCTCCTGCGAATCTACCGCGCGCGCCTGCGGGTTCCCGCGCGCCTGCGGGTTCCATCGTCCTCGGACGCACGCCGAACCATCAAGGCATCCGCCTCCGGAGGCGTCTCCGTCGTGCGACCCACGGTCACCCGCCGGCCTCCGACTGCATGAACTTCCGCACCAGCTCGTGCTCGCTCCGCTCCAGTTCCTCCGCCGTACCGCGGGCCAACACGCGGCCCTCGTGCAGGAACAGCATCGTATCCGCTATGCGACGGGCACTCGGGATGTTGTGCGTGACCACGACCAGCGTCGTCCCCCGCTCCGCCTTCAACTGAACCAGCAGGTCGTCGATCTCCTCCGAAGTCACCGGATCGAGGCCCGCGCTCGGCTCGTCGACAAGCAGAATCGCCGGATCGAGCGCCATGGCCCGCGCCAGGCCGGCCCGCTTCCGCATGCCGCCGGAGAGCGCCCCCGGCATCGATTCCGCCGCGCGCGCCAGACCCACCGCCGCCAGCTTCTCCAGCGCGCGCGCCCGGATCTCGCCGTCGGTCAGCGTCGAGTGCCGCCGCAGCGGGAACGCCACGTTCTCGGCTACGGTGATCGAGTCGAACAGCGCCGCGTTCTGGAACAGGAAGCCGATGCGCTGCCGTACCACCGCCAGCTCGGACGGGGAGAGCGCGGTGATCTCGGCATCGTCGACGAACACGCGGCCCGCGTCCGGCTGCAACAGACCGACGATGTGCCGCAGCGTCACGCTCTTCCCGGTCCCGCTCCGACCGAGCACAACGGTGGCACGCCCGCGGGGAATGCTGATCGAAACGTCGTCGAGCACGCGGAACGTGCCGAACGCCTTCGACACGTGATCGAGCCTGATGGCCGGGCCTGGCTCGTTCACTCCGCCATCTCCGGAAAAATGAAGAAGATGAGGCGCACGAGCACCACATTGGCCGCAATCATCAGGATCGACGCTGTGACGACGCTGCGGGTCGCCGCGTAGCCCACCCCCTGAGTGCCGCCCGAGGTGTGGACGCCGAGATACGACGCGGTGACCGCGATGATGAACCCGAAGACCATCGTCTTCAGCGTGCCGGGCACGTAGTCGCTGAACTGAAGGAGCGAGAAGGCGGCCCGGAAATAGGCCTCGAAGCCCATGCCGGAGACGGCCGACTCCGCCGTCCAGCCGCCGAGCATGCCCATGAAGTTCATGACCGCGGTGAGGATGGGCATCGCAATCATGCACGCGACGACGCGCGTGACGACCAGGAACTTGAACGAATCCACCGCCACCGCCTCGAGCGCGTCGATCTGCTCGGTCACCTTCATCGCACCCAACTCCGCCCCGACGCCCGCCCCGACCCGACCCGAGAGGAGCAACCCGCACACGAGCGGCCCGGTCTCGCGCACGAGCGCCAGGGCGAGCCCCGCCGGGACCAGCGCCTCCGCACCGAACCGTTCGAGCGATGCCCGCGTGTGCATCGACATCACGATGCCCACCGCGTAGCCGGCGGCAGCGATCAGCGGCAGCGAACGCCAGCCGAGCTCGTACACCTGCCGGGCCGTCTCCTTGAGCTCGAACGGAGGGCGGAAAATGTCCCGCAACGCCCGGCCGGCGAAGGTCATCGCGTGCCCTCCCCGCGCCAGACGCGTCACGACGACCTCACGCACGAAGCCGGACATCACGTCCTCCGTCGCCCGCTGCCTATGCCGCTGCGCGGGCGAGTGTTTCCTCAGAAGATCCAGTATGCGACGCCCACGCTGACCACGGCCGAATCGGCATCGACCCGCTCGGTCGCGATCGACGTGTCGCTTGCGAACGTCACCGCGGGGCTCGTGAACAGGTAACCGCCGAACACGTTGATCCCGATACGCCTCGTGACGTCGATCCAGACCGCTGCGCCGGGACGCCACACGAAGCTGTGCCCCACGTCGATGGCCCGTCCGGGACCCACTTGCGTGGCATCGACGTGCAGCCGGTTGAACGAGTACCCGGCCACCACCGACGCGCCGGCCCAGAACCGTCCCCGGACCGTGCCCAGCTCCACCCCGCCCATCACCGGCCGCAGGCGGATCGCGGCCAGGCCCGGCCGTCCCCCGGGACCGGTCTCGATCCCGGTGTTCGTCCAGTTGAACGCCACCGTCGGCCCCAACCCGTTGCGCGGGCGCAGGCGCAGCAGCGGCCCTGCTGCCAGCGTGCGTTCCAGGTCGGTCTCCGAAGGTCGCGTCAGCCGCACCGAGCCGCCCAGGCCGAAGAGGCGCATCGGCCCCTCCTCGGGCCGCGGCGCCAGCGCCGGCAGCCGCGGGCGGCTGGCGGCCCGCGTTCCACCGTCCCGGGAATCGCGCCGGGTCCCCGCTTCGAGCGCCGGATCGGGTTCACCGACCGCAAGCGCCGACTCGACCCGGGTCACCCCCGCGACCCCGCGCGCGAGGGCCAGCGCCCTGTCCACCTCGGCGGCGGAGTTCACCGTCCCGCGCAGGGTCACGACACCGGCCGCCGCGCGAACGTCGATCGGCAGCGTGCCGAGCTCCGTATCATTGACGAGAGCCGTCTTGACCCGGACGGCGGTCTGGGCGTCGACGACGGCGGCCGACGGGGCCGAGCGGGCGCTGCAGCCGGCGGCGACCGCAACCAGCATCGCCGCGACAACCAGCGGGCCGCCGCGTGCAGTCAGGCTGCTGAGCATCTTCGCGTGTTTCCGGTGAACGCCTCGGCGTGACGAGATCAATGGTATGCCGAACGATCGCACGCCGAACGACCGACAAGACATTACGGAAGTGCTGCTCCCCGGATCCAGGCTGTTGCCGTACCCTCATAGGGATTTCGTTCGCAGAAGCACGTTCGGATATACCCACGGCCCATCCCACAAGCACCGATGAATAACGCACGCACGAAAAAACCACCTCCCACCCGCGCCAGCCGCGCGCGGTCCACGGGCCGCCGGCGCAAGGCCCCTCGCCGGACGCGGCTCGCCCGCTTCAGGCGCGCTTGCGGACGTGCCTTCCTGCTGCTGCTCGCCACCGGTCTCATCGCCCCGTTGGCGCTGGTCCTCCTGCTGCGCTGGGTACCGCCGCCGACCACGGCCTTCATGGCACGGGACGCGCTTGCCGCGACCGGCCCGGCGACGACCGAGCGGATGCCCTACCGCTGGACCCGCTGGGAGGACATCGCCCCTCAGGCGGCGGTTGCCGTCATCGCGTCCGAGGACCAGAAGTTCCCGGACCATAACGGCTTCGACGTCGAGGCCATCCGTATGGCGTTGGGCGACGCCCTGCAAGGCGAGCGGCTGCGCGGGGCAAGCACGATCTCGCAGCAGACCGCCAAGAACCTGTTCCTGTGGCCCGGCCGCAGCCTGTTCCGCAAGGGGCTGGAAGCCTACCTGACGGTGCTCATCGAGCTCTGCTGGAGCAAGCGGCGGATCATGGAGGTGTACCTCAACGTCGCGGAGTTCGGGACGGGCGTGTTCGGGATCACGGCGGCCAGCGAGCGGTTCTTCGACAAGCGCCCGGCGGAGCTGAACGCGGACGAGGCGGCGCTGCTGGCGGCGGTGCTCCCCTATCCCTCCGGATGGCGCGTCGATAATCCGTCGAGTCGCGTGCGGCGGAGACAGGCATGGATTCGCACCCAGATGACGCGACTCGGCGGTGTCGCGCTGATCGAAGAGCGCATCAGCGGCTGACGGGTGGGGAAACGGATACGGCCGCCGGGGCCGGAGAACGCCTCAGGCGGCCGGGCGCGGCCGACCCCGCTCGACGATCAGGTCGAAGTGGAGGGTGTCGTCCGGGATCCGGCGCGCGTCATTCATCTCGGCGTTGCGCAGTTCCCAGTATGCCAGCAGGTCGGCCCTCCGATCGAACGAAGCGTCGTCGCCGTGCTCGCTCGTGACCCGCACGCAGGGGTACAGCGACAGGATCCGGTCGATCAGCACCGCCGGGTCCTGCTGCCCGTGGTTGATCATGCAGGTCGGATTGAATTCGATGACCAGCGTCGGCCGGTGACGCTCGATCGACTTGCGGAAGCCGTCGAAAGCGAGCGTCTCGTGTCCCTCGACGTCCATTTTTACCAGATCGAGGCGGGGCAGCCACGACAGCGCCTCGTCGAGCGCCACCGATTGCGCGTAGACCACGGCCGGACCCGGCGGCTGAACGCCGACCAGATGGGAGTTGGAGCCGCGGGTGATGGAGACCACCCCGGCCCGGTCGGATGCCGCGCAAGGCAGTACTCGGACGTTGTGCGCCTCGTTCAGCGCAACGCCGGCGCACAGCAGTTGGACGTTCTCGGGGTTGGGCTCGACCGCGGCCACCAACCCGCGCCCGCCCGCCAGAGCCGCGGCCAGCAGGGCGATGCAGCCCACGTTGGCACCCACATCGACGACCACGTCCCCCTCCTGAACCCGATCCCGGATCGCCCGCCGCACATGCGGCTCGTACTCGCGGGTGTTGACGATCCGACGCAGGAACGGTTCGGTCTCCAGCTCCTCGTTGATGCAGACCTGGTACCCGCCCAGGTCCACCGCCGTGGGACCGTGCCTTGCCGGTCCGCGCGCTTCCTCCGACTTGATGAAGCTGCTGGCCAACTCATCGAGCGAGATGCCGCGTGCCATCTCGCGTCGATAGTGGGCAAGGCCTGCCGGATCCGGCGGGCGCCTCAGGAACAACCGATAGGCGTAATAGATGTCGTCGTCCGTGACGTCGTGGTCCCAGCGGCGCAGCAACCGGCTCAGCAGACGACGGAACGACAACATGGAAGAAACTCCCTCGCGATGCGCGGGGCGACCCGCGCCGCCGCAACGGGAACCATGGTACACGCGCCCGCGGCTGACGGCCTGAAGGGACGATGGGACCGCTCCTCTCGACCCGCGCGAATTACCCGACACCCGATGCTTGCAAGACGGGGTCGGATGCGGCCCCGGGACCAGCGTGGCAGTATATGAGCTGGAGCGTGCCTGCCGCATGACGTTCGAGGACTACGACACCGAGAGCTTCTACGACGAGATGTTCCTGCCGGACGGCTCGGCCCGCCCGGAGGCGCGGCGGCTCGTCGAGCGCATCGAGAGCCTGCCCGACGGCGAGCTCGTCCGGCGCCACCAGGCGGCGGAGCGATCGCTCCTCCACACCGGCATCACCTTCACCGTCTACGGAGACGAGGCGGGCACCGAGCGGATTTTTCCGTTCGACATCGTGCCGCGGATCGTGTCGCGCGAGACCTGGGACCCGATCGAACGCGGGCTCAAGCAGCGCGTGGAAGCGCTGAACCTGTTCATCGACGACGTCTACCACGACCGCAAGATAGTACGTGACGGCGTGGTGCCGGCCGACGTCATCGATTCTTCCGAAGGCTACCGTGCCGAGTGCATCGGCATCGACCCGCCGCGGGGCGTCTGGTGCCACATCACCGGCACCGACCTCGTACGCGGTTCGGACGGGACGATCTACGTCCTGGAGGACAATCTCCGCTCTCCCTCCGGAGTCTCGTACGTGCTCGAGAACCGCGCCGTGATGACCGCGACGTTCCCCCTCTTCGAAGGGCTGGGCGTGCGCCCAGTCATCGACTACCCGAGTCGCCTGCTGTCGATGCTCGAGGACGTCGGGCCGGCGGATGTCGATCGGCCCAGGGTCGCGGTGCTGACACCGGGCGTCTACAACTCCGCCTACTTCGAGCATTCGTTCCTCGCGCGGCAGATGGGGGTGGAGCTGGTCGAAGGACGCGACCTCGTGGTGGCGGACGATCGCCTGCAGATGCGCACCACCCGCGGCTTCGAGCGTGTCGACGTCCTCTACCGGCGGATCGACGACGACTTCCTGGACCCGACCCGTTTCCGCGCCGACTCCCTGCTGGGCGTTCCCGGCTTGATGGACCTGTACCAGCGGGGACGGGTCACGCTGGTCAACGCGCCGGGCACCGGCGTCGCCGACGACAAGGTCGTCTACGCCTACGTTCCGCAGATGATCAAGTACTACCTCGATCAGGAACCGATCCTGCCCAATGTCCCGACCCACCTGTGCTGGCGCGACGAGGACCGCCGCTACGTCCTCGACCACCTCCCGGAGCTGTTCGTCAAGCCGGCCAACGCCTCGGGCGGCTACGGCATGCTCGTCGGGCCGGCCGCCACCCCGGCCGAGCTGGAAGCGTTCCGGGCACGGATCGAGGCCACGCCGCGCAACTACATCGCCCAGCCGAAGGTCGACCTGTCGCGCGTGCCCACGCGCGTCGAGCGCCGGTTCGAGGGCCGGCACGTCGACCTGCGCCCCTACATCCTGTACGGACGCGACGTCTACGTCCTGCCGGGCGGACTCACGCGCGTCGCCCTCAAGAAGGGCTCCCTGGTCGTGAATTCCTCGCAAGGGGGCGGCAGCAAGGACACCTGGGTGCTGTCCTGACCTGCCTCGTACCATGCTGAGCCGCGTCGCCGAGTCGATCTACTGGATGAGCCGCTACATCGAGCGCGCCGAGAACGTCGCGCGCGTCGTCGGCGTCAACAACCGGTTGCAGCTCGATCTGCCCGACCTCACGGAGGAGCAGTGGGACCCGATGGTGAAGGTCACCGGCGACGAGGAGCGGTTTCAGACCCGCTACGAAGCGGCGACGAGATCGAACGTGATCGAGTTTCTGACCTTCGACGCGGCGAACCCGAATTCGATCGTCTCGTGCCTGACCCGGGCGCGCGAGAACGCCCGTTCGGTGCGCGAAATCATCTCGTCGGAGATGTGGGGCGAGATCAACCGGTTCTATCTCTTCCTGCGCGAGCCGGATGCGCGTCAGCGCGCGCTGTCCGACGCGCATGCCTTCTTCGAGCATGTCCGCCGCTGCAGCCACCTGATCGAGGGCACGAAGAACGAGACGATGGAGCACGCCGAGGGCTGGCACTTCAGCCGCATCGGGCGGTTCATCGAGCGCGCCGACCAGACCACGCGAATCCTCGACGTCAAGTACTTCCTGCTGCTGCCGTCGGCCGACGACGTGGGAAGACCTATCGACGACCTGCAGTGGGGGGCGCTTCTCCGCTCGGCGAGCGCTTTCGAAGCGTACCGCCGGACGCACGGCCGGGTGGCGGCGCGGGCGGTGGCCGGCTTCCTCCTGCTCAACCGCGAGTTTCCGCGCTCGGTGCATCACTGCGTCAACCAGGCGCAGATCTCGCTCCACGCCGTCACGGGGACACCGATCCGCCGCTTCGCCAACACTGCCGAACGCGCACTCGGGCAGCTCGTGGCGGAGCTCGACTATACTGACATCGTCGATGTGATCCGTTCCGGCCTGCACGATTTCCTCGACGCGATCCAGGACAAGCTGAACGGCGTCGGCAACGAGATCACGCATACTTTCTTTGCGCAACGCTGGCGAGGAGAATCGTTGCGATGACCTACTGCGTGGCGATGAACGTCGAGGACGGCATCGTCGGCCTGTCCGATACGCTCATCACGTCGGGCCGCGAGGTGACCACGCTCCGGAAAGTGAGCGTGTACTCCCCGCCGCGCGGCACCTTCTTCGTCATGACGTCGGGACTCCGGTCCCTGCGGGACAAGACCCTCACCTACTTCGAGGACCGCCTGGCGGAGCGCGCCAGCCGCGACGAGCCGTTCGAGCGGCTCTACCAGGCCGTCAACCTGCTCGCCGAGCAGGTGCGCACGGTAGCCCATGAGGACAAGGCTGCACTGCAGGAGAGCGGCATGACCTTCAACATCCACGCCCTGATCGGCGGGCAGATGGAGCGGGATGCCCGGCAGAAGCTCTACCTGCTCTACCCGGAAGGAAACTGGGTGGACACGGGCCGTCTGACCCCGTATCACGTCATCGGGTCGGTCGGCTACGGGAAGCCGCTCCTCGACCGGACCCTCCGGGTCGAGGATTCCATGCGGCATGCCTTCAAGGTTGCCTGCCTCTCTTTCGATTCCACCCGCATCAGCGCCGCCGACGTCGATTTTCCGATCGACGTGATGCTCTACCGGCGGAACTCCTTCCGGATCATCGAGCGCCGCTTTCAGAAGCAGGACCTGGAGCAACTCTCGCGCTGGTGGGACGAGCGCATCCGGCGCGCCATCGAAGAGACGCCGAGAGAGCTGCTCGACCGCGCCTACGACGAGATCGAGACCGCCCCGCCAGCGCGCGTCTCCACCGTATCGTGAGAATCACGATCCGTCATCGAACGTCGTACACCTTCGATACGCCCGTCTTTCTCGAACCCCATGTCATCCGGCTGCGGCCGCGGGCCGACGGATCGACCCGGCTCGTCGACTTCGCCCTGAACATTTCTCCCGAGCCCGTGGTCCGCACGGACAACCTCGATCCGGAGGGGAACGTCGTCATCCGCGCCTGGTTCGAGGGCGAGTGGTCCCGCCTGCGGCTCGACACCCGCGCCGTCGTCGATACTCTGCTCACCGATCCGTTCGGGTTTCTCGTGACCGAGCCGGACCGGCCGCTGCCCCATGCGTACACGCCCGACTTCTACGAGCGGCTCGCGCTGTACCGGCGTCCGCCCGCTGCCGCGCACCCCGCGGTGCGCGACCTGGCCCTCGCCGCGGCTACCGAGTCGGAGCGCGTCCCGGCGCGCTTCCCACTCGCGCTGGCACGGCGGATCCGGGCGGATTTCGTCCGCGAGACCCGCCCGGAAGGCGCCCCGCTTGCCCCCGAAGCGACAATCGCGGTGGGACGCGGCGCGTGCCGCGACCTGGCGGTGCTGTTCGTCGCCTGCTGCCAGGCGATGGGTCTGGCGGCGCGCTTCGCCAGCGGCTATGCCCACAGCGAGAAGGCAACCTCGACCGAGTTGCACGCGTGGGGCGAGGTGTTCCTGCAGGGCGGTGGCTGGCGCGGGTACGATCCCAGTCAGGGACTCGCCGTGACGGACCGCCACGTCACCGTCGCCGCCGCTGCCAATCCCCGCGATGCCGCCCCGGTGACCGGTGCGTTCCGGGGGGACGGCGTGACGGCGAGCCTCTCGGCGGAGATCGAGCTCGAGGCGTCCCAGGGGCCTGTGCCGTAGAAGCGGTGCTATAATGGGTGGTTGTCCCGCCTGTGCCTTCGTGCTGGGAGGTCGTTCAACGGTAGGACACGCGGCTCTGGACCGTGGAATCGGGGTTCGAATCCCTGCCTCCCAGCCACACTTCGCCTTTGGCGAAGTGTGGAAGGGAGCCAGCGATTCAGGCACTCCGCCGCTCCCGCCGCTCCGGGCGCGAATCCTTTCGCCATCTGCCGGCAACTCTAGCCGTCGCAGCCAACGGCGATGGCCAGCGCGCGGCAGACGTCGCGCATCTCGTCGGAACCGAGCCGGCCGATGCGGCGCTCGAGGCGCGAGCGCTCGACGGTCTGCACGTGGTCCAGGTTCAAGGCGGATTCCTGCCGTAGTCCATGCTCCGGGCCGACGAGCACCTCGCTCGGCGCGCCGCGGATGGTCGATGTGATCGGCGCGACCATCAAGGTGCGGAGCAGCGGGATGACCTCCTGCCTGGTGAGGACGGCGACCGGCTGGCGCTTGTCCGGCGCGGCGAACCGATAGGTCCAGATGTCGCCGCGATTCACCGTTCGGGCCATGCGCCTTCGTGCTCCCAGCCTGTGAAGTCGTCGCCCAGCCCCTTGTCCTGTCCGTAGGCACTGGCGTAGGCGTCCGCCACCTGCCGTGCACGCCGACGCTGGAGGTACTCGGCGGCCGCGCGTCGCAGGACGGCGGACCTGCCGATGCGTCTGACCTCGTCGTCGGCGTCGAGTCGCTGCAGCAGACCCTTGTCCATCATGACCTGTACGGCTTTCATGTGTATACAGTATCAACACAAAGACCATAGAATGTGACGTGCCTGTCAGCGGCAAGTTCCTCCTCTCGCGGGAGCCGCCCCGTTTCGCGCTGTCGCGCGGGATTTTCCTCCGCTTGCTGGGCTTCGTCTACTTCGTGGCCTTTGCCTCTCTCGCACCGCAGCTTCCCGGCCTGGTGGGGTCGGACGGCCTGCTCCCCGCCGCCGGATACCTCGAGCGGGCCCATGACCTCTGGGGAATAGACGCCTACCTGGAGCTTCCGACGCTGCTCTGGCTATGGCCCGGCGACGGGCTCCTGACGGTGCTCTGCTGGCTCGGAATCGCCTTGTCCATCGCGGCGATGGTCGGCATCGCCCCAATCGCCGTTTTCGCGTCCCTCTGGGCCCTGTATCTCTCGCTCACCGTCGCCGGCCAGGACTTCCTGTTCTTCCAGTGGGACCTGCTGCTGCTGGAGACCGGGGTGCTGGCGGTGCTCTATGCGCCCGCAGGCTGGTGGCCGCCGCTGGAGACCCGCCATTCGCCGAGCGCCGCGGCACGCTGGCTCGTCTGGAGCCTCGCGTTCAAGCTGACCTTTCTATCGGGCGTCACCAAGTTGCTGAGCGGCGACGAGACGTGGTCGGGCCTGACCGCGCTTCGCTATCACTACGAAACGCAGCCCCTCCCGACCTGGATCGGCTGGTACGCGCACAACGCTCCCGACTGGTTCGGCACCCTGTCAGTCGGAGTGATGTTCGTTGTCGAGCTGGTGGTGCCGTTCGTCATTCTCTTCCCGTCGCGGTTTCGGGGCGCGCGCATCGCCGGCTGCGCGCTGCTCTGCCTGTTGCAAGTACTGATCGCCGCCACGGGCAACTACGGCTTCTTCAACCTGCTCACACTGGTGCTGTACGCCTCGCTGCTGGACGATGCGGCCATCGTCCGGTTGCTGCCGTGGCTGTGGGCGCCGCCGGGATACGCACAGCGTGGCGTCCCCGAACCCGGGATGCGGCGGACAGCCCTGGCGGTGGTCGCCACGCTGGTGGCGATCCTGAGCGCGCTGACGTTCGTGCGGGAGCTGCGGCGACCCGCACCGATGCCGGAATGGTCCGATGCGCTGCTCCGCACGGTGGCCCCGCTACGGTCGGTCAGCGGCTACGGCCTGTTCCGCGTGATGACGACCGAGCGGCCGGAGATCGTCATCGAAGGGTCCGCGGACGGCGACACCTGGATCGAATATCGGTTTCCGTGGAAGGCGGGCGAGTTGGGTCGCGCGCCCGGCTTCGTGCAGCCCCACATGCCGCGCCTCGACTGGCAAATGTGGTTCGCGGCGCTCGACCCGCAACGGCAGGCCCACTGGCTGTTCGCCCTCGTCGACGGCCTCCTGGAAAACGACCCGGCCGCGCTCGAACTCCTCGACGGCAATCCGTTCGACGACGAGCCGCCCGCCTTCGTTCGGCTGGCGATGTACCGCTACCGGTTCACGACGCCGGAAGAGGGTGCCCAAGGAGACTGGTGGAAGCGCGAGCTGACCGGCTACCTCACCGAACCGATCCCCCGCCGGCGTTGACCGAAGCCGCGGGCAGGCTTCGCCGGGAGTCCGCGCCGCACGACGCTTGATCGGAGCGCCTGCCGGACCGGATCCCATGGACTATCGAAGGGTCAATGCACGCCGTGCACCCGGAACTTCTGGCGGGCGGCGATTTCGGCGATAGCTCGCCGGGCATACCCCTCGGTCTCCGGGTGCGGCTCGGCATCGAGGACCGCTACCAGGTGCTGGTAGGCGGCAGTCGGCTGGTTGCGCGAGTAGAGCTGCACCAGGCCCGCGCCCAGATGCGCCTCGGCGGCGTAGGGGCCGAGCGGATAGTCGCGCAGGTGCCGCTGATAGACGACCAGCGCCGCATCGGAATGGCGGTTGTTGGCCAACCAGCGCCCGAAGTTGATGGAGTCCTCGGGCAGCAGCAGCCGCGCCGTGCGCGCCGCGCTCAGGTTGAAGTACGCGGGTGCCGCCTGCTCGTGCTCCCCGGCCGCAATCATCTGGCGGATCCCGCGCACCGAGGTCGGGTCCGCATCGAAGGCCGGAGCCACCGGATCCGGCTCGAAGTCCGCCGGCCGGCGCTGCACCTCGCCGCGCTGGCTCCACCAGGCATACGCCAGACCCGCGACGAAACCGCCGATGTGCGCACCATAGGCCACACCACCCCCGCCGGCCCCGCGCGTCGCCAGGAACGGGAGCAGGTTGTCGATGACCAGGTACATCCCCAGCACCAGCCGCGCCGGCGCGTAGATGACGTTCATGAAGAACGGGAACAGCATGATCCACAGCCGGACCCGGTTCCTCGGGAACCAGATGAAGTAGAACCCGAGCACGCCGGAGATGGCGCCGGACGCCCCGACCATCGGTATGACGGACCCGAAGTCCAGCACCGCGTGAGACAGGGTGGCGAGAATGCCGGTCCCCAGATACGCCACCAGGTACCGCACCGGGCCGAGCCGGTGCTCGACGTTGTCGCCGTAGATCCAGAGGAACAGCATGTTGCCGGCGAGATGCATGAACCCGCCGTGGAGGAACAGCGAGGTCAGCAGCGCCAGCGCGCTCCAGTCGGCCGGCCGGAACCCGTACGAGAAGACGACGAGGTCGTACGCGGAGACCTGCAGCAGCAGCCTCTCTTCCATGCGCGGAGAGAGCTGCGGGCCGATGGCGGTCAGGTACTCCCAGAGGACCGGATCGTCCGCCGCCGGCCGGACCCCGCTGAGCGGCAGTGTCACGAACAGGAACACCGCGACGTTGATGCCGATCAGGGTGTAGGTGACGACCGGGACGCCGCGGGGGTTCGGCTCGTCGCCGAGGGGCAGGAACATGGCTCAGCCGTTCGGGGACGCCTCCGCGTTCGCGCCCGGCAACAGCGCGTCCAGCGTGCCGAGCCGCTGCGCGATCTGACCGTGGGAACGGGGCAGGAGGCGATGAACGGCGACACCCTGTCCGTGAACTACACGGGCTGGCTCTTCGACCCGAACGCGGCCGAGAACAAGGGCACGCAGTTCGATTCCGGGGACTTCTCGTTCACGCTCGGGTCCGGACAGGTGATTGCCGGCTGGGACCAGGGCCTGCTCGGCATGCGCGTGGGTGGTCGGCGGCGCATCGTCATTCCACCCGAGCTCGGCTACGGCAGCAGCGGGCAGGGCCCCATCCCGGGAGACGCGACCCTGCTCTTCGAGGTCGAGCTGCTCGGCATCACCTGAGTGGCCTCGCTGCTACGTCGCGCGGGGCGCCGGGAATGGGGCGCCGCCGCCCGAGTCGGCGCCAGCATGCTCTTCTGCCGACCCCGGCACGATTCCGCCATGCACGCCTTTCCTACTCCGCCGGCAGCGCGAACACGAACAAGCCGTTGCCTGCGTTCGGACGCCGTACGTCGGGAATCAGCTCCGCCGGCATCGTCGTCCAGCTTCCGCCCCCGGTGCCGGTCCCGATCGCGACGTACTGCCGGCCAGCCACGCTGTAGGTGACGGGGAAGCCCTGCACGGCGGTCGGCAGGCGCGTCTCCCAGAGCTCGTCGCCGGTCGCGACGTCATAGGCGTACGCCCGCCGGTCGTACGTGCCGACGAACGTCAGTCCGCCCGCGGTCGTCAGCGCCGCCGAGATGTAGGGCGACCGCTTGCGATGCGACCAGAGGATCTCGCCGCTCACGTGCATGGCCACGAACTCGCCCATGTTGCCGTCGCTGTCCGGGTGCAGGAAGTTCTCGCGGAACACCATCCCGGCGCCGCCGCCGCCCTCCCGGAACTCGACCTCGCTGTAGATGGTTCGCTGGCAGTTGAGCGTCAGAGGAATGTAGAACGCCTCGGTCTCCGGGCTGTAGGCCATGGCCCGCCAGCTCTTGAGACCGGAATGGCTCGGGCAGAACGACAGCTCCTCGTCGAGCACGGGCATCATGCCGGGCCGGAACGACATGCGTCCGGTCTGCGAATCGATGTCGACGATGTTCTGGTAGCCGAGGTCGGTGGCGTTGATGAACCCTCCGGTCTCGCGGTCGAGCTGCCACAGGATGCCGAGCTTGCCCATCGTGAAGACCGAGGGCCGCCCGTCGACGTCGACGAGGATCCGCTCGAACGTCTCGTCCATGTCGTGCGACTCGCCCGGCAGGTGCTGGAAGTACCAGCGCATCTCTCCGGTTTCGGGATCGAGCGCGAGCGTCGAGCTGGTGTAGAGCGCGTCGGCGTCCGTGCGGCGGCTCACCTGGGCCCACGGCTTGGCCTGCGCCACACCCCAGTAGGTGAGGCCGAGGTCCGGGTCGTAGCTCCCGGCGATCCAGGCGTCGCCGCCGCCGCGGAACATCATCGGCAGGTCGCCCCAGGTGTCGCCGCCCGGCTCCCCCGGCCGTGCCACGGTGGACGTCCGCCACAGCTCGCGCCCGGTGTCGGCGTCGTGGCCGGTGATGAAGCAGCCCTCCTCCCAGAAGCGCAGGCAGCCCGCCATCCCGGAGACCACCACGCCCCGGACCACGAGCGCGCCGCTACTGAAGAAGAAGCCCTTGGACGAGTCGGCAACCTCGGCCTCCCAGACGACCTCGCCGGTCCGGGTGTCGAGGGCCACAATGTTCGCATCCGCGGTGTTGAGGATGATCTTGTCCTGGTAGATCGCGATGTTGCGGTTGGGACGGCCGCGGCCCCGCGCGGTCGGAAACTGGCGGCGGTACTCCCACAGCATGTCGCCGGTCGCGGCGTCGAGCGCCTGCACGATGTTCCCGGGGCTGGCCAGGTACATCACGCCCTCGTGCACGATGGGGGTGGTCTGCTGCGACCCGGGCTCCATCGCCCACGACCAGACCATCCGGAGTCCCCCGACGTTGTCGCGGTCGATCTGCTCCAGCGGGCTGTATCCCCACCCGTCCAGGGTCCGGCGCCAGTTCAGCCAGCTCTCCGGCGGCGGATCCGCCAGCACGGCGTCGGTCACCGGGCCGACGGCGGGCGCCTGGGCCGCCGCGGGCGCGGCGAGGACGAGAATGGCGAGCGTGACGATCGCGGCGAGACGAGTCATCGTGGACTCCCCTTTTCTGCTTGCGGTTCGTGACCGCGGAATCGTGTCGGTTCCGTTTGGTTCGGACGATATCATGGCTGCACATCGGGCTACGCCCCGGGGGGAACCTGGGGCGGTCGCCGGTCCTCGAACACCGGCCCTCGAGACGCTTCAAGGCGTGCGGACACGTTGCCGCCGACGCCCGCGCACCGCGATGGTGCAAATCGCTGAACCGGTCCGAATGCACGCGCCGCCTGCGCTCGAATAGGGCTTTCTTCCACAGGGTTTTCCACAGCTTCTGTGGAAGATGAACGAGAGGAGGCAACTCCCGCCACCGGCCGTGCTCCCGAGCTGCCAGACCACGTGCCGGCGACCGGACCCGAGGCCTGCCGTTACGCGCAAGCTACTTGATATAAAGCACTTAGGCCCATAACGCCACGGTCGACGCGGGAGACGCAGGCGATACGGACCTCGCGCGGAGAGCCGCCACGGAAGCGCTGAGTCGCGTGCCTCCGGCGCGCGGCTCGACACCGGAAATCAACAGCCGTCATGCGGATGCGGCTTCGGCCGCGACCCGCGTTCGCGGGTCCACGTCGCGGACCGCCCCGGGCGGAGCCAGCGAGGCGTTTCGGGGCGCTAGGAGCCTGCGCCGCAGCACTGCAGCGTCGCTGCAGTGCTGCGGCGCAAGCTCCCAGCGCCGCCAAACCCGTCGCCAAGCTCCGCGTTTAGCCCCAGCCCCCACCGCTCCAGGAGCCTGCGCCGCCGAACTCACTTCGTTGCGTTCTGCGGCGCAGGCTCCCAGCCCGACGACGGCCAACAGGTTGATCCGCTCGACCTCTCCGGCCGCGACCAGCAGCCCCTTGACCAGAACCCTGCGCCCCGCGCGGAGCTCGCCGGTGGCGTTCGCCTGATCCGGGGTCGTGAAGGACGACCGGTCGAACGAGCGCAGCAGGGCCTCGGCACCGAGGAAGTCGGCCACGCCCACGAGGTGGAACGCGCGTGCGCCGAGGGCCTGCTCGCGCGCCTCGTCCACGTCGTCCTGGTTGAACACGCCGGGCCTGGTGACGGTCGGGTCCGCGGCCCGTGCGAGCCACCACTCGGCGTCCCCCGTGCGGCGCTCGACGCAGCCGACCGTGTGCACGATCTCGACCGTCGGTTCGCCGGTGGTCGCGGCCAGCCGCTGGCCGAGCGCGGCCGCCGGCGCCAGCCAGACGGCCGCGGTCAGCAGAAGGACGGCTGTCTTTCCGTACGGCATGTCTCGATGCTCCAACTCGCTTGGAATCGTCGCCTTGCGGCTCCGCTCTCCGCCCAGTCAAACCTCGCCGGGAATCCGCTCCGTCCTATGCTTCGGACTCCCGGGCGGGGAAGAAAAAGGGCCGGCGCAACGCGGCGCGCGGCCCTTCCGGATTCCCTCGGCACGGACGGCGTCAGTTGTCGCCCTCGGTGTCCTCGTCCTCCAGCGTGTACTTGACGTTGGCGAGGAACATGTCGTCCCAGCTCTGCTCCGACCAGTAGACCTCCTTGTGCGGAGCGGGGTTCAGGCGGTTGGCCCTCGAGTTGTCGTAGCGGGCGATGGCCTTCACCGTGCTCCCCGCCGGCACCCGAATCGGCTCGACGAGGTCGTACTCGAACTGCCAGTCGAAGGCGTAGTTCGGCACCCGGAGCAGGATCTCCTCCCGGCCGTCCGGGTAGGTCAGCACGTAGGTGACATCCTTGCCGCGCACGTGCATGTGGAGGAACAGGCTCTGCAGGACGGCATCGTTCTGGAACGCCCCGATGCCGGTGACCGTCCAGTTCGGATCGTTTGGCGGAATCGGCGCCAGCAGCGGATTCAGCCCCTGGCCCGCCTGCCGATCGGCGTTCGCGGCCGCCCGCTCCTCCGCGGTGAGCGGCGGCGGTGCGACGAGCTGCTCGTTCTCGGAGGTGTACTCGCGCAACGAGAGGGTGCGCTGGTACTTGCCGTCCGTGTCGTTGGCGAACCAAGCGCCGATGGCCGGCCGGGCCACCTCCGGCTTGCCGGTGGCCTGGTAGTGCAGGTTCCAGATGATGTAGTCGAACAGGTCGCCGCGCACCTCGCGGACCTGCCCGTCGCGGACCACCCTGGCTCCCACGCCCGGGATGTACGGTCCGAAGCCGGCCCGCGCCCGCCGGCGCTCCTCGAGCTCCGCGGCGGAACGCTCGTCGGCTTCCTCGTCATCCGCGGACGCTTCGTCCGCCGCGTCGGCCTCCGTCGCCGCGTAGTCGGGATCCTCCACCGGCACGTAGTCGACCAACGGCCCGCCCGGCCACGCCGGCCCGCGGCCCAGCTTCGTCCCCGGCGGCAGGTCCACCAGACCGGTCGTGATGTGGTGCGTCACCGCGTAGTTGCCGGGCCGCACCTCGGTCGCCGACACCCGCATGACGTCGTCGAAAGGCAGCGGCGTGAACAGGTTGAAGTTCGGGGTCTCGCCCTCGGCGTCGATCTGCCACGCGATCGGGAACTCGATGACGTAGTCCGGATCGAGCCCGTCGGGGTGGCTCCAGCCGGCCGCCGAGAAGTCGGGCGGCTCCGGCGCCGCCCCGTCGCCCTGCGGCGCGCCGCCGTCGACCCACGCGACGATCGTCTCGATCTCGTCGTCGCTCAGGCTGATGTCGTTGGAGAATTCGCCGAACCGCGGGTCGGCGAACCACGGCGGCATCTCGCGCGAGACGACCTTCGCCTTGATGGCCCGCGCCCACGGCCGCGCCTCGCGGTACGACAGCAGCGACATCGGCGCCACCTGGTTCGGCCGGTGGCAGCTCGCGCAGTTGTTCAGCAGGATGTCCCCGACGTGCTCGTTGTACGTGGGGGTCCCCTCGGCCGCGCCGGCGGGGACGGCCGCGAGTGACAGGGCGATCACGACGCCGGCGGACAGTGCGACCAATCGCGTCATCGATCTGATCTCCAGACGGTGTTGCCGATCCTCGGGCACCGTGCAGGCCCGCCTCGCGCGGGCGTCGGCGCCGGAAAAAGCGATAGCTCTTGATCTTAATGCCTTGCACGCGCCCGTTCAATCGCCGAATCGCAGGCGCAACGGCCCGAAGGAACACGGCCTGCCAAGGTCGCCCCGGATCGGCGCCTCAGCTCCCGGGCCGCTCGGTAGGCGGCTGTTCTCCCGGGCCAGGGAGCATCGCCTTGCGTCCGCCCGCGCCCTCGCCCGCCAGCAGTCCCTCGAGTTCCGGGTAGGCGTAGACCACCGGTGCGGCCGCGTCGCCGTGTCCGGGAACGCCGAGCGCGACGCCGACGGCGAGAATGCCCCGTCCGCACCAGCGTGGGCGACGACGGCACGCTCAAGCTACCCGAGCTTTCGCCTTTCGGCAAGGCCGCGGTTCGGTGCCCCGGTGCTCGTCCGCTTTGCGCGCGCCGGGAAGTGCGGTATCGTAGAAGGTGCGGCCGGCTGCATGCGATCCGACCGCGTTCGCCCTCCTGCGGTGAGGTGGCCGAGAGGCTGAAGGCGGCGGTTTGCTAAACCGTTGAAGGGGCATTAACCTCTTCCCAGGGTTCGAATCCCTGCCTCACCGCCACTCATCTCCCGCAAAGCACTGAATCCAAAGCATTTACTCCCCTGCGCCGGGAGGCTTCCCCTCATTATCTCCATCCTTAACAAGGCCGCTTTGGCTCTGACGGTCATGGTTCGGCCTTCGGCGGGAGATGCGGGCGAGCGGCAGGTTTGGGGGCGGCACGTCGCGAACCGGCGCGCCGATGCGTCCGCACGCCGCCCCTATAGCGTTGCCGGGCTGCCGACAATATCGGAACGCGCCGCAGTGCAGACCGGTGCCCGCCGGTCAGTCTTTCCCGTCTTTCAGTAGCCAGCCGAAGACGAGGGTTGCCGCGACTGCGCCCGCGAGCTGCGCCAGGATGAAGCCCGGCGCATGGGCCGGCAGGATGCCGGAGAAGCTGTCGGTCAGACTACGGGCGATCGTGACCGCCGGATTGGCGAAGGAGGTGGAGGAGGTGAACCAGTAGCCCGCCGAAATGAACAGGCCGACGGCATAGGCCGTGGCCTCCGGCCGGAACCGGACGGTGCCCAGGATCGTGCCCACCAGGCCGAAGGTCGCGACGAACTCGCCCGCCCACTGGCCGATGCCGGTGCGGCCCTTGACCGACGCGGCGAAGGCCGGCTCGCCGAACATCAGATGGGCGACCAGCACGCCGGCCAGGCCGGCGGCGATCTGGACGACGGCGTAGACGAGCGCGTCGCGTGTGCCGATCTCCTTGCGAATCAGGAAGCTGAGCGTGACCGCCGGGTTGAAATGGGCGCCCGAGACCGGCCCGAAAATCAGGATCAGCACCATCAGGATGGCGCCGGTCGCCACGGTATTGCCGAGCAGGGCGAGCGCGACGTTGCCGCCGGCCAGCGTCTCCGCCATGATTCCGGAGCCGACGACCGTTGCGAGCAGGAAAGCGGTGCCGAGGGCTTCGGCGGCGAGTTTCCGGGCGAAAGAGAAGGTCACGGGCTTGACGTTTACGGGCACCGGCCTGCGCCGCGCGCTTTCAACCCCCGCCGGTGCGCGCGGCTACGTGTAGGCGCTATCTTACCACCCGTTCGTGCAAATCCTCGATCTACGAGTCGCGCGCCTCGTCCCGGCCCATGGTCTCGGAGTGGCCCAACCGGTGGAAGGTCTCCCACACCACGCCGTCTGGGTCGGACGCCCAGGTCTTGTTGCCCTTGGCGTAGCAGCAGAGATTTTCCTGCTCCTCGAAGATCGCCTGCTCGGCGTCGGTCAGCGCGCGGGTGATCTCGGCCAGGCCGGCGTCGTCCTCGACCTGGAAGCCGAGATGCGAAACGCCGCCGCCGTCGCCGTCGCAGCATTTCTGCGTCGAGACGGCGAAGTTGACGGCCGGATCGTCCAGCATCCACTGAGCGTAGTCGTCCCTCAGCTTGTCCGGTGCGGCGCCGAACAGGGTCTGGTAGAACTGCACCGTCCGGTCCAGGTCCACGACGTTCAGATGCACATGAAAACGCTTCATCGCCGATTCTCCTCTCGCGCCGTTCCCGGCCGGTGAGGCCGCTTCGTCCTCGATTGCGGCACGGACGACCGGGTGTCCCTTGCAGCAGTCTTTCATCAGAAACCGGATCAGCGCGCCGACCCCGTCGAAATCCGCCCGGTAGACGATCTGCCGGGAGTGCCGCTCCGACGACACCAGCCCGGCCCTTTGCAACAGGCCGAGATGGGTCGAGAGCGTCGACGGCGCGGCACCGAGTGCCCGGGCGATCTCCCCGGCCGGCAGCCCCGCCGGCCCGGCCCGAACCAGCAGCCGGAAGGCCCGCAGGCGCGTCTCCTGCGACAGGGCAGTGAAGGCATCGGTGGCCGTGTCGATTTCCATATTTCGATAATTATCGAATTGAAAGGAAAACGTCAAGTGGATTCGGCGGAACTGTTGCCAGTGGGCGGTGTTATCCCGGTCGGCCGGCGTCCCATCCGTCATTTCGACCGAAGCGGTGTAGCCGCGAAGTGAAGAAATCTCTCCGCTGAGGCGCTCCGAACGACCACCTCCCGCGGCCTTCACTCGTCGAGGAGAGCCTGGATCGTGGGGGCGAGATCGTCGACCTGGCCGAAGGTGATGTCCCGCAGAGAACCCCGCTGGTCGACGAGGATGGTCGACGGGGTGCCGTGGAGCGCGTACCGATCGAACGTCGCTGGCGCGTACTCGCGGGACTTCAGGTAGGTCGTCACGCGGTCGATCAACTGGCTCTGGTGCGCTTCGGGAAGCGTGTCGAAGGCGGGGACCTGGGGGCGAATGGCGGCCAGGGCCTTTTCCCGCGTGGGGCTGCCCGTGACCGGGTCCAGCTCGTCCATGGCCAGCGGGAACGGAATGCGATAGCGGAGCCTGCCGTCGTCGAGCATCCCGGCCCGATCCAGCATCCTACGGGTCTCGCCGATCACTTCGCCGGTCTCCGCGAGCCGCTGCAAGTTGTCGACGGTGTTCTTGTCCCAGTCCTCGAAGGCGGTCGCGACGCCGAGAACGGTGACCGGCTGGCCGGCGAAGTGCTCGTGGACCTTGATCGCTTCGGGGATGGCGCTGAAGAAGCAGCCGGGGCAGTTGACCTGGAAGACCTCGATCAGGACCACGTTGCCGCGCTGTTGATCCAGGTTCGTGGCGGCGCCCTGTACCCAGGTGGAAACGCTGAGGTTGGGGGCGGGTTGGCCGGCGGGAATGGGCATGGCGGTGTCGAGGGTGTCGAGAGTATCACGCGGAGGCCGGCACTCGTTGCGGCCAGACCTCTCGCTCGCCGTGCGGCACGAACAGGCCGGGTCCGACGTGCATGCGACGGCCTCGCACCGTGCGGACATCCCGGCGCTGCTCAACTGCCCGGGCCGTCGATCCGTGCGCGCTCGCTGTCGCGATCAGGGTCGGCGCGGAATCCCGACTATGCGCGCGCCCGTGACGAACCGCCGATAGTTCGAGATCTCGTGGAGGATGAACTGCCTTGCGACGCCCGCGTTGCGCCAGACCGTCATCGACTCGCTCGACGCGGGCAGCAGCAGCGTTTCGTCCGGATCGGAGAACGCCACCCGGCGATAGCGGACCGTGCTGTTGGAGCTCTCGATGGCCATCGTCGACCGGACGCCCCGGCGGCGCTGGTCGCGCGGCACCGGGAACTCGAACATGCCGGTCAGGCGCTCGTCGACCCGCAGCACATCGCCGTTTTCCACATCGGCCCAGACCCTTCCCCGCGTGTGTCCCGGCAGATCGATGCTGACGCAGGTATCTTCCCACTCGATGGTCGGCGCTTCTTCGTGCCGCAGCCGATACTCGAGGACGTCCGTTTCCCGGCCCGCCTCGCGCTCGCGCCCGGACCAGGTGAACACATAGTCCTTCCGCTTCGCGGGGAGGAAGATGGCCAGAGGCTCCTCCGAGAACGGCTCCGGATCGGCGCACTGGGGCTCGTCTTCCGGCGCCGCCGGACGGCCGTTCGCTTCCAGGAGCCGTCGCGTCACGACGGGAGCGGGGGCCATCGTGTCCGTCCCCTCCGCCCACTCGACCCGCATCTCGTACAAGAGGCTTCGGCCCCGGCCCGTGGAGCGAAAGCTCCGCCCCAGCGGCCGCACGCGGACGCGCACGTCGGCCACCACGTGCAGCGCCCGCGCATAGAAGCGCTCGACGGAGGCCTGGATGCGCTGCAGAACCGCCTCCACGTCGCGGTCGGCCGCGCTCTGCGCGGAGACCGGTGCTGCGCCGGCCAGGAGGCACCCCAGCGCGAACGCACACCACGTTCGAGGCCAGCGCATCCCGAGACAATAGCCACGTCATCGCGATCTCGCAACTCGGCGCGGGTGTCGAGTCCCCTCACGAGCTCGATGCCGTTCCGTGCGGAACATCTGAAACTGTCGTGCGGCCGGGATCGTCCAAACAGAACTGAGGAGGGTCAACCCATGACTCCACCGGCTACGTTCACCAACCGCCTGGGCGAAGTGCTCGGCCCCTTTCTGCTCTGGATGCGGGACATCGGCTTCTTCGAGTGGTACGTCTACATCCCGGTCATGACGGCATCGGCAGTCGGGCTCTTCCTGATCGTCGTCAGGGCAACGGAGCGCAACGGGACGTTCAGCGACCGGCCGCGGCGGGCGATCTGGCTCGCTGCCTACTTCGGCCTGTGCTTCCTGGCGACGAACGGACTGGCGGTCGGCCTCAAGACGCTGATCGTCGAGGAGCTCGACTACCCGACGAGGGTCTGGTTCGAGGCGTACCTCGGACCGTTGCACTTCTACATCGTTGCCGTCGCCCTGTCGTACCTGGCCCTCATCGCGCGCAACAGGACGGCCGCATTCGATTGGGGCCTGGGGCTGTTCGTGCAGCTCGGCCTGCTGGCGGGGTACTCCGTCGGCATCTATCGGTTGCTCAACGAGCCGATGTCCCTGGCCGCGCCGACCATGGGCCTGAGCGGCATCATCATGTGCGCAGCGTTCGCACTCTACAACTTCGACCTGTATCGGCGGTTCGTCGCTCCCGCCTCCCGGCTCGTGGAGCAGGGGTGAACGCATCGGTCGCATTCTTGAACGGCTGGCGCGCCAGCCCGTCATCCTCGACGAGGTGCAGTATGCGCCCGGCCTGTTCAGACACCTGAAGGCGGCGGTCGAAGCGTCGTCTATACGGCGTAACGAAACGGTGTGCCGGCCCGCTCAGCGGATGATCCAGAGCTCGGTCTGCGGCCCGGACAGGTACTCCACGCGGCCGTCCTCGTGCACGAGCGTGTCCTCCTCGCGCATGATGGTGACCGCCTGCCCGTCCCATTCCTCGGCCGGCGCGGTGACCGAGAACTCCAGCGAAATCCACTCCCCGGCGCGCAGCGGGAACCGCGGGTGGTCGCCGTAGCGGTCCGGCCAGTCGAAGACCATCCAGACCCCGGCGTCGTGCACCCAGTTGCCCTGGGCGTGCGAGTAGACGAGCGCGTCGATTCCCTCGTCGGCGGCCCGCGCCTCGGCCCTCGTCTTGATCGCGATGCCGGTACGGCCGGGGACGAACTCCTCCAATAGGATCTCCGCCATCCGGTTCGAACGCTCGAAGGCCGCTCGCAACCCGGCCGGCGGCTCCTCCTCGCCCGGCCGCAGCACGTAGGCCATCTTCTGCTGGTCGGCCACGATGCCGGAGTTGCGCACGCCGAAGTCGACATGGAGCAGGTCGCCCGGCCGGATCACCGCGTCGTTGCTGTCGTCGAGCGGGTCGGCGCCGGCGCGCTGCAGGTCGACGGACGCCGGGAAGTTGAACTCGAAGCCCTGCCGCTTCCACTCGGCGGTGATCCAGTAGTGGACGTCGAGCAGGGTGGTCCGGCCCGGCGTGATGACCTCGTTCGAAAGTGCGCGCCGCAGGATGGCGAACGTCGCCGCGCTCGCCTCCCGCTGGATCGCGTCCTCGGCCGGGGTGCGCGTCGAGACGTACTCGACGAGCAGCGGCTCCGACGAGACGATCCGGTCCCGGTACCGAGGACCGACAGCGTCCAGGAGATACTCCTTCAACTCCGCCGTCAAGCCGTCCGCCATGCTGATGGTCCGCGACTGGTTGATCGCCATCCGCCGCGGGTCGCGCGCCTCGACGTAGCGCCGCAGATGCGGCGCGAGCCCCTCCTCGCCGTAGAGCTCGCGCGTGTCGTAGAACCGCGCGAGGTGGCCGCTCAGGTGCGTTCCCAGGACGGTCGTCTGCAGGCCGTCCTCCCCGGCGTCGTGGAAGAGATAGGCGTTGCGGTGGCCGTACCAGCCGGTGATCCCGTAGCCGCCGAACAGCTCCAGCGCCGGGTCGGGGGCATTCTCGCGGCTGAGGATGATCCAGAGGTCGATCTCGTGCGCCCGCATCAGCGGCAGCAGGTGCCGCCGCATCTTCTCGGCCTTGACGTCCCACTCGCGCTCGGTCCGCGCGCGCACCAGTTCGGGGGTGAGTAGGCCGCCCACGGCCGCCGCGGCCTGGGCGCCGGCGGCGGGAGCACCGGCGGCCGATACGCCTGCCACCCTCCCAACGGTCGCCGCCTGTGCGCCGATCGCCGCGCCAACCGCCGGCGACCCCGCCACGAAAGCGGCCAGGGCCATCCCGCCGAACGTCGCAGCTCGATTCTTCGACCCGGTCCGGGGAGTCACCACTTCGCAATCGGCGCGCGGGCTCATGCGCTGCTCCGCTTCTTCGCGAGCCGTTCGATGAACGCTCTGTGCTCGGGGGTGCCGACGCCTTTCTGCACCTCCGCCAGGGCCCCGGCGAGGTCTCCCTTCAGCAACGCGCCGGCGCCCAGCCGAAGTCCGGGGAAGACCCGGCTGTGGAGTACGCCGGCATCATCGGGCGGCAACGAGCGGTACTCACCGCCGGCCAGCTCGAACCAGTCGATACGCCGCTCATGCGTCCGCCACACGAGGTACTCCTGCACGCCGTTGCGGCGATACGCGCGCAGCTTGGCGTGCAGATCGATCGACGCGCTGCTGGCCGCGACCTCGACCACCAGCTCCGGCGCTCCCTCCAGGTAGTTGTCGGCGCTCACTCGACACCGGCCGCCCGCGTCCGCCGCGATGAGCAACACCACGTCGGGCTGTGGCTCGTTGTCGAGATCGAGTCGGACGGTGGCGTTGTCGGCTCCACGGACACCTGGTGTAGACGCGGCGTACACGAGGAGCACGGTCTGAACCGTCGCATGCGGCTCCGCGTGCGCCATGCTGACAGGCGACGGCATGTAGACGATTCCTTCGATCAGTTGGGCCTTCTTCAGGTCCGGCCGCGCGGCATAGCGGCGCTCGAACTCGCAGCGCGTGAGCCGATCGCCGTTCTCCAGCGCCGGCACGCCTGCGGCACCCGGCAAACGCTCCGGATCGCCGGATGCCCCGAGCGGCGATGCAACGCCTGGTTGTGCCATAGTCTGGAAACCTCCGCCTGCCGGCTCGATCCCGACCAACCCCGCTTGCGGGAAGCCGCCGCGCCGGAGATGGAGGCGTCGCGCGCCGTGCCTCCATCCCGGCCGCTCCGACTGTGAGGCTGTCTACTCCGAGTAGGTGATCCGATAGATCGCCCCGGCCGTGTCGTCGCTGACCAGCAGCGCGCCGTCCGGCATCACCTGCACGTCGACCGGGCGTCCCCACCACTCGTTGGTCGGCTCCAGCCAGCCCTCGGCGAACACCTCGTAGTCGGTCACCTTGTCGCCGTCGAGCTTCGCCACGGTCAGACGATAGCCGGTGTGGCCCGCCTCCGGGGTCCGGTTCCACGAGCCGTGCTCGGCGATGAAGATCTGGTTGCGGTACTCCGCCGGGAACATGTCGCCGGTATAGAACCGCATGCCGAGCGAGGCGACGTGCGGGCCCAGCTTCTGCGCCGGTGGACGGAACTCGCTGCACGGACGGGTGTCGAACTCCGGATCCTGGATGTCACCCTGGTGGCAGAACGGGAAGCCGAAGTGGAGGCCGGGCTCCGGCGCGTGATGCAGCGTGTCGGCCGGCTGCGTGTCGCCGAGCCGATCGCGGCCGTTGTTGGTGAACCAGAGCTCGTCCGTCTCCGGGTGCCAGGCGAAGCCCACCGTGTTGCGGATGCCCCGGGCGTAGATCCGCAGATCGCTGCCGTCCGGGTTCATGCTGTTGATGGTGGAGTAGATCGGAGTGGTCGCCTCGTGGTCGCAGATGTTGCACGGCGCGCCGACCGGCACGTAGAGGCGCCCGTCGGGGCCGAAGGCGATGAACTTCCAGCCGTGCGCGCGGTCGGAGGGGAACTCGTCGTTGACCACCACCGGCTCGGGCGGCGCGTCGAGGTGCGCCTCGATGTCGTCGTAGCGCAGGACGCGATTGACCTCGGCGACGTAGAGAGCGCCGTCGCGGAACGCGACCCCGTTCGGCATGTTGAGGCCGCTGTCGAGCGTCAGCACGCGGTCGGCCTTCTGGTCGCCGTCGTCGTCGAGCACGGCATAGACGTTGCCGAGCCGGCGGGTGCTGACGAAGAGCGTCCCGTTCGGGCTGAGCGACAGTTGCCGCGCGTTCGGCACGTCGGGGGCGTAGACCTCGATGGAGAATCCGTCCGGCAGGGTCAGCTTGTCGAGTTGCGGGCCGCCGTCCTGGGCGGCAACCGGCGCCGCCGCCGCGACGGCGAGAGCGAGTGCGAAGAACAACGAACGGGATGCAGTTGTCATTGCCTGTCCTCGATGCGCCCCGGCGGCGCGATATGCCAGCTATTCCGGAAACTCCATCACGTTGTTTCGCATGCAACGGAGGAGTTCATCGTCGGCCTTGATAACGTGGCTCGTGCGGTAGAGTTCCGGGTGCTCCGGTGAACAGTTCGACATCGCCGGAATCCCGGAGTCAGTACCGGAACAGGTACTGCACCTTCGTGAAGACTGCGCGGTTGGTCTGCTGCATGAACGTCAGCGCCGGGAACAACTGGTCCTCGAACCCATCGCCGTCGACGTCGCCGTACAGCCGATCCGCCTGCTGATAGTGGTCGTCGTAGCCCAGATAGAAGGCGGTCCCGGCGTTCACGCGATAGGTGAGCAGCCAGTTCATGCCGAACGTCCGGTCGAACGTGTTGTACTCCGCGATGTTGCGCAGCAGGAAGCGATCGGTGAACTGGTAGGTGCTCAGGTTGCGGACGATCTTGACGTCGAAGATCGTGTCGGCGCCGTTGCGCAGGTCGATGAAGTCGCTCACGCTGAGATTCAGCTCGGACTGGAACCGCGAGACCGGCCGCACCGCGGCGAAGAAGCTGCCGCTGCCCCCCTTGCCCAGATACGGGTTCTCCTGGTACTTCACCTCGTCGCCCTGGCGGTAGTAGCCGCCGAAGATCAGCTTCCGGCTGGTATTGACCTGCCCGCCGACCGACACGGCGCGCTTGTGGAACCGGATGCCCTGGTAGCGCTCCATCTCTTCGCGCACGTCCGTATTGAAGCTGATGTTCCGCGCGAATCGGGCGGTGAACCCGAGGCGGACGTCCTCGTCGTCGAGGTCGTTGGCGAAGTTGTGGTTCCGACCGTACTGGATGCTCGGCCCCCAGTTGACGATCCAGCTCTCCGGCCAGAAGTTGTAGCCGAGCCTGCTGTAGAGGCGCTTCGTGTCGACCCGGCGCACGAACCCGATGTCGTGCCGGAAGTCGGGCGACAGCGTGTACAGCGCCACGAAGCTGTTCCAGTGCCGGCTGTTCAGCCGGTAGCTGAGGTCGACCATCTGGCCCTGCCGGGTGACGCCATCCAGGTCGCGGTGATCCGTCTGGGCCAGCTTGAATCCGACGCCCTGCGTCCGGCCGAGCCGGAAGTTGCCGTCCAGCGCCCCCAGGGTGCTGTGGCTGTCCATGAAGCCGCGGTGTGTGAATATCGCCCCGAGGTAGGACTCGGCGTAGAGGTCGTAGCGCGCCCGTCCGACGAAGTTGTTCGCCTTGCGACCGTAGGCCAGGTTGCCCGGCTCGACCCGGCCCGGCGCCTCGTCGTCAGCCACGATCATGCCGAGAGTCGTGTTGCCGAGCTTCCCGGTCAGCTTCGCGCCGAACTCCGGATCGACGATGGTCCGCGTGTGGACGAAGGTGAGCGGGCCAAGTATCTGGAATATCTCGGCGCCTTCCAGGAAGAACGGGCGCAGTTCCGGATAGCGGAGCGCGAAGCGCTGGTTGACCTCGATCTGCGGCAGGTCGGACTCGATCTGCGAGAAGTCGGGGTTGACCGTCACGTCCGCGGTCAGGTTCGAAGTGATCCCGTACTTGACGTTCAGCCCGCCCTCGGGCGACGGATCCTTGTTCACGAAGTCACCCCGGCTGTCGAGCGAGCCGTGCTGAATACCCGTGAACGTCGGCAGGATCTCCAGGTTGCGGCTCATCGACAGATTGGTCATCCCCTCGAGGACGCCCACCTGGGTCAGAAAGCCCGAGATGTTGCGCGTCACCGGCGCCCAGACCTGGTTCTCGTCCTTGCCGCGCACCTCGCGCACGATCTGGAAGCCCCAGCGGTGCGGGATGTCCCGGTCCTGCGCCGGATAGCGCAGGCTCTTGAAGGGAATCGCCATCTCGGCCGTGAAGCCGTCGTCGACGATCTGCCCGCCGCTGTCGAAGAGCGCGTCCCAGGACGAGTCGCCGGTCGGGATCTCGTTGCGGGAGGAGGAGTAGCTGCCGGTCCGCCGGCCGCGCGCGCTGCGGCTGTAGCCCCGCGCGTTGACGATGGCGTCGCCCTGCACGCCGTAGCCGTTGACGCTGAAACGATAGGCGCGGTTCTGGTCGAGGAACGTGTCGAAGTAGATGGCGATGTTGTCGTCCTCGAACGCCTGGTCGCGGTCGATGCGGTTGGCCCGCATCAGGCTCGGATCGGCGTAGTGGGCGTGCACCGCGAGGTAGAAGTTCTGGCTGTCGTAGGCGATCCAGACGTCGGTGGCCTCGGTCGCAGGGGCCCCCTCCACCGGGTTCTGCTGCACGAAGTCGGTGATGTGGAGCGCGTTCCGCCAGACCGCGTCGTCCAGCCGGCCGTCGACGCGCGGTGCCTCGCGGGTCCGTGGCGGACGCATGGTCGGGCGCCCGGTCAGGATGCCCACCCCTTCGGCCACCCCGAAGCCGGCCGTCATGGGTGCGCGGCCGAAAGCGATCTCGCCGTTGACGTCCGTCTCCACCGGCGCGGGGCGGGGCAGCAACGGCGGCACTGCCGCGGCGGCCGGCGGCATCCGGCGCGGCAAGACGATGCCGCTGCCTTCGCCATTGCCGTTCCCGTTGCCGTCGCCGTTCCCGCCATTGCCGTGGCCACCGAGGTAGCCGTTCCCGTTGGTGGCGCCGGTGCCGCTCGCGACCGGCGCTCCGTCGGCACGCGTCAGAGACGCGAGCGCGAGCGCGAGCTCTGCACCGATACGGTCCTGGAGCGCGAACATGTCGTCGGCGGCGCCGTCCGCCTTGGCACCCGCCAGGACCGCCCCGGTCCCGGTGTCGACGAGTCTCGCGGTGATTCGCACCTGCTCGCCGAGACGCTGGTAGCCCCCGCTCACCAGCCAGGCGGCCCCGCGCCGCCGGCTCGCCTCGCGCAGGATCCGCTCGTCGGTCACGGCACCGGATGACGACAGTTCCGCGCCGAGCCCCCGCACCTCCGAGGCCAGACTCTCGCCCGCGACGACCGAGACCGCATCGAGCCGTTCCATATCGGCCGTCAGCGTCGCGGCGATGCCTGCCCCGAGCCAGTCGTCAGCCGGCGTGGCCGAGATGTTCTCGAACGGAACGACGACGACCGTGCCGGGCTCGACCGACGCCCACCGGGACCCGGAAGCGTCGGGCGACCCTTCCTGGGCCCCGACCGCCGCCGAAGACAGGCTTGCGCCCACGACGATGACAAGGATGAGAATCAGATGGCGCACACCTACCACCTTGTTGGCGGACCGGATACCGGACGACATTTAGCCCACTATGATAACGGATGCGGGCCATGGCGATGTGCGCATCGCCGCCCCGCGGCCCGAATCGTGACCCGCGCCAATGAGTGTCGTGGCGACCTCGCGGCGTCCGCGCCAGCCCTGCCGCAGGCCATGGCCGACCCCGGGGAGCCCCGGATCGCGACGCCGGCCGGTGGTCCTCAATACCGGAACAGGTACTGGAACTTGGTGAAGAACGCCCGGTTGGTGCGCTGCATCGTCGTGATCGAGGGGAACAGGTAGTCGCTGATCCCGTCGCCGTCGAAATCCTCGCCCAGGATCCGATCGGCCTGCCGATAGCGATCGTCGTAGCCGATGTAGAAGACCGTCCCGGCGTTGACGCGGTAGCTCACCAGCATGTTCAGCCCCATGGTGCGCTGCAACGTGTTGAACTCGGCGATGTTTCGCAGCGCCAACCGGTCGGTGAACTGGTAGGTGCTCAGGGCGCGCACGATGGTGACGTCGAAGACCAGCGGGTCCGCGACGCTCGGGTCGACGCGCGGGTCGATCAGCCGGCTCGTGTTCAGGTTGAGCTGCGACTGGAACCGCGTGGTAGGCCGGAGGGTGACGAACATCCCGCCGCTGCCGCCGCGTCCGAGGAAGGGGTTCTCCTGGTACCGCACCTCGTCGCCGTAGCGGTAGAACGCACCGATGGAGTACTTGCGGCTGCTGCTGATGCGGCCGAAGGCACGGTACCCGATCTTGTCGAAGTTGACGCCGAGGTAGCGCTCCATGTCGCGGCTGACGCTGAAGCTGCCGCTGATGTTGTTGGCGAACGTCGTGTTCAGGCTGGCCTGGAACTGCTCGTCCTCGAGCACGTTGTCGAAGTTCCAGTTGCGGCCGTAGGTGACGCTGGGACCCCAGTTGATGACCCAGCTCTCGGGCCAGAAGCGGTAACCGAGAGTGGTGACGTTGCGCTGCTGGTCGGTCCGCTGGACGAACCCCACGTCGGTCCCAAAGTCGGGCGACAGCAGGTAGGTGCCGTTGAAGATGTTCCAGTGGCGGCCCTGCAGCCGGTAGTTGACGTCGAACAGCGTGCCGCGGGAATCGACTCCGTCGAGATCGCGGTTGTCGGCCTGGACCGCGGCGAACCCGATCGCCTGGGTGCGACCGAGCCGGAACGCCCCGTCGGCCAGCGCCATGCGGCTGTAGCCGCCGAGGAAGTCGCGGTTGGTCACCATCGCGCCGATGTGCGACTCGGCATAGAGGTCATAGCGTGCCCGTCCGATGACGACGTTCGCGGCGGCATTGCCGTCCGGGCCGGCCAGGCCGGCCACGGACCCGGCCGCGGCGTCGTTCGCCGCGAGAAAGCCCACCGACGTCCTGCCCACCTTGCCGGTGACCTTCGCACCCCAGTCCGGGTCGCGGATGGTCCGGGTGTGGACGAAGTTGATCGGCCCGAACACGTTGAAGATTTCGGCGCCCTCGAGGAAGAAGGGCCGCAGCTCGGGGTAGAAGAGCGCGAACCGCTGGTTGACCTCGATCTGCGGCCGGTCGGACTCGATCTGCGAGAAGTCCGGGTTGAGCGTGAAGTCGGCGGTCAGGTTCGACGTGATCCCGTACTTGACGTTGACGCCCCCTTCCGGCTGCACCCGGTCGGTCACGTAAGTCCCGTTCGCCAGGTCGAGCGAGCCGAACTGCACACCGGTCGCCACCGGCATGATCTCGAGGTTGCGGCTCATCGAGAGGTTCGTCATCCCCTCGAGCATCCCCATCTGGGGCAGGAAGCCGGACACCCCGCGCGAGATCGGCGCCCAGACCGCGTTCTCGTCCTTTTGCCGGATCTCGCGGACGATCTGGAATGCCCAGCGGTGAGGGACGTCGCGCCCCCGCTGCGGGTAGCGCAGGCTCTTGAAAGGAATCGCCATCTCGGCCGTGAAGCCGTCGTCGACGATCTGCGCGCCGCTTTCGAACAGCGCGTCCCACGAGCGGTCGCCGAACGGAATCCCCGAGCGCCTGAAACCGCCGCCGCCACCACCGCCACCACCGCCACCACCGCCACCACCGCGGCCACTCCGGCCTCGCGCGTTGATGATCTCGTCGCCCTGCACGTTGTAACCGTTGACCGACAGAGCGTAGGCGCGCTGCTGGTCGAGAAACGGGTCGAAGTAGACGGTGATGTTGTCGTCGCGCCAAGACTGATCGCGATCCACCCGGGTCGCCCGCATGATGCCGGGATCCTCGTAGTGCGCGTGCACCGCCAGGTACAGGTTCTGGCTGTCGTAGCTGATCCAGACCTCGGTTTCCTCGCTGGCCGGCGCGCCTTCGAACGGCGACTCCTGCACGAACTCGGTCACGCGCAACGCATTCCGCCAGACCAGGTCGTCGAGACGGCCGTCGATGTCGGGGCGGACTTCCGTGCGCGTGGGGCGCAGCGTGGGGCGCCCCGTCAGGATGCCTGCGGCGGCGGCGAACCCGGCGGCCGGCGTGCCCCCGCTCCCCGCCTCCGGCGAAGCGCCCAGTACCACGCTGCCGGTCACGTCGGCCGGAGGCAGCGGCGCAGGACGCTCCGCGACACCGGGTGGGGCGAAGCGCCCACCCGCGCGTGTGCCCGGTCCGCCGGCAGGACCACCCCGCCCGGCCCGCGACGGCAGACCCGAGAGACGCCCGGGCGCGCGAGCCGATCCGCCGCGTCCCGCCGCGGACGCCTGCGGGTCGAACCCGGTCGGCGCGGCCCCGCCGACCGCTCCGCCCGCGTAGCCGTTCCCGTTCCCGTTGCCATTCCCGTTGCCGGCCGGATACGGAACACCATTCACCGCCGCATCGAATGCGGCGTCGAGCTCGCGCACGACCT
>CATQHX010000006.1 GCA_958296065.1 Vicinamibacterales bacterium | reverse complement strand
ACGAACGCCTTCTGGCCAGCCTGAACGACTGCCAGCGCGAGGCGGTCACCGCACCCGACGGCCCGACGCTGGTCGGCGACGAGCACGCCGCGCGCAACGCACAGCTGGCCGCCGCCTCCCAGGGGGCGCTGGACCGGATGAACGGGCTCGACTTCGACGACATGCTGCTCGGCGCGATGCCGCCTGCTGCCACGTCGAGGTCGTAACCGGCGACTTCGGCCCGTTGCACCTGCTGTTCGACTCCTTCAAGTCTGCCCCGGCCGCCCGCCCCGCATCGGGCCGGCGCAAGCCGCCGCCACCGACACCACGCCGACGCCGCTGCCGGGCCGGCGCGCCTCCCCGAGTCGGCGCGCGGCACCACGGGACCCGGGAGGAGAGCGGCAGCGGGCGAGAATCAAGCAGAGCGGACGCGGCCGGACAGGCGGAACGCGGGCGGGCAAGGCAGCGCTTCGGCATGCTGCGCCTCGCCCCACGCCGCCGGTCGCCGACCCCACGTCCGCCAACGCCTCGGGCCTGCCGGCCCGCTTCACCCGGCCCTGCTCGGGCCATTCCCCTTTTTCTGCGGAGGAAACCTGATGCCTCTCATCGACCTGCTGCGCCCGGACCAGCGCGCCGCGCTGCGGCGCCTGCGCAAGCGCATCGCCAACCGCGAGAACATGCGCCGCTACCGCAGCGACCTCAACTACATGCAGCTGTGTCCCGGCGTCGACCTGCCGCTCGAGGCCGGCACCTGCGGCCGCGTGATCTGGCCCGAGAGCACCCGCTGCATGGCCTGCCGCAAGCGGCGCGACTGGCTCCTCACACACGCGCTCAACCCCGCCGAGGTCGCGCTGTGCACGCTGCTCGACGGCATCGATGCCGACCAGGCCGATGCCGGTGCGCCCGACGACGACCACCCCGTCCCCCTGCTCGACGACCTGTCGGGACTCGGCGACCCCTGCCTGCGCTGGTAGCGCCGAAGACGCAACCGCCGCGGCGGACAACGCCGACGCCAGGCGGGCGTCTTCTTCCAGCCCCGTGCTGTGCTGCCTGCGGCCACGGCCACGCATCGAGCGACGCCCCGGCACCCAGCAAATACGTTCCATCACTCCCGCGCACGCCCGCCCGCGTCATCGCTCGGGCTCGACCGCGGGGACCGCGCATCGAGCCTGCGCCGGCGCACCGGTTGCTGCAGGACCGCGGTGCGGGGGCGCCGGAAAGGCGGTCACCTGGCCGCCTTTCCGGCCAGCCATCGACGAACCGGCACGATGACGCGTCGACCCGGCGGTGGTGCGAAGCCGCCGGGCGGCTGGCGGCGATTCGCACAAGCTACCGCGGACATCGTCGACGCCGACGAGCTCCCACCGCCGGCACAGGCAGGGCACACAACGGATGTGCGCCGCTGCGGGAACCTCACCCGGCGCGCAGCGCAGGGCAGGCGACCCGCTTCGCGGCCTGACTCGAGTGCATCAGCCGGCCCTGCAAGGCCGGGCCGGCTGATGTAGGCTGACGAGCGGGACAGCGGCATGCGACACGACGACACGCTGCCGTGGGTCGACAGGTTCCTGGCCCTGTGCGAGCGGTACGGCTCGGAAGAGTCGGCGAATGGCCGCTGTCGTGCGGGGCCGGCGCGCGGGCTTGCCGGGGTTGCCCTGGCGTGACGACTGGCCGGCGTGGAACGCCGAATCCGGCGCGTGGGGTCGGTAGCGGCCCCGTCGGTCTCGGCGGCGGCCGTTCGTGCATTTCGGCGACCGGCGCGATGCGGCGGCGGCTCGCCCTGCAGGGAGCATTTCACGATGTCGAGGAGCGGAATCCTGGACGCGTTGCGCAACGAGGAACGCTCGCTCAAGAGCCAGCTCGTCGCCATCCAGCGCGCCATCGAAGCGATTGAAGGAGCTGCCGCGCCGAGCGCCCGGCGCGGCAGCAAGAAGGCGGTCAAGGCGGTCGGGAGGCGCAAGCGCGCGATGACCGAGGAGCAGCGCCGGGCCGTGGCCGAGCGGATGCGGAAGTACTGGGCCGCACGACGGGCGGAGAAGGCCAAGGGGAACTGACCGCAGCAGGGACGCGAACCTGTGCGGCCTCGGTTCTCCACGCCGGCGCGTCGGCCGGCTCACCGGGACCCATGCACTCCGAGCCGGCCCGGCGTCGCCTTTTGCGGACGGCGCCGCGTCCAGTCACGCGGCGACGGTCTCGCGGTCCCTCCGTCCGGGTCACGCGAGGCCCTCGCGCAGCAGGCGCGCCACCCGCCGGCAGATCGCGTTGATGCGCGCGTGCTGATGATGCACCCTTGGCTCGCGCGTGCAGCCGTCGATCAGCCGGGACGTGGCAGGCGAGCCGGCGCAGGGCGGAGGCCGTGTCGTTCCGGGCGAAGCGACCCGGTTTGCCCTGCCGGGCGACACGTCGCGCTGGATGGCGTCGCGCGGACGCTGGACAAGCTCGCCGGCGTCGGCCGGGAGCCGGACGGTACACGTTGAGTGCATCGCCCGCGGGATCGGCTCGGCCAAAGCAGCGGCCGACTACCTGCTCGGCGAGAGCGACGCGGCCGGGAAGCTGCGGCGGCGTCGAGAGCCCGCGCGCAGATCCCAACCACGGATGGCCGCTGTCCCGAAGCGGACGCTGTTCGCCATGCTGGACCGCTACGCCACCATGGAGTCCCTCGACCTGGACGAGACCCAATCGACAAGACCGACACCGAGCGACTCCACGAACGAGATCATGGACGCCATCAGCCGCCGGGTCGACGGGAAGCTCGTCGTGCGGACCTGCCGCGCCACCAGGAAGGGAAAGAGCAGCTGCGAGTTCGACTGCCCGCTCGATGACACGGATCAGGCCGGCGAAGCGCAGACCCGTCTGCCTGGCGCTGTTCGTGCGCCTCGGACAGCTTCTGCAGACTGCCGCCGGTCGCCGACCAGGAAGTCGCCGAGGACGTCGACCAGGCGACGATCGACCGGCTGGCCGCATCCATCGAGGTCCTCGAACCGTCCGAAGCCGTGCACTGACGGCGCGCACCAAACGGGAAGACGCACCGAGCGCAACGCGCAACCGGCACGCACCGGGCGGGCTTGGCGCCGAGCAGGACTTGTGGTCCGTAACGTCCTCGAGCAGCGGCATCGAGCACCACGCCGGTCAGCAACGCGGTCGCACCGAGCAGGACGAGCTCCTCCGCACGCGGCCGCACGAGGTTGCCCGCACCGAGCTGAACGCCGATCGGGAGCGAGGCGGCACGCAAGCGGATGGCCGCCGTCAACCGGCGCACACAGCGCAGCGCCGACCATGCCGGTGAGCGCGCACACGGCGGCGCGCATCGATGGAAGATCCGGGCCGACGCGCCGTCCGCATGCATCGACCAACCGCCCCGGGCACCCAGCGGTACGCTACTCGGGCGACCGCACCGAGCAGCACGCCGATCCGGACCGAGTCCACACCGAGCAGGACACTTGCCTGAACGCACCCGGTGCGCGACGCCGTTTCGGACGGTACGCCAGGACCACCGAGAGCGCCCTGCCACGCACACAGACGCTCATCTTCAGGAACGCGCCGCATGGCTCGGCCTTTGCCTGCCAGGCGCCACAGCCGGACCGCGGATCGGGACGACAGCGGCTACGGATCGGCAGACGCACCGAGAGGAAAAGATCAGCAACCGCTTGGCGCGACGGTCGGCTGCGAACGCGGCCCGGGGGGCGACCCCACCAGGCACGACGCCGATCAGGACGAAGTCCACATCGAGCACCACGCTTTTCCTGAACTCGCCGAGTGTCCCGCCGGACCGCCGACAGCGTTCCGTACGCACGGAGACGCCTGTCGGCAGGAACGCACCGAGTGCAACGGCCGGAGGAACCTGCCAGCACGCGCCGAGTGCAACGCCCGCGACAACTGCCAGTACGCACCGAGTGTACCGGCCCCGGAAACTGGCAGACATGTGGTCTGCGGAAATGTGGGTCGCCGCCCCAGGTTTGGTTCCCTTCCGTCTTCGGCGGCCTGCCTTCCGGACGTGGGGGAGCGCGCCTGCCTGGCGATCCACCGCTCGACTTCGGCCACCGCCCGCGCCGCCGCCGCCCGGATATCGTGCCGATCGAGCACCGCCGCCGCTACCGCCTTGAGTCCGTCGCGCCACTCGATCGCCTTGACGGTGTTCAGCGAGTCTGCGATCGCCTGCTCGACGCGCGCGAAGACGGTCTCGACGCCGGCGGGGTCCATCCTGGGCCAGCGCCACCGACGGCGAGTGTGGCGTGGTCCCGTCATCCTCGCCTGGCGCCCGTTGTTTGCATCGACCGGCGTCACCGCAATCTGCGCCGGCCGATGGAATCGGCAGCTCGGCATGCAGGCAGCCGCTGGCCGCCGCACGAGCCGGCGGCCAGACGCCGTAGCGGCCTCGCGGGTCCGTCCTGGAGCGGCGGCCAGCGCTCGGCGAGCTGTGGGGCAAGCTGGTGCGCCGACGCGCGGAGGGAAACGAGGCCCGGTCGAGGTCACGCCGCAGACCCTGGCCGAGATGCTCGGCGCGCCGGCCGAGCCGAACGTCGAGGCCGCCGGCCGTAAACGGGCGGCCGGGCGTCGCCGCCGGGCTGTGCCGCACGGCGGAGGGCGGCGGCGAGGTGCTCGACGTCGAGGCCAGCCGCCTGCCCGGTTGCGGGGCGCTGGTCCTTATCGGGCGCCAGGGCGAGGTCATTGCGGCAGTCGGCGCGCACCGCGCTGTCGTGGCTGCGCGCCACCGCCGCACGCTACGGCCTCGACCCGGCCTTCCAGCGCGACACCGGCGTCATCTGCACGTGCAGTTGGACGAAGGTCCCCAAGGAGGGCGTCTCGGCCGGCGAGACGATGGCCGCCGCGCTGGTCTCCGCCTTCGCGCGGCGTCGGCTCAGTACCGACGACGTGGCGATGACCGGCGAGGTCACCCTCGGTGGACAGGTGCTCCCGGCCGGCGGCATCGCCGAGAAGGTGCTGGCCGCGCACCGCGGCGGGTTGCGCCGTGTCCTCCTGGCGCAGCGCAACCGCAAGCAGGTCGATGAGGATCTCGGCGACGACCTGCGGCGCGTGGTCGCCGTCGACTACGTGACGCGGGTCGACGCTGCTGGAGTTGGCCCTGCAGCCCACGCCGGCTGCGGGCAGCGTGGCGGCACTCACGCCGGCCGGCCGCGCGTCCTGAGCCGGCCGAGTGCGAGCCGGCGCGCTGCGACGAGGACGAGTAACCAGCAGCACGGTCGGACAACACCGTGCAGGTGCCCGCCGACGGGCGGCCGACCCCGCGAACGACGGCCGAATGCCACCCCGGGTTGGCCGCCGTCCTTTACACTCCCGCCGCCTCGGCGTGCCCAACGTGTCCTCTGCCGGCGCCGCACCGAACGGACACACGCGATGCGGCGCGACCGGCGCATTCGCCGACTCGATGGCGCCGTCCCTCGCAGCCGGTGGGGAAACCTGACGGTCAACCGGCAAGTTCCGATGCCGCAGACCCTGGCCGCGTGCAGGCGGCGACGCCGATGCCCGCCGACCCGGCCGCCCGTCCCTCGCAGCCGGCCGGGAAACCTGACGGTCAACCGGCAGGTTTCGATGCCCGCGAAACTGACCGCGCGCAATGCGAAAGCGACCGAGCGTGGTTCGAGCCGTCGCGGCGGCGCGGGCGATCCTCAGCGCGGAGGGCGTGCATGAGCAAACGGTCGCGGCAGCGGAGTTCCTCGTTGACCACGCATGGGATGTGCCGCGCGGGGACTGGCACGGCGCCGTCGGCGCCAAGGCGTTGGCAACCCACGCGCCGCCCGGCTCCAGGCGGTGGCTGTGGAAGTGCTGCCGCGCCGGGACAACCGTGTCCAGGCGCGCCGACCTGGACGGGTGATGCTGTTTGTGGTCAAGCGGCGAGACGGGCCACACACCCTCGTCAAAGCGGCCCGCGTCGCGACCGAGGACGACCTGCTGGTGTTCCATGACCAAGACGGATTGCCGTTGATGACATTCCCAGCGGCGAGTGTCCGGAAGATCGTCACCGTGACCAGGACCGATTCCCTTCGGGCCAAGCTCCCGGCGCCGCCGGTGTGATGCCTGCATGGACATGGCAAGCAGAAAAGGCCCCCTTCTCTGTCCTTCGTCTTCGCCATCTACGATTCCGCGGTTCAGATCAGCGCCAGCAAATTCGCGGAGGCCCGCGTCGTCGGAGATCTGGGCGGGCGCCTGCTGGGCCTGCTGGACCACGAAGCCGGTCGCCACAGCGACGCCATGCTGGAGGTTGTAGTGGCACTCCATGCGGCGCAGCGCTGCGTCCGGTCTACAGACTGAACCGCACCTCGCCGACGACGGTGCGCCGCAGGATGTCTCCGAAGATGTGCTGCTGGATGCTCTGGTTGAACAGGTTCGTCACCTTGACCAGCGTCGTGAAGCGCGCACACGGCGGCGCGCATCCATCGGAATCCGGGCCGACGCCCGTCCGCACGCACCGAGAGCAACAGCCCCGGGCCACCAGGCAGTGCGCTACTCGGGCGACCGCACCGAGCAGCACGCCGATCACGGACCGAGTCCACACCGAGCAGGGCATCTTTACTGAACTCCAGCCCAGTGCGGCGCGTGTTTCAAGACGGTAACGCCAGGACCACCGACAGCGCCCTGCACGCACACAGACGCCCCTTCTTCAGGAACCCGCCGAGTACAGCGACTTCAAAGGCTGGCAGCACGCGCCGAGTGCAATGCCCCCGAACGCCTGCGCACCGAGCGGTCCTCGCACCGAGCACAACGTACCGCCCGAACGCACCCGAGTCCGCCACGCCCAGCGAGCGGTACGCCGCCCGGCATCCCACCCAGACGGCCAATCTCCGGACAGGCGCCGAGTGTGGCGCGCCGGGAACCTGCCAGTACCCGCCGAGTGCAACGGCCCCGGGAACCTGCCAGGTACGCACCGAGTGAAGGCGGTCAGGAAGACGCGCCGCCACGCAGCGAGCGACGGCCGCCCAGGAAACGGGAGGCGGCAGGCAACCTGACGGGAGGGCAACGCACCGGAGACCGTGTCGTTTTCCACGAGCCGGCACTCACGGCTGCCGGCTGCCCCCGGGAAGGGAATCCGGAACACGCGAAAACGTTCCGCCCGCCGGGAACAAGACGCGCCTCCACGGCGTCTAACAGCCCGTGCGGCACTGAGAAGTACGCCTCTCGGTACCGGCAACCCGAATCCGGCCGGGGATCCGACAACCTCCCGCCGCTGCTCAACCACGTCGAAAGTGGCCGACGTGATCGCGATGAAACTGGGTATCAGCGAGACCCGCGATGATCCCGGGTGCGCGCCCGGTATCGGCTACGCGCTGGCCGAGGCGACGGACGACGGCCATTGCGGACTGCCGGCCGACGAACTCGGGCCGCTGGCGGCCCAGCTGCTCGACGTGTCCGGCGATGCGATCCGAACCGGTCTCGAGCTGGAACTGGCCGAAGGCGCCATCGTCGCCGACACCGTGGCGGACGCGCCGTGCGCGTTGCTCGGACATGTACCGGGCCGAGCGGGAAATCACCGGCCGGCTCGTCGAGCTGATGGCGGGGAAGTTCCCATGGCCGGACATCAACGGTTCTCGGCGATGCCGCCGACCGGGAGCGCCTGTCCGCCGTGGATGCTCTCGCCGGTCATCGGGCCACGTCGGTACGGACAGGACGCCGCGTGAAGGCGGACACCAGCGCGGCGGCCATCGTCACGCCGGCCGAGGCGCCTGTCGATCCATCGCTCGACTTCGGCCACCGCCTGCGCCGCCGCCCGGATATCGTGCCGATCGAACACCGCCGCCGCTACCGCCTTGAGTCCGTCGGCGCCAAGGCGATCGTGGCGGTCGCCGCCTCCATGCTGACCGCCGCCTACCTCGACTTCCAACTCCGAGGTCGTGCACACGCCGGAGGAGACGCCTAGCCTGCGCCGTACTGAATCAGACGCCACGGCTCGCCGTCGACCTCGTACAGGTCGACGTGCATCTTGCGCAGCACGGCCACGACCTCATCGCGCCGCTCGGCGATCAGGCGTTCGAGTACGGCGCGCTCGAGCCGCCCGGATTCCCGATCCTCTCGCCGGCCGCGGCGCACACCCTCATCGACCGCGACTTCCAGCGCCGCCTTGTGCTCGGCGGCCAGGCGCCGCAGCTCCACCGCGTGCTCAGCCCGTAGCCGCTTCACGTCCGCGGCGTGCGCATCGCGGAGGCGGTTCATCGCCCCGGTGTCGGATTCGTGTCCGTCCGGTGTTGTCGCCGACGGCGCCCCGGCAGCCGCGGCCGGAGCGCCGCCCGTCTGACGGGCCACGGCGGCCAGCAGCATCGTAGCCGTCGGAAACGCCCGGCACATCAGATCCACAACAGCGCCACGAGTGGTAGCCACCATCCCGAGCGACACGGACAGGTTCTTGAGATGCTCGTTGGCGCGCCGGGAAATCCGCGTGGAGATCGTGCCCTCGTTCATGCCGGGTAGCATCGCAAGCCCGGTGACAGGCTGTCAACAGATTGCCGCTTGTTTGTGGTCAGCCGCCGGACTGCCCCAAAACCACGACTTGTCAACAGATTGTCGCAGTGAGGAAGGTGATCGAGTTCACTGCAGGGGCCACCAAGGCGGCGGGTAACGATCTGGCCGATCTGGGGGTACCGAGTGTACGTACTGCTCTGCACCGGCAATTCTAATCATACCCCGAAATCGTTGATTTTTCCTCCAGACAGGCAATAGGAGTGCGCAATCGCACCAGAGACCGGATACCTGAAGGGTGAGCGACCCCGGTTCCGGCGTCGCTCACCCAATGTTTTTCCCTGCGGGAAGGCTGTTTCCGCGATCACGCTGTCACGGTGAAGTGCAATGGCACTGATCGACCGAAAGCATGGCTCCAGTGCGCTGCGACGCCATGGCCCCAGTTCAGGCCGTTCGATGGCCCCAGTTCCGCTCGGCAGGGGGAAACTGCCCGTTGCTGCGCTGAAATCGAGCGGGATCCCGGAACCGCCGGCAGTGACGACACCCCGATGGAACATCACGTGATGAACCGCGCCCTCGTAGCGGCGGACGCCGGCGGGGATGCCGTCGAGCAGACAGGCGGCGGTGGCTGCGCGCCTCTCCGCGCCTACGTTCTCGTCCCAGACAGTCGTTTCGCAGATGAGGGTCGCCGACCAGCCGCATCGCCTGGCATGCCCACTGTCACGCCCGCCCGGGGGCCCGTGTCGAGGAGTGCCAACCCCGCCGCCCGTCCACGCCTGCCGACATTCCGCTGGACCGATCCGAGCCTCACCCCCAAAGGTCACCCCGATCAAACGCGTCCGTCTGACGGAGTTGCGGGCGGCCATCGCCGAGGCGTAGGTTGCAGCGGGGCGGCCATCGCCGAGTTGCACGGACCTGCGGTGACTGCGGACGTGACGGTGATCAGGGTAGCGCAGATCACGAGTCTTCGGGTCGCGTTCGTGCACTGGAGGAGGTGCGGTGAGGAACGGACCGAAGCGGATCAACAGGATCTCCCCTCGGCGAATCGGAGCCCGTTTCCCTCTGTTCTGCGCACTCCTTCTCAGAGGAGGGACCGATGCTGAAGCGAATCGCGATCGTCGTCCTGGCACTCGCCACACCCGTCGCGGCGCAAGAAGAACAGCGGGCACGTGTCTCCGAGCTCGAGGCTGGCGCGGGCTGGTATCAGTGGAATCCGTTTGGCGTCAGCGACTTCATCGTCTTCCCTTCCGCACCGAGCGCCACCATCTCGCGCATGGTCTGGCGCACCGCGCGGCACGGGTACGCCACCGGCATCTCGGCGGTTCTCGGCAAGGTCGATCCGCGTGAGGGCAACCAAGTACGGGAGCGGGCGTTCCCGATCTATGCCCACGTCTCCTACCGCTGGCGATGGTTCCTGAAAGACCCGGAGAACAGCATCCACTTCGGCGTCGGCATCGGACCGGGGATTTTTCGACGGACGGACCTGGTACGCGCCTGGGACACCGAGCGCGGGACGCGGCACTACCCCGGCGAGACGAAGACCCGCTGGCGCCTCGCGGTGCACTATCACACGGAGCTGTTCTTCACGACGCGCCTGCAGGAGAACGTCGACCTGCGGGCCGGGATCCGCTGGCTGCCGCTGCTGTACCTGCCGCTGGCGGCCGAGCCGATGATGATGGGTGTGTGGCGGTTCTGAACTCGGCCTGCACTGGACGAGGCCGCGCCGCTGCGGGTCGCGTCCGAGCATCTGACGGTCCGGTAGAGTGAGCGGGGACGCTACCGCTGATGGGCTAAGTTACACCCACGGCCGCGAGTTGATTCGCCCAGGGTTTCGGCCTGCACCGCCGAGGCGCCACTTCGTCGGGAGATCGACGGCGCGATCCTGCGGTTCGCCGCCTGCGAACCGACGCCGCGACGATCCACGGGTTCGTCGGGCTGGCCGTTGATGCGGTGCGCGTACCTGCGTCTGTGCGCTTTCGATGCCGCCGTCGGCGAACGGCTGGCTCGGTTCCTGGAATACGAGGCACTACGGCTTGAGCGAACGGCCTCGCCGTTGGCGCGGGCGCGCTTGGCTCCGCGACGAGCAGGTTCTCGCCGCGGCCGACCCGGTGCTGCGCCGCGCGGTGGGGACTGCGCGGCACAAAGCTCGCTCGCCGGATCCGCCGTCCAGCGCTCACTCCGCACGCAGCACGCGCATCGAATCGACTCGCATCGCCGTCCGCGCCGGGCGGCAGGAGGCGGCGAGGGGCACCGCGAGCACTGCGCCGGACGCCCCGGCCAGGACCATCGCGTCGGTCGCCGCAACCTCGTAGAGGACGGTCGCCATCGGGCGCGCGAGCAGCAGGGCGCCGACCAAGCCCACGAGGACGCCCGTGGCCCCGACACGCGCGGTCTCGAGCGCCACCGAGCGGAAGACCGCCGCCGGGCGCGCGCCGACCGCGATCCGGATCGCGAACTCGCGCGTCCGCCGCGCGACGAGGTGCGACGTGACGCCGTGGACGCCGATGGCCGACAGCGCCAAGACCAGGGCGGCGGACAACCAGACCAGCAGCGCATTGAGTCGCGGCAAGGCCACGACGTCCGAGAGGATGGCGTCCATCGTCTTGAGGTCGTAGACGCCGAGGTCGCCGTCCACGGTCCGGATCTCGCCCTGGACGGCGTTCGCGACGCCGGTCGCGGGCCCCTGCGTGCTCACGATCAATCTCATCAGGCGGGAAGGGGTTCTGGCTCTGCGAGAGATAGATGACCGGCACGACCGGCTCCTCCACCTGATGCTCGCGGAAGTCGCGCACGACCCCCACCACCGTGAACCAGTCGGCCCTTCCCTCGGGGATGCACGGGGCCGCGCCGGGCTGGAACCGCGGCCGGAGTTGCCGGCCGACCGGCTCGGCCCCGGGCCAGTATCGCGCCACCGCCGCCTCGTTGACGACGGTGACGGCGGCGCCGTCGGGCCGGTCCGCGGTCGAGAACGTCCGCCCCTCCGCCAGCTCCGCGCCGAGCGTCTCGAAGTAGCGGTGCGAGACGACGCGGTAGGTCAGCATGCCGCCTTCCTGCATCGTCTCGGGGCGGGATGTTCCCCGGCACGTCGACCTGCAGACCGAGAGACCAGCCGAGGAACGGCCGCGTGTTGACGGTCGACGCGCTGCGGACGCCGGGCAGGCTCTCGACCCGCTGCAGCACGTCGTCGGTGAACGTCCGCACGCTGGCAGGGGTCGGGTACTTGCTTTCCGGCAGCCACACCTGCTTGGTCAGCAGGCGGTCGGTCCGGAAGCCGGGCTCGACCCGCTGCAGGTTCCACCGGGACTGCACGAGCCGGGCGGCCCCGGCCAGCAGCACGACCGAGAGGGCCAGCTCGACGACGAGGAGGGCGCGTCCAGTGGGACCATAGCCCCGGACTTGCGGCGACACGAAGCGTGGCGGTGCGGCTGTTACCAACTGCCGGCAGCAATCCGAAGAGCACGATGGTCAGCAGCACCGCAACCCGCTCTCCGCCAGCAACTGTCGGACGAGCCGTCCGCGGGAGGCACCGACGGCGGCCCGCACCGCGAGCTCACGCTGGCGGGCCCCGGCGCGCACGAGCAGCAGGTCTCGGACGGGTGCGGCTACGGCCTGAATCGTGCCGCAGATTCCCGCGGTCATGCAGCAAACACGACAGACTGGTGGAGCGGAGAGGATCGAGTCGGGAGAGAGAGGATCTGCCGGGCGAGTGGTATCTGTGAAGGCGGTCCGTCACCCGGTCGCGGGCGCGCTATCGAGCAGGTGCGAAGGTCACTCCGCCCGCAGGACTGCTACCGGATCGAGCGCCGTCGCACGACGAGCCGGAAACCAAGCCGCGACCGTGGCAAGCACGACGAGCAGGGCCGGTACCGCCGCGAAGGTGACCGGATCCCACGGACCCACGCCGAAGAGCAGCGAAGACAACGAGGACATCAGGACGGCGGCCCCGATCTCCCCAAGCACGATTCCGACACCGGCGAACGCAAGGGCTTGCCGAACGAAGTGCGCGCGGACGTTCGCGCGGGTTGCGCCGAGCGCAAGCCGAATGCCGATGTCGCGCTGCTGCCGCGCACCGGTGTAAGCGACGACCCCATAAACTCCCAGCATCCCCAGGACGACACCGAGGGCGGCGAATCCCAGCACGAGCTTCGTCGTGAACCGCGGCCGGCTGACGGCCTGCGCCATGACGTCATCCACTGCACGGATCCGACTAACGGGCGTCTCGGAATCGACCGACGCAATCACGGCCTGCAGACTGTCTGCAACCAGGGTCGGGTCGCCGCTCGATCGCACGATCAACGTCATCGCATCGATGGCGCCAACGTGCTGCGCCAGGGGGACGTACAGCGTCGTGCCCTCGCTCGCAGGCCCTTGCCAGCGCACGTCCGCTACGACGCCGACGACCGTGCGCCAGGGATCGGCGTCCCGTTCACTGCCCGGAAACGCAATGCGCTGCCCGACCGCGGTTCCATCCGGCCACCACGTCTCGGCAAGACGCTGGCTGACGAGCACCACCCGCTGCGCGCCGCTCACGTCGGCCTCGGTGAAGGGACGACCGGCAATGATCGATACCTCGAGGGTGCGCAGGTAATCGGCGTTTACGGCCGTTCGGAGATCCGCCCAGGGCCACTCTCCTCCTTCCGTGGCCGGATTCGGCCGGCCCTCGATCCTGAACACGCTGCCGCCACCGACGGCCCCGAACGGCTGGAAGACTGTCGACAGCCCTACCCCGTCAACGAAGGAAAGTGCGCGAAGACGCCGCTCCAGGCTCGCGTAGAAGTCGAGCCGGACGGCGTCGTTGGGATGACGTACGGGCGACGGTGCGACTTCGGCCGCGACAAGACGATCCGCGTTGAACCCGACGTCGACACCGACCTGCACGGCCAGGCTCCTGGCCAGCAGAGCGGCACTGATCACCAGCATGACCGCCGCCGCGATCTCGGCCGTCACGAAGATGCCGAGACGGCGGCCGGACGCGCCGCCGACCGTTCCTCGCAAGCCCGCCAGGGCCGCGTTCTGGCCCAACCGCGCCGCACGAAGCGCCGGGAGCGTGCCGGCGGCCAACGCCGTGACGAGCGAGACGGCCGCGGCAAAGCAGAGGACGACGCCATTGACGCGAATCCCCGCGGCGCGCGGCACGTCCGCTGGAAGGAGTGCAACCAGTGTGGGCACGCCGGCGTACGCAATCGCCACGCCAATCGCGCCCCCGAACAGGCTGAGGAGCGAGCTCTCGGTCAGAAGTTGTCTTACAACGCGGCCGCGACCTGCGCCGAGTGCCGCGCGAAGCGCCAATTCCCGCCGGCGTGCGGCAGCGCGAACCTGCTGCAGGTTGGTCAGGTTCACGGTGCCGATGAGCCATACGGCAACGACCGCGCCGAGCAGCAGGAGCAGCATGGGGCGCACCTCACCCAACCGGTCCTCCCGCCACGTCCGCAGGCCGACGTCCGTGCCGTGGCCATCCGGCATCCGCCACGGGAACAATTGGCCGAACTGCGGGCCGAGCGCCCGGACCTCGCTGGTCGCAGCATCCAGCGTGACGCCGGGATGCAGCCTGCCGACCAGATAGCCTGTCCGCGCCCACAGGCCGACCCGGTTCGTCACGTCCACGGTCACCGGCACCCACAGGTCGACGCCCGCGGAAGGGAACTCGAAGTCCGGCGGCATGACCCCCCGCACCGTGTGTGCCACGCCGCCGAGCAGCAGGGTTCGTCCGACCGTCGCGGGATCCGCGCCGAAACGTTGACGCCACAGGGCGTCACTGAGGATGGCGGACGGCTCTGCCCCGGGGCGCTCGTCGTCGAGACCGAATCCTCGACCGAGCGCCGGCGCCCTGCCGAGACGGGTCAGCAGATCGCCGGTGACGGGCACGACGCTCAGCCGCAGTGGGTCGTCGAAACCGGTCAGCGTCCTGTCGTCTGGCGGGAGGTAGGCCGCGACGTCGAGCGTGCGTGACCGCGCGCGCAACTCCACCAGTTCCCCGATGTACGCGATGTTCACGATCCGAACGAGACGCTCCGGTTCGGCAACGGGCAGGGGGCGCAGCAGAATACCCCAGACAACGGAAAAGATGGCCGTCGTGGCCCCAATGGCGAGAGCGATCGTCGCCACCGACATCGCGGTGAACCCGCGGCTGCGTGTCAGGGTGCGCGTGCCGCATCGTACGTCCTGCAACAGTTGATCGAGCCAGCGCCATCTCCAGACCGCGCGGACGTCCTCCCGGAGCAGCGGCACGTTGCCGAGCGCGGCACGAGCCGCTCGTACAGCCTCCTCCGACGACATCCCCTGCCTTCGGTACTCGGAGGCCTGCTGGTCGAGGTGAAACTGCAGCTCGGCGTCGAACTCGCGTTCCAGCCGTCGTCCTCCAAAGAGAACACGCAACCGAGCCCACAAGCGCAGGAACCAATACGGCATGAGCATCACGCCTCCTCGATGATGAGGTTGATCGCGTCGGAGAGCCGCTCCCACGCGGCAACCTCCCGTTGCAGATGCGCCCGCCCGGCGCTGGTCAGCGAATAGAACTTCGCCTCCCGCCCGGTCTCGGTCGCGGCCCAGCGGCCGGTGATCCAGCCGTCCCTTTCGAGGCGATAGAGGGCCGGATAGAGCGATCCCTGTTGCACCTTGAGCACGTCGTTCGAGACTTGCTGAATGCGTTTGGCGACGGCCCAGCCGTGCTTGGGTTCGTGCTGGATGGTCCGGAGGATCAGCAGATCCAGGGTGCCTTGGACGAGGCCGGTCGGCTTCCCCATGCGTATACCTTGACGGTCGACAATAGGCCAGGGGATTGTAGATTGTCAAGGTATCTGAGATTCTCCGAGGGGGACATGACAACCAGATTCATCTTGCTTACCGAGATGAGCCGTGCTAGCTTTCCCGGTAACCGAGAGGAGCGTCCGTGATGACCAAGTCGTCTCTGGGGCAAGGCACGTTGGAGCCCAACCCACGGGTGGTTCACCTCGGCGCCGCGCTCGAGCAGCTCTTCCAGGATGTCCACTTCGGTCTTCGGTTGCTGCGGCGGGAGCCGGGTTTCGCGGCGACCACGGTCCTGACCCTGACGCTCGCCATCGGCGCGACGACGACCATCTTCTCCGTCGTCAACGCGGTCCTCCTGCAGCCGCCGCCGTTCCCGGAACCCGACCGTCTCGTGACGCTGTGGCAGACCGATCCGAACAACGCCAACCGTCCCGTGGAACCCGCACCGGCGAACTTCCTCGACTGGCGCGAGCAGGCGACGAGCTTCGAGCAGGTGGCGGCGGTCGAGCCGTTCTCGTTCGATTTCACCGGCGAGGGCGCACCGGAGGTGTTCTACGCATCGATCGTCACGGAGGGCTTCTTCGAGGTGCTGGGGGCCGGCGCCGCGCTCGGCAGGACCTTCCTTCCGGAGGAGTTCCAGCCGGGCAGCGGCGTCGTGCTGCTGACGCATGGATTCTGGGAACGCCGCTTCGGCGGTGACGCCGGCATCCTCGGCCGGTCGCTGACGCTGGACAAGCGACCGTACACCGTGGTCGGCGTGCTTCCGGCGGACTTCGAGCTCGCTCTCGAAGGGGGCCGCGGCGAGCGCGACGTCTACGCGCCCAAGGCGATCGCCGAGTACGAGACCTACATGCGCACCAACGGCTGGTGGCACGTGGTCGCGCGGGTTCGGCCGGAGGTCACGCTGGCGGGAGCCCAGGCGGAGATGGACGCGGTCGCCGCCAGGCTGGCCGCCGAATACCCCCGTACCAACACCGGCGTAGGCGCGCGCGTGATTCCGCTCCATAGGCGCCAGGTCGCGGCGGTGCGGCCGGCGCTGCTGCTGCTGTGGGGCGGGGTGGCCCTGGTCCTGCTGATCGCCTGCGTGAACGTCGCGAACCTGATGCTGGCGCGCTGCACGCGGCGGGCGCAGGAGTTCACGGTCCGGACGGCGGTGGGCGGCGGGCGCGCCCGGCTGCTGCGCCAACTGCTGACCGAGAGCGTTGTCATCGCGGCGTTGGGAGGCTTCGGCGGCGTAGCGCTGACGGTCTACGGGCTGGACGTGATCGTGGCGCTCATGCCCGCGGGCGTGCCGCGCGTGGCCGAGGTCACGGTGAACGGGCGCATCCTCGGGTTCGCGGTCGGTCTGGTCCTCGCCACGGCGACGGCGTTCGGACTCGCTCCCGCTCTCCAGATGTTCCGCCAGGATGTCGCCGGCCTGCTTCGCGCGCAGCGCGTCGGCGCCACCGCGGCGCAGCAGCGGCTGCGCCGGTCGCTGGTGGCGGCTGAGGTCGCCCTGGCGCTGGTGCTGCTGGTCGGCGCGGGTCTGCTGTTGCAGAGCTTCTCGCGGCTGGTGAACGTAGATCTGGGCTTCGCGCCGGAGAACGCGGTCGCGTTGCAGGTCTTCGCCTGGAACCGGCAGGCCGAGGACGAGGCCCGCGTGAACTTCTTCCGCGAAACGCTGCAGGGCATCCGCGCCCTGCCGCGAGTGGGCGCGGCCGGCGCCATCTCGGCGTTCCCGCTCGGCCTGGCCGACATCACGGTCGAGACGCCGTTCACGATTCACGATCGGCCGCCGCCGCCGCCGGGCGAGGAGCCGTCGACGGCGATCTCGCAGGTGACGCCCGGCTACTTCGAGGCGATGCGGATCCCGTTCCGCGCCGGCCGGCGGTTCGACGAACGGGACGACACCGAGCGGCCGGGCGTGGCCATCATCAACGAGACGCTGGCGCGGCGGCACTGGCCGGACGCAGACCCGCTCACCGAGCGCCTGACCGTGCAGGTGTTCGGACAGGCGTTCGAGGCGGATGTCGTCGGCGTCGTCGGCGCGACGCGCGCACAGGGCTTCGACAGCGGTCGGCGCCCGGAGGTGTTCGTGCCGCACGCGCAGAGCGGCGCCAGCGGCTCGATGACCTACGTGGTGCGCACGGCCGGCGACCCGGCGGACAGCCTGTCGGCGATTCAGGAAGCCGTCTGGGACGTCGACCCGCTGCAGAGCTTCTACAGCGTCGCCACCGTCGACCAGCTCCTGTCGGACACGCTCGCAGCGCGGCGCTTCACGACGACGCTGCTGGTGCTGTTCGCCGCGGCGGCCCTGACGCTCGCCGGCCTCGGCATCTACGGGGTGATCGCGGTCGCCACGGCGCAGCGCACGCGCGAGATCGGCCTGCGCCTCGCCATGGGCGCCCGCCCGCTGGACGTGGTGCGGATGGTCGTCCGCGGCGCGATCGTGCTCGCCGGCTCCGGCGTCGTGGTCGGCGTAGTGGCGGCGCTGTGGACCTCGCGGTTTCTGACGAGCCTGCTGTTCGGAATCGCGCCGACCGACATCACTACACTGGCCGGGGTCTCCGTCCTGTTGCTGCTCGTCGGCGCATCCGCTGCCTGGCTGCCGGCGCGGCGCGCCGCCCGCGTCGATCCGCTCGTTGCACTTCGTACCGAATAGGCAGTCGAGATTGCACCCAAGGAAGTCGAGTGAGAGGACCGCCAAGATGAGCAAGCCATCGAACCTCGTACAGGGAACCCTGGATCTTCTGATTCTGAAGATCCTCGACCTGGAGCCGCGGAGCGGATGGGCCATCGGCCAGCGCCTGAAGCAGGTCTCGAACGAGGCGCTGCAGGTAAGCGACGGCTCGCTCTACCCGGCGCTGCACAAGCTGGAGCAGCAGGGCTGGATCAGTGCGGAGTGGCGGAACACCGAGAACAACCGGCGCGCGAAGATCTACTCGCTGACGCCGCCCGGACGCCGCTACCTCAGGCAGGAGGCCGCGAACTGGGAGCGGCTGTCGCAGGCCATCACCCACGTCGTGCGCCTGACCGAGGTGTGAGGCATGTCCTGGGAGCGGTGGCTGTACGCGTGGCGAGCTCGGTTGCGAGTGCTTCTCGACGGCGACCGGGCGGACCGCGAGCTTGACGACGAGCTGCAGCATCACCTCGCGCGGGAGATCGAGGTGCGGCGCGCTAACGGCCTGCCGGCGGCGGAAGCCCGCCGGCAGGCGCTGGCGGCCCTCGGTGGCCTGACGTCGACCAGGGACCACGTCCGCGCGTCGCGTTTCGGAGCATCTCTGGAGGCGGGGCTCCGGGACGTCCGCCACGGTTTGTGGTTGCTGCGCCGGCATCCCGGTTTCGCAGCGGCCACGGTGCTGACCCTGACGCTGTCGGTCGGCGCGACGACGGCCATCTTTTCCGTCGTCGACGCCGTGCTTCTCCAGCCGCCCTCCTTCTCCGACCCGGAGCGGCTCGTGACGCTCTGGCAGACCGATCCGGACGACGGGAACCGCCCTGTGCCGGTCGGTCCCGCGGACTTCCTGGACTGGCGAGATCGGGTCCGGAGTTTCGAACGGGTGGCGGCAATAGATCCCTGGTCGCTCGATTTCACCGGCGCAGGCGAGCCGGAGATCTTCACCGGATCGCTCGTCACGGAAGGCTTCTTCGAGATGCTGGGCGTCAACGCTGTCCACGGTCGCACGTTCCTGCCGGAGGAGTACCTGCCGGGCAGCGGCGTCATCGTCCTGACCAACGGTCTGTGGCAGCGGCGCTTCGGGGGCGAGGCGGACATCATCGGGCGCCCGTTGGTGCTGGAAGGCGAGCCCTACACCGTGATCGGCGTGCTCGGCCCGGACTTCGAGCTGGGCCTCTACCGACGCGGGGAACGCGACTTCTTCCTGCCGAAGACGTTCTCGGAGTACGAGACCTCGAGCCGCGGCCCCGGCTGGTGGCGCGTGATCGGACGGCTGCGCTCGGAGGTGACGCTCGCCGAAGCACAGGCGGAGATGGACGCCGTCGCGGCCCGGCTGGCCCAGGAGCACCCGCGCACGAACGCGGATGTCGGCGCGCGGGTCATCCCGCTGCAGGCACGGCAGGTCCAAGCAGTGCGGCCGATGTTGCTGCTGCTGCAGGGCGCGGTGCTCTTCGTATTGCTGATCGCGTGCGTGAACGTCGCGAACCTGATGCTGGCCCGCTGCACGCGACGCGCTCCAGAGTTTGCGGTGCGGATGGCGGTGGGCGGCGGACGCGGCCGCCTGCTGCGGCAACTGTTGACAGAGAACGCCGTGATCACGGCTCTGGGCGGCGTCGGCGGCTTTGTCTTCGCCGCTGCCTCGCTCGAGGCGGTCACGGCGTTCATGCCGGCCGACGTTCCGCGTCTGGGACAGGTCGCCGTGAACCCGCGGCTTCTCGGGTTCGCCGTTGGCCTCGTCGGGGTGACGACCCTGGCGTGCGGGATGGCGCCCGCCCTGCACGTGGTCCGGCAGAACATCCACGACCTGCTCCGCGGGCAGCGCACCGGCGCCAACGCGGTGCAGCAGCGGTTGCGCCGCGTACTGGTGGCGACGGAAGTCGCCCTGGCGCTGGTGCTGCTGGTCGGCGCGGGCCTGCTCCTGCAGAGCTTCGTGCGTCTGGTGAACGTCGATCTGGGCTTTGCCCCGGCGAACACGGTGACGCTGCAGGTGTTTCATTACCGCGACGACGGGCTGTCGGCCACCGCCAACTTCTTTCGCGAGACCCTCGACGGCATCCGCGCGCTGCCGGGCGTCACCGCCGCCGGGGCGGTATCGGCCTTCCCGTTGGGACTGGCCGACGTCACCAGGCAGAGACTGCTGCAGCTTGATGACCGGCCGCCGTTTCCGCCCGGCGAGGAGCCGTCGGCCGCCGTTGCCACCGCGACGCCCGGGTACCTGTACGCAATGGGCATCCCTCTGCGGGCGGGCCGCTGGTTCGACGCGCGCGACGACGCAGAACAGCCGTCCGTGGTAGTCATCAACGAGGCGCTGGCGCGGCAGCACTGGCCGGATACGGACCCGCTTGGCCGGCGTGTGTCCCTGTCCGTCGTGTTCAGGGGAGACATCAACGCAGAGATCATCGGCGTCGTGGGCGAGATCCGCCCTGGGGGCTACGACACTCCCCCGCGCGCGGAGCTGTTCGTCCCGCACGCGCAGGTCCCGGACGGCTCGATGACCTACGTCGTGCGGACAGCCGGGGATCCGGGGGCCAGCGTCGCGGCGATCCAGGATGTCGTCTGGGACGCCGACCCGTTGCAGACCTTCTACAGCGTCGCCACCGTCGAGCAATTATTGTCAGACACGCTTGCGGCGCGCCGGTTCACCACGACCTTGCTGACGCTGTTCGGCGTGGCGGCCCTCGTGCTGGCCACCCTCGGCATCTACGGTGTGATCGCGGTCGCCACGGCGCAACGGACCCGCGAGATCGGCCTGCGTCTGGCGATGGGAGCCGAACCCCGCCAGGTCGTGGGGATGATCGTCCGCGGGGCGATCGGTCTGGCCGGCACGGGTGTTTCGGTCGGTCTGCTGGCGTCCCTGTTCGTCTCGCGCTCCCTCGGCAGCCTGCTCGTCGATGTCGCGCCATTCGACGCCGCGACGCTGGCCGCCGTGTCGGCGCTGCTCCTGCTCGTGGCTGCCGGCGCCGCCTATCTGCCCGCGCGGCGCGCCGCCCGCGTCGACCCGCTCGCCGCCCTGCGGATGGATTAGGCGGACTCGGTCGTCACCGACCTCGTTTGACCTCGCCGGGCTGGGTGCCGCGCCCTATACCTTGAATCCGGAGATGTTGCGGGGCACGGTCGAGTTGCTGATCCTGACGACGCTGCGTGGCGGTCCTCGCCACGGCTTCGGCATCGCGCGCTGGCTGGAGCAGACGTCTGATGACGAGCTGCAACTCGAGGAAGGCTCGCTCTACCCGGCCCTGCACCGCATGGAGCGGCGCGGTTGGCTGGAGTCCGAATGGGGGATTTCGGACAACAACCGGAAGGTGAAGCTCTACCGGCTGACGTCGCGCGGCCGAGCTCGGCTCCAGAGCGAGACCGAGGGATGGGCGGCATTCGCGGCGGCCATCGGCAAGGTGCTGCGGGCGGCGGAAGCTGTCTAGCGGAGGTCTGCAGATGGGGCGAACACCGATGTGGCGGCGCTATCTCCGGTTCTGGGGATCCGACGTTTCCGCAGACGTCGATGCGGAGCTCGACCATCACCTGGGAGAGCTTGTCGAGCTGCTCGTGCGCGAAGGCCACCGCCCGGCCGAGGCCAGAGCGGAGGCCGAGCGGCGCTTCGGCGACTACGCGGAGGTCAAGGAGGCATGTGTGGACATCGATCAGTCGTGGGAACGGCAGCAACGGTGGCAACGGCTCCTGGCCGATTTCTGGCAGGACCTTCGGGTCGGCGCCCGCACGCTCGCCAAGAACCCCGGGTTCGCGATCTCGGCCGTCCTCGTCCTGGGTCTCGGCCTCGGCGGGGCGACCGTGATGGTGAGCGTGATCAACGCAGTCTTCATTCGCCCGCTGCCATTCCCGGAGCCGGATCGGATCGTGAGCGTGGTTCGCTACGACTCCCGGTTCAGGGGAGCGAACGAGTTCCACCCACAACGAAACGTCGCCGTTCTTCGCGACCGCAGCAAGGCCTTCGAGGCGCTCGCCGGCATCGGCATCAGCCCGGGGATCAACCTCGTCAGCCAACACGGGTCGACGTTCATTTCCAGAGTCGAGGTGACCGCAGATTACTTCCAGGTCTTCGAGGTCGCGCCACGGCTGGGACGGGCCTTCTCGCGCGACGATGAGGTCGATCCATCCACGGTGGTGCTCAGCCACGACGTTTGGGCCGGTCATTTCGGAGGCGATCACGGCATCATCGGTCAGGTCGTACGGCTCGGTGGCCGGCCCCACACGGTCATCGGGGTGATGCCGTCGGGCTTCTGGTCGTTCGAACAGGCGGATGCCTGGACGCCGTTCCGCCCCGATCCCAGCGGGGGCGACCAGAACTATCGGCTGATTGGCCGGCTCGGGGCGGGATGGACTCCGGCGCAAGCGCAGGCGGAGCTGCGGGCCGCAAGCACTGACCTGCACGCCGACCTGCGGGACCCGCGCGACGAAGCACGGCTCGACGTGCAGTCTTATCATGAGTCGGTTGCGGCCGGGACCGGCGGCCTCGTCTGGTCCCTGACCGCCGCTGTCGGCGCCATCCTCTTGCTGGTCTGCGCCAACGCGGCGGGGCTGCAGGTGGCCCGCACCGTGGGACGCCGGCAGGAGCTGGCCCTCCGGGCGGCGCTCGGCGGGCTTCGCGGGCGGCTGCTTCGGCAGCTCCTGACCGAGAGCGTGTTGCTGGCCACGGCCGGAGGGGCGGTCGGCGCCCTGGCCGCGGCAACGGGCGTTTCCGGGTTGGTCGCGCTACGGCCGCGCCTGGCGATCTGGGACATCACCGTCGATGGGCCGGTACTGTTCGGGGCGGTCGCGATCGCGGTCTTGACCGGCGTGCTCTTCGGGTTGTTGCCGGGCGCGCTGGCAGTGCGCAGCGAGGCTGCGGACACACTTCGCGGCGGCCAGTCGCGCAGCGTGACCACGGCCCACGCGTCCTGGATGCGGCGGTCGCTGGTAGTCGCCCAGGTCGCCCTCTGCACGATGCTGTTGGTTAGCGCCGGCGTGTTTCTGCGTACGTTCGCCGGACTCAGCACGTCGGATCTCGGGTTCGAGCCGGCCAACGTGCTCACGGCCCGCGCGTCGCTGGAAGGACCCGCCTACGGGTCACGCGACGCCGTTGCGGCACTCTATCGGCGCACGTTGACGGAACTGGCGCAGCTGCCCGGGGTCGAGGCTGCCGCCATGGCGAACAACCTGCCGGTCGAGCGTGGTCTGCAGATGCTGCTGCTGCAGAGACCCGACAACCGGATGGAGCCCGCGGAAGCGGACTGGCGCTACGTCGCGGGCGACTATCTCGATGTCCTGCGGATTCCACTCGTGGCCGGCCGGGCGTTCAGCGCCGCCGACCACCGCGCCGCCGCACCACCGGTGGCGCTGGTCAACGAGATGTTCGCCAGCCGGTTCGGGGGCCGGGCCGTCCTCGGCACACGCCTGCAGATGACTGCCGTCGAAGTGGGCGACCAGGTGCGCGAAGTCGTCGGCATTCTCGGAGACGTACGAACGCGCGGCGTGACTGCGACCCGGCCGACCGTCTTCGTGCCGGTTGAGCAGGTGCCGGATGACCTGCTCGCGGAAGCCCACGGGTTCTTCCAGGTGAACTGGGTGCTACGTACTCGACAGGGCGCGACCGGTCTGGTCCGGTCTGTCGAGCGGGTGATCGGCGAGGCCGATCCGCTGCTTCCAATCACCGCGATTCGCACGATGGACGAGGTGGTCGGCGCAGCGATCGCCGCGACGCGCTCCCGCACGTTCCTGCTGGGTCTGTTCGCCGTCGCGGCCCTGACACTGGCAGCCGCGGGTCTGTACGGCTTCGTCGCCTACACGGTGGCGCAGCGGACGAAGGAGATCGGCATTCGTCTGGCGCTGGGCGCTTCGCGCGGACGGGTCACGGCTCGCCTCGCGCTCCACGGGGTCGTGCTCTCGGCAACCGGAAGCGTGCTGGGAGTAGGCGCCGCGGCACTCTTCACAGTGGCGCTGCGGCGCATGACGCCCGACGCGCTGCCGCTCGATTCGTGGACGGTCGCCGGTGTCGTGTTCGTCCTCGGCGCAGTCAGCATCGCCGCTACCGTGGTTCCGGCGGTCCGCGCGACGCAGGTCGATCCGTCGACGACGCTCCGGGCGGAGTGACATCGTACACGCGAGAGGGACTGACTTGGTCCCCTTGCTTACCGAGATAAGTCGTGATAGTCTGCAAACGGTAACCGAGAGGAGGGCTTCCGATGGACATCGCCCGACCCGATCTCGCCCGGAAGAAGCGGCTGCGACACAGCCTCTACAGCGTCTCGGCGCTCATCGTGGTTGCCCTGGTCACGGTGGGGGTCTCGCGGCTGGAACCGGCGGCGCCGCGGGTCGATCGCGACACGATCTACCTCGACACGGTGCAGCGCGGTTCGATGGTCCGGCAGGTGCGCGGCACCGGCACCCTGGTCCCGGAGCGGATCCGCTGGATCCCGGCCACCACCGACGGCACCGTCGAGCGGATAGTCATTCGCCCCGGCGCCCTCGTCGCGCCCGACACCGTGATCCTCGAGCTGAGCAATCCCGAGCTGGAACAGTCCACGCTCGAGGCGCGGCTGAATCTCGAAGCGGCCGAGGCCCGCTACGGCAACCGGCAGGTCGAGGTCGAGCGCGATCTGCTCGACCAGCGAGCGACGCTTGCCACCACCGAGGCGCAGCTCAAGACGGCCCGCCTGCAGGCCGACGCCGACGGACAGCTCTTCACCCAGGGCCTCGTCTCGTCGCTCCAGCTCCAGCAGTCGCAGTCGGCCGAGCAGGAGTACGAGACGCGCTACGCGCTCGAGCAGGAACGGCTGCAGATGGCCGCCGACACCGTCGAGGCGCAGCTCGCGGTCGAGCAGGCGGAGGTGGACCGCCTGCGGACCCTGTACGAGCTGCGGCAGCAGCAGATGGCCGACCTGCACGTGCGGGCCGGGATGCCCGGCGTTCTGCAGCAGGTACCGCTCGACGAAGGGCAGCGGATCACCACCGGGACCAACTTGGCCCGGGTGGGCGACCCGACGGTGCTCAAGGCCGAGCTGCGCATCGCGGAGACGCAGGCCAAGGACGTCCAGAACGGCCAGACGGCGGCCATCGACACCCGCAACGGCGTCATTCCGGGGCACGTCACGCGCATCGACCCGGCGGTGGAGAACGGGACGGTGACGGTGGACGTGGCGTTGGACGGGGCCCTGCCGCGCGGCGCCCGCCCGGACCTGACGGTGGACGGCACCATCGAGCTGGAGCGGATGGACGATGTCCTCTTCGTCGGCCGGCCGGTGTTCGGTCAGGAGGAGAGAGTGGTCAGCCTGTTCAAGGTCGAGGCGGACGGGACGCACGCGGCGCGCACGCGGGTGAGCCTGGGGCGTGCCTCGGTGAACACCATCGAGGTGCTGGACGGGTTGCAGCCGGGCGACCGGGTGGTCCTGTCGGACATGTCCACATGGGATCAGTTCGACCGGGTGCGTATCGAATAGAGGCGAGACCGATTCGCGAACATCGGCGCGCCGGCGGATTGAACTACCGAAGGAGGTGTGACGATGAGCGGGAACGGAGCGACGAACGAGGCGGCGCTGATCGACCTGGAGAACGTCTCGAAGATCTTCTACACCGACGAGGTGGAGACGCATGCCCTCGACGGCATCGATCTCGCCATCTACCCCGGCGAGTACGTCGCCATCTCCGGTCCGTCCGGCTGCGGCAAGTCGACCCTGCTGTCGATCCTCGGGCTGCTCGACTCGCCCACCGCGGGCGACTACACGCTGAACGGCCAGCCGGTGGCGCAGCTCAGCCAGGCCGAGCGGGCGCGGACCCGCAACCGCGAGGTCGGCTTCATCTTCCAGAGCTTCAACCTGATCGGCGACCTGACGGTCTACGAGAACGTCGAGCTGCCGCTGACCTACCGCGGCATGCAGCGGGCCGAACGCCGCGAACGGGTGACCGAGGCGCTCGAGAAGGTGGAGATCGCCCACCGCGTGAAGCACCTGCCGAGCCAGCTCTCCGGGGGGCAGCAGCAGCGCGTGGCGGTGGCGCGGGCGGTCGCCGGCCAGCCGTCCATCCTGCTGGCCGACGAGCCGACCGGAAACCTCGACTCGAAGAACGGCGAGGCGGTGATCGGGCTGCTGCAGGCGCTGCACGACGAGGGCTCGACCGTCTGCATGGTGACCCACGACCCGCGCTATGCGGAGCACGCCGGGCGGGAGATTCACCTGTTCGATGGGAGGTGCTACACCGCCGCGGCCCGCGAATAGGGTCCACCCCTCTATCAGGTTGGACTTCCAGACTGGAGGGTGATCTTGTCCACGCATCTTCGTGCTTTCGCATTCGGGCCGCTCATGGCCGGGCTGCTGCTTGCCGCGGCGGCGCCGGCGACGCACGCCCAGACCCTCGACGCAGTTGCCGGCGCGGGGGTTGCCGGCGTCGCCTGGCAGGCGACCCCGGCCGGGCAGCCGGCCCGCCGCTTCGACCTCACGCTCGACGATGCCGTTCAGCGCGCTCTCGAACGCAACCTCGACATCGCCGTCCAGCGCATCCAGCCGCTCGTGCAGGACATGCAGATCGCCGCGGCCGACGCGGCGTTCCTGCCCTTCGCTTCATCCGGCATGCGCTTCGACCAGACCACCGCTCCCAACCGCTTCGTGTTCGACGGCGGCGGGCTCGGCGGCCAGTCCATCGTTACCGACCTAGGCGTCTACGACGCCGGGATCGGCCAGCAGATGAAGTGGGGCGGCGGAAGGTACGACGTCGCCTGGGACAGCTCGCGGTGGGAGTCGACCAACATCTTCTCGACCTTCAACCCGAGCTTCGGCGCGAACATGACGCTGCAGTACACCCAGCCGTTGCTGCGCGGCTTCCAGACCGATTCGCGGCGCACGCAACTGGCCGTCTCGCGCATCAACCGGGACATCTCCGACATCGACCTCGAGGAGACCATCGTCAACACGCTGGCCAACGTCAGCCTGTCGTACTGGGATCTCGTCTATGCCCGCGCCGCGGTGGGCGTGCAGCGGCAGGCGCTGGCGCTGGCCGAGCAGCTCGTGGCGGACAACCGGGCGCGTGTCGAGGTCGGGACGATGGCGCCGATCGACGTCGTGCAGGCGCAGTCGGAAGCCGCGGCGCGCCGCCAGTTGCTGGCGCTGGCCGTCGAGACGCAGCGCACCTCCGAGCTTGTGCTGAAGGAGCTCATCGTGGGGGGCATGTCCGACGAGCTGTGGGAAGCGGAGATCCACCCGACGGACCAGCCGCGGATAGAGGCGGCGCCGATCCAACTGCAGGAAGCGATCCGCGCGGCGCTCGACCGCCGCACCGACGTCTCCCGCGCGCGGCGCCAGCTCGACGCCAACGAGGCGACCGTCGACAACCTCCGCAACAGCACCCTGCCCGCGCTCGACCTGGTCGGGAGCTACCAACTGAGCGGTCAGGGCGGTCCCCGGCGGGTTCCGGCCGGGAACAGCTTCGAGGACATCTTCGGCGGCGCCGGCGGCGTGCTCCCGGGGGGCTACCGGGATGCACTGCAGAGCATCGCCAACGCCGACTACCCGATCTGGAACGTCCAGTTGCAGATGACCTGGCCGCTCGGCCGGAGCGCGGACCGGGCCGCGTACGAACGGGCCCGGCTGGAGCTGCAGCAGAACCGCACGCAGATTCGCCGCATCGAGCTGCGGATCGCCAGCGAGGTCACCAACGCGGCGCTGCGCATCGAGTCGATCCGCGAGCGCATCCAGGCCGCGACGGCATCGCGGGAGCTGGCGGAAGAACAGCTCCAGGCGGAGGAGAGCAAGTTCGAGGTTGGGCTGTCGACGAACTTCTTCGTCCTGCAGTCGCAACGCGATCTGGCCACGGCGCAGGATGCCGAGCAGCGCGCGATCCTCGACTACCAGCGGGCGCTGATCGAGTTCGACCGGACGCAGCGCGCTTCTCTCGGCGCCGCCGGCATCGCCGTCGTCAGCGGCGCGATGGGCGAGGGACCTGTGGGCCCGACCACGGCCTCGGGATCGGGCGGTGGATGGAGCAGATAGGAGGTCGAGATGCCTTTCTTCGCCACGCTGTGGACCCGATGCCGCCACTTTCTGCGCGGTCTGTTCCGTCGCGACCAAGTCGAGCAGGAGCTCAGAGAGGAACTCGACGACCACCTGAACATGCTGGCCGCGCAGAAGATCGCGGAGGGGATGTCGCCGCATGCGGCGCGGCGCGCCGCCCGCCTGCAGCTGGGCGGGATCGACCAGGTGACCGAGCAGGTGCGGGACGTCAGGCTCAGCGCATGGGTCGGATCGGTGGCCCGTGAGTCCAGACGGTGCTTCCGATCGCTGGTGCGCAATCCGCTCTTCACGGGGGCCGCCGTGCTGACCGTCGCTCTCGGCATCGGCGCCAGCGTCACCGTCTTCACCATCGTCAACGCGGTGCTGCTGCGTCCGCTGCCGTTCCCCGACGCCGATCGGCTGGTGGTGCTCAAGTACGCCGCCCCGGGGTTCGGCGGGAGCCGGGGTGGCATCAGCGAGAGAATCTCCGGCCCGCTCTATTTCCTCTACGCCGATGAGAGCCGTGCGCTCGACGGCGTGACGGCGATTCAGATGGGCAGCGCGAGCTTCACCGACGCGGAGAACCCGCAACGCGTGCTGACCTCGGATGTCACGGCGTCGTTCTTCGACATGCTCCGGACGCCGCCGCGTATCGGTCGGGCCTTCAGCCAGCGAGACGCGAGAGAGGGCGCAGAGCCAGTGGTCCTGCTCAGCGACGCGCTGTGGAGAACCCGGTTCGGGGCCGATCCGGACGTGGTCGGCCGCCTCGTCGATGTCGACGGCTCCCGAACGGAGGTCGTGGGGGTGATGCCGCCAAGTTTCACCTTCCTGTGGCCGAACATCGATCTCTGGCGACCGCTGCGGCTCGACCGCGAGACCGTGCAACTCGGCAACTTCTTTCACATGGGGGTAGCCCGCGTCGCGGACGGGTTCACGCTGGAGCAGGCCGAGGCGGAGTTCGGCGCCATGACGTCGGACCTGCGTACCGTCTTTCCGGACCAGAACGCCGCGCCGACGCTGGCGGTAGCCGGCTTCAGGCCGGTCATCGTTCCTGCTCGCGAGCACCTGGTCGGCGACATCGGTGCGACGTTGTGGATCCTGCTCGCCGCCGTTGGGTTTCTGTTGCTGATCGCGTGCGCCAACGTGGCCAACCTGTTCCTGGTCAAGTCCGATGCGCGCCACAACGAGTTCGCGATCCGGTTCGCGCTCGGCGCACGGCGCGGGCATCTGGCGGGATCGGTCTTCCTCGAGAGCATGGCGCTCGGTCTGGCGGGCGGGCTCGTCTCGGTTCCAATCTCGCTGCTGGCCGTGCGGCTGCTGGTGCGCTGGGGCCCTCAGGAACTGCCGCGCCTGCAGGAGGTCTCGGTTGACAGCTCGGTGTTGGCCTTCGGCGTGGCAGTCTCGGTTCTTGCTGGGTTGCTGCTCGGATTGCTTCCCGCGTGGCGCACGACGGCGGTCGCGGCATCCGCCGGCCTGACCGCGGGCGCGCGCGGCGCCACCGACGGACGCAAGCGGCTGAGTGCGCGACGCGGGCTGGTCACGGCACAGATTGCGCTCGCCCTCGTGCTACTGATCGGCGCCGGGCTGGCGGCGCGGTCTTTCCAGAAGCTGGTGGCCGTCGACCCCGGATTCGACCCCGTCGATGCGCTGACCTTTTCGGTGGCGCTCCCCGAGCGCGCCTACGAGCCGGCTGCGCAGCTCAACTTCCAGCGCGCCCTGCTCGAGCGCCTGCGCGGCCTGCCCGGGGTCGTGGGAGCAGCGGCAACGAACGGGATTCCACTGGCGTTCTTCCCCCGCGCCTCGGATCATCGTTTCGAGCGCGGAGCGCTGGCCGAGGTCGACGTGCCGCGGGTGCTCCGATGGAAGCAGATCGCACCGGGCTACTTCGACGCCATGCGCATCGATCTTGTCGACGGCCGAGACTTCGACCCGCTCGACGAGGAACGCGGAGAGCGCGCCGTCATCGTGTCACGTTCGTTCGCGCGGCAAGCGTGGCCGGGAGGGAACGCTCTCGGACAGGGAATCCGATCGGGCGGGATGCCGCGCGTGGACGGTGACGGCTGGTTCCGCGTCATCGGGGTCGTGGACGACGTCCACGAGATTGGACTCCACATCGATCCGCCGCCGATGGCGTACTACCCGCAGGTGGTGCGCACTACGCGCGACGACGAGGCGAGCACGAGCATCATGCCGGCGATGAGATATGTGGTGCGCGCTTCCAACGCCCCCGGGCTCTCCGGCGCCGTGCGAGAGGCCGTGCGAGAACTCGACCCTACGCTCCCCGTCTCCGACGTCGACACGCTGGAGACCGTGGTCGCGCGCGCCCGCCAGCAACGAGCGTTCGTCATGGTCCTGATCGTGGTCGCGGCCGTGCTCGCACTGCTGCTCGGAACCGTCGGCCTCTACGGCGTCGTTTCCTACACGGTGGCGCGCCGGCACCGCGAGATCGCCATCCGCATGGCCGTTGGAGCGCAGGTCAGCGATGTGCGCCGACTGGTGCTTCTGGAAGCGGGCGGTCTCGCGGGAATCGGTTCCGCCTTGGGCATCGGAGCGGCGCTGGCCCTGACCCGGCACCTTCAGGCGATCCTGTTCGAGACGAGCCCGCTCGACCCGGCCGTCTTCGGCGGCGTGTCGGCGTTGCTGGTCTCGATCTGCCTGTTGGCGAGCTGGCTGCCGGCGCGCCGGGCCACGCGCGTCCAGCCCATGTCGGCGTTGCGCGTCGAGTGACCGTGGCTCGCCAGCCGACCCTCGAGAAGCAGCCGTCCGCCGGCATGCACACGGACAGTCAGGAGTCCGGTCGAGCGAGGGTCGGCTACGGGCTGCCCAGTAACTTCGTGGCGACCCACCGCTGTGCTGCGGCCGACGAACACGACCGCTTCTCGTCGCCGGAGTCGCCCGGCCGCTATCCAAGTCAGTGCGGCTGTTTCCGTGGACCCGACAACGGTACAACGGTCGTCCTATGCAGTCCAGTTCAATCCGAGCGCCGATTGCATATGGAATTGTGCACAACCCGCACCATCGTGGATGCAATACATCAAAATCTACGTGGCCTCAGGCAATACCCGAGGCTTCCGCACCGGACACCACGCATCCGCGGCGCAGCAGCTTGGCCGGATCCCGTCGGGCCGTGCATTCGTGTGAGCAGACCGGACTGGGCGTTATCGAAGGCGCGCTCCTTCCTGGGTGCGGATGCTAACGTGTACGGCTCTGGAAGGACGGAGCGATCATGTTGCGCTGCATCGTGGGTCACACCCAGCGGGAGCTGATCGGAGTACTGACGCTGATGAGCATGGTGATGGCGCCGGACGTGGCGGTGGCGCAGGACAGGGCGTTATCCCTGGAGGAGTTGCTGCACGCCGGCAGCCTGCAGCCCGGCGAGGGGGTCTATGTCACGGATGCCGCCGGTCGCCGCCTGAAAGGCACGCTCAGCGACGTGTCGTCCGCCGGGCTGGTGGTCAGGCATGGCGGCCAGGCGTGGACCGTGGCCGTCGCCGACGTGCGGCGGATCGATCTCCAGGATCCGTTGTCGAACGGCATCGGCTATGGAATGGCGACGGTGGCAGGCTCGATCTCGGCGGTCTGCTTTGCCGGTGAAAGTCGGCCGGGCGAATGCGCATACGTGTTGTTGTACGCGTTTCCGGTGGTGGCGCTCGGCGGCGCGGTGGGCGCTGTTTTCGACGCTCTCAGGCATAGGACGGTCTACCGTGCGGTCGGGCCGATGCAGGCATCGGTGTCACCGATTGTGTCGCACGGGAGTCTTGGCGCCCAGGTATCGGTCGCTTGGTGAACCGAGCTCGCTGCCGTTGACGCGGTTCGCCGGCGGTGTCAGCCAGCAGCGGTTCTGGCGGTCTTCTTCGTCCGGGGCTCGCTCGGCCGGGCATCTGGGCGGCGCAGCGTGCCGACGACGGTCCTCAATGGGCTCCTGGACGGGAACGCCCGCGGTACACGATGTTCAACGAGATCTGACAGTCGGCTCTGCCGGACGCAGAGGACGTTGTATGCTCTGCCACGATTCTCATGGCTGGAACAGCGACGTGAACGTGACCTCCTTTGCCTGCGGGCCCTTCGCCAACGAGAGCGAACGCACGGCGTTCGAACATCTCCGAAGCCGCATAGAGTCGTCGCTCGGGGCGAGCGACGACCAATGGATACTGCTGACCAACCTCACTTGGTCGGTCACGCACCAGTTCAAGGCGGACGAGATCGACATGATCGCCATCGGTCCGCCGGGCGTACGTGTCATCGAGGTCAAGCATTGGTCACGGCGATGGATCGATGAGCATCCGGACCGCGTGGACGAGGAGGCGGATCGGGTCACGAACAAGGCGCGCAAGATCGGAACCACTTCCCGCAGGTCGGTACCGGATCTCGGTCGCGTGGACGGCGTGATCCTGCTGACGCGCGAATCGCCGGGCGAAAGGGAACTGGCCGGCCGAGTCGTCAGGGGGGTGCGCTTCTGCTCGTTGAAGGAGTGGCGCGAGGCCGTCGATCTTGACGCGGCGCCGGTGCTCCGCCCACAACAGGTCGCCCGGCTCGGACGCCTTCTTGAACCGAAGAGCGCGGTCGCCCTCGACGGTTCCCTGCGGCGGTTCGCCGGTTACGTCAACCTCGAGCGCCGCACGCCCCCGTCGGAGCGGTTCCACCGCGTATACCAGGGTGTCCACGCGACCCGGCATGACAAGGTGCTCCTGCACCTCTACGACCTGTCGGCGAGCGACGAGGGGCACGCTGAAACCCGAGCGATGCGAGAGTTCGAGACGTTGCACAGGCTGCAATTGCACGCTTGGGCGCCCCGCGTACTCGATTCTTGGCAGCCGGCGCCCAGCTACGCGGGCGAGATGTACTTCTTCACTGTCACCGACCCGCTGGCTCCTTCCATCGAGAGGCGTAAGTCGGATTCGACGTGGGACACCTCGGCGCGGCTGGCCTTCGCCAGGGCTGCGCTGGGCGCGTTGGGGGAGTTGCATGAGGCGACCGTGGACGGCGCGCCGATCCTGCACCGCAAACTCACCCCGGGGACGGTTCTCGTCCGACACGACAACACGCCGATCTTCACCGGCTTCGAGCTGTCCAGGATCCCGTCGGAACGGAGCGTGGGGTCGGCGCGGCCGTCGTCAGGGGAGTGGCCATCGTCGACGGCGCCGGAAGTGCGCGACCAAGGACTGCACGCGGCCGACGCCCGCTCGGACACCTACGCGCTGTGTGCGAGCTTGCGCGTTCTGTTCGAAGACCGGGACGATGAGACGAGCCGCCAAGCTCTCGAAGTACTGGCTTCGGCCATGGCCGACGATCCGGTGCAGCGCAGCGAGCCGTCCGTGCTCGATGCGCGCCTGTCTGTACTGCTGGGGGAGTCTCCGCCCGCGCCGCCGCCTCCGCCGGCACGGTTCTGGACCGAAGATCAGATCGTCCCGTTCCGTGGCGGCCACTACCGGGTGGTCGAACGCCTCGGCTGTGGCGGGGTTGGCACGACGTTCAAGGTGGTGCAACTCGACCGTACCAGGAACGAGGAGCTGGGGACCTACGTCGCCAAGGTGTGTCATGACGAGGAGGCGGGACGCCGCGCCGTGGGCGCCTACCGGCTGGCACGATCACATCTGCAGCATCAGGCCGTTTCCGGGATCTTCGAAGTGGCGTCGGAGTGGCGTGAGAACGAGTTCACGGCGCTCATGACCTGGGTTGAAGGGTCACCGCTTCGCGATTTTGTGGGGATCCTTCCGCTGCTTGTGGACGACCTTGACGAGACCTCCGCCGGTGCGCTGACGCTCTTCTGGCTGCGGTCGATGTGCGAGGCCCTCGACGTGCTTCACCGCAACGGTCTCATCCACGGCGACGTCAGCCCCGGCAACCTGATCGTGTCCGGGCGCGACCTCGTGCTCACCGATTACGACTTCGTCGGACGGATCGACGAACCGGTCGCCGCGCCGGGCACCGAGCTCTACAGCGCGCCGTCTCACCGGGCGGGTGCGGCGGCGTCGCCCTCGGACGATCTGTATGCGCTGGCGGCTAGTTTTTTTCACGTGATGTTCGAGCACGAGCCGTTTCGCCACGATGGCGTGCTGGCGAAGGACCGCGGTCTGAACTGGGAAGCTGTAGACGCCGAGCAGCGCGCGGAGTATCCAACGGTGGCGGCGTTCCTCGACCATGCCACCCACCCACTCCCGGCCCAGCGGTTCCAGTCGGCAGCCGAGGCGCTGAAGGCGCTGGCGGTTCCCCCGATCGTCTCGCCCCCGACCGTGGCGCCCGTTCCGGGGGGCTCGCCGCCGACCCCATTGGGGCCCGAGTCGTCGGCAGCAGGACCGGAGCCTGTATCCGCTCCGTCGGTAACGGAACCCCGGCCGCTTCCGGAGCCGTCGCCAGTGCCCGTCCCCCCTTCGTCTGCAGAAGAACCCGCGACGGTCGAGGCGCCCGATGCGCCGGTCGTACGCCGCGAGCAGCGGGTGGAGTGGTTGAGGGGACTGCTGCAGTCGTATCCGGGCTCGCGGTGGGGGAACCAGGAAACGCGGGGGCTCGACAGCGCCTTCGCCATGGAGACGTACGTCAAGACGGCCCTGGAGGCGGCGCTGCACGACGACGTGCGGGCGCGGCGCGTTCGGCTCGTCGTCCTATGCGGCAACGCCGGCGACGGCAAGACGGCTCTGCTCCAGCATCTCGCCAGAGAGTTCGGCCTGGAACGGCTCGCGTCGTCCGAGCGGGTGCTGGAGGGGAAGACCGACGACGGGTTGCGCGTGCGGCTGAACCTGGACGGTTCGGCGTCCTGGCGGGGGCGTTCGGCCGACGACCTGCTCGACGAGTTTCTGGCGCCGTTCCGGGACGGGCCGCCGGCAGAAGACATTGCGCATCTGTTGGCCATCAACGACGGACGTCTGCTGGAGTGGATCGAGCGGGTCGAAGGGCGCGAACGCGAAACCGCGCTCACGCGGGCGCTGTACGAGGCACTTCAGAGGGTTCAGCAGGATCGGTGGACCTGTCGTGCCCCGGCCGCCGCGAGGGACGAGGACGACGAGAGCGCAGGCGGGGTCGGCGGTGACGCGGCCGGCGTTGCTGAAGACGTCGCCGACGTTGCCGAAGGCGCCGCCCCGCGGTCGGTTCCCGATGCGCACATCCGGTTCGTCAACCTCAATCAGCGGTCGCTCGTCGGCGGCGTGACCGCCAACGGGACCGGCATTGAGACCGATTTCCTGGAACGTCTGGTGAACCACCTGTACGGCGGCACCCGAGCATCGAAGATCTGGGAGCTGTGCGCGACCTGTTCGGCCCAGGATCGCTGCGACGTGTTCAAAGCCAATCGTTTGTTCGGCCCCGCCGGCCTTCCCGGTAGCGCCACCACCGAGGCGCGGTCGCGCGCCCGCGGGCGCCTGTTCGAAGCGCTCCAGGCAGTCCACTTGCGCGGCGAGACGCACGTCACCGTGCGCGGGTTGCGCGCCGCGCTCGTCTATATCCTGTTCGGGGTCCACTTCTGCGACGATTACCACGAGGGTGCCGTCGCGGCGCACCGGCACCCAGCGCCAGCCTACTGGGATCCGGACTTCGGTCCGTATCCCGCACCCGATGCGGCGTCCGAGGCCGGGCCGGCACCGCTGCCCTACTGGGACCGGGCATTCGACCCGCAGTCCCCTGGGCGCCAGGGGGCCGTGCTCGGGGACTTGGCGCGCTTCGACCCGGCGCTCGACGCCCATCCGCGGATCGATCGACACTTGGTGCGCCCGACGCGGGCCGGCACCCGCCGGGGCGTGGCAGGATATCCGGAATTGAACCTCCCCTCGGCGCGCCGACGCGCGTACTTCGAGTGGCTCGAACGGGACATCGAGTCGCTTACCGGGGATCCGAATGCGCTCGAACTGGCCCACGGCCGTCATCTCCGCCGTTTCCGCAGATTGCCGATAGACGATGGGGAGCGGGAAGCGGCGTGCCGGGCCCTCTGTGCCGGCATCGCGCGCTTGGCGTCGCTGCCACCGAATGCGTACGGCCGGCTTGGCGTCGTTCCTCTGCGGATCACGCCCCGGACCCCGACGGAGACGGCGTTCTGGATCGAGAAGCCCGTGGATCGCTTCCATCTCGAAGCGGACCTTCCGTCCGCACCCGCCGGCGTTGACCGGCTGCACCGACAGGCGACTCTCGTCTACCGCTATGCGGACGGACGCGGCGAGGAGCGCCTTCGCCTCGGTGCGGATCTGTTCCACCTGCTGCTGGAACTGAGCGAGGGATACCAGTTGGGCGACGCCTCGACCGATGACACATTCGCGCACCTGTCGATCTTCGTGCAGCGCCTCGAGCGCGAGGACGACCGGCGATTGCTGGCCTGGAACCCGATGCGTGAAGACGCCATTCACGAGATCGCCGCGGAGAGCGGTTTAGGCGATGGACCGCAGCGGCTCGTCATTCGACTGCTCGCCTGAGGTGAACACGCATGGCGCATGCCGATCGCAAGATCGTCGAAGACGCACTGTCACCCGACTTGGTGGAGGAGATCTGGACCGGCAGCTACGACAAGGTTCTGCCGATGACGCTTCTCGATTTCGAGCTCTCGGCGGTATTGCCGGCGGTCTTCTACATGTTCCGCTACGGGCACCGGCGGGGAGCCGGGAACTTCCTCCGCACGTACGGTCCCGCGGCCGGGACGCCGGCCCAGAAGCGCCGGCGGACGACCGTGCAGCGGATCGCGGGGAAGCTAGCCGAGACCGACGAGTTGACCGGGTTCGACGGCGAGGTCGAGCAAGCCATTCTCGGCGACCTCCTGCTCTGCTTCTGCTTGGAGAACGTCCGGCACGGGCTCGGCCGGGACAAGCAGGTGCAGCGCGTCGCGCCGACCCACTACATGGCGAGCTGGATAGACCTTCCCTATAGTGTGGCGAACTTGCGTTTCGTCCCCGAGATGATCGTCGCCATGCTCGCGAATCGGCGTACGGGCGACCACGTCACGCCGACTGAGGAGACAGACAGGACGCGCTTCCCGGTGGTCAACCGCTACGAGGACAATCCTCTCTTGCGCGCGTTCAGCCAAGGGATTGCGCGCCGCGGCGAATGGTTGGCGGATCATGCGTCCGATCGCTTCGACGAGGAGGACGATGCTGTCGGCCTGGATCAGCTCCTGACCATTCGTCTGGCCCAGCAACTACGGACGGCTCCCAGAAAGCCCAAGCCCACTCCGAAGCAAGGAGCAGACGCGGATCGGATTTCGAACCAGCGTCCCATCGCTGAAGCCGCGGGGCGCCGTTTTTCGGATGACATCCGCCGCTTCGTGAGGTCCTACGCCGATTCCGCGCCGAGGCACGCCCTCGTGGACATGTTGGAGTCGTGCATCTCTCTCGGCTTGACCGCCATCGTCACGAGCACCGTCGAGGTGCTGTTCCATTGGGAAGCGACCGGGAGGGTGACGGACCTTGACGCGCAGCGCGCAGCGCCGCTGTTCGTGGACTGCTCCAACGGCGCAGACCGGAGACTCCGACTGCGGGCCGAGCAGTCGATGGACGACCTGATGCGGCGCTTGGAACGTGTGCCCGTCATACTGATGGGACTGCGCCTGCTGGACTACGAGGCGCGCCCCCGTGTGCGAATCAAGTTGCAGAAGGTCGCGAAGCGGCCATACGCGACGGAGTGGCTGAACCTGCTCGGCGATCTCGCCCACCGCCGACACCCCGAGGCGCAGCGCGTCGCCTTCGCCATTGAGGACAAGGCGGAGAAGTTGGCCGAAAAGGTGGCGGGGGACCATGACGATGTGGCCCGTACCCTTCTCGACGACGCTGACGACCAACGACACTCTGTCTGGCGACTCGCAAGCGGATTGATGGCCTTGAAGGGAGCGAACGATTTCCAGAAGAATTTCATCGGGATGGTCGATTCCATCCTGGCCGTCGGGCGTCCGAACGGGCTGGCCGTCAAGCGCACGACGACCCGCGGCACGGGCTCGAGAGCACGCAGGCGCCGCGACGTGCGCGCCATTGTCTTCACCGATTCCGTGCTCGATTACCTCGTGCACTTGCACCTGCTGCCCGGCCCTACGGGCGGTACCGACGCCAACATCGTGTCGTTCCTCGGCTTTCTCCGCGAAGACTACGGGTTCCACGTCGATACTGCACCGCCGGGCATGACTATCTCCAACGAGGTTCTGGGCCGGAACCGGGCGGCGTTGGAGCGGCGCCTGCGCGATCTCGGTCTGCTCGTCGGCGTCAATGACGCAGAACGGATGAAACGGCTCACCGGGCGATTCGAAGCCGCAGGAGGGATGTGACGTGGAGTGGACGGCGCTGCACGGGACCCTGCTCGGCCGTGCGTTCGGGCGCCTGCTCGGCCGGCCCGAGCGGGGCGCGATGGCGTTCGTGCGGTGCCTGACCCCAGACGTGGTGGCGGCCCTGGCCGCCGATGAGACCTTCACGCCGGAGGGGTGGCAGGTGCTGAGGGTTGCGGACACGGAGGACGAGGCCGGAAGAACTACCGACGCAGACACCGCCGTCGAGTTGCGCGAGATCAAGGGCGAACCGACGCTGCTGTTGGTCGACACCGGGCGCGCCGGAGCCGGCATGGACGGCATCTACAGCGCCGCGCGCGAAGTCGGCGAGGCCGAACTGTTCACCGAGGCGGGCCGGCTCGCGGGCGCTGAGGTGACGAGCCGGTTGTCGAGCGCGCACCGCGCGTACGCCGAACGCGCGATCCGCCGGGCGCAGGGCGTGGGGCGGCACGACAGCGTCTCGCCGTGGGCCGAGTTCGACTTTCTCTGCCGCGCCGCCGCGTACCAGCGTCACCCCGGCGAGTACCTGCACCTGCTCGGTCTATGGCCGGTCGCGGCGTCGGCCGACCGAGACGTCGGTGCGGAACTGGCCGCGTCGCGCCGGTTCGTCGATCGCCTGCTCGGTGTCGCCGCCGCGGGCCTCACCGTCCCCGCCCGCATTGCGTCGCTACGGATCGCGGCGACCGGCGAGCAGCGCCGTGAACTCGAGCGCTTTCTCGTGGAAGCGGCAACCCGACCGTTGCGCGACGCCCTTCAGGCGCTGGCCGAGCAGCGGCGGCTGTGGGTCGGAGCCCTCCCGATGCACCCGAGCGACGACATCCAGGCCATCGAACTCACGTCCTGGCGCAACAAGAACGGGAAGATCGCCGCGTGGTCGGGACTGAAGGAACCGCCCGAAGCGGGGGTGCCGGAGCTGGTCCTCAAACCCGACCCCCAATCCGCGAAGGAGTACTCGAATCTGGAGGTTCGGTGGAAGGCCCGTCCGGACGATCTGGAGAAGAACGCCGTCGACTACCGCGTGGCCGTGCTGACAGACCTCGATGAAGAACTGGCCGCGCGCGACGTCCGCCACTCCGCCACCCAGCAGGAGAAGTGCCGGTTCAGCAACGACGACTTCTCGGCGCTGAGCGAAGACGCCCTCCTGACCGCCCGCGTGGTGGTGTCCGTCGTCGGCCGCGATGAGATCGAGCGGCAGCAGAGCGAGGAGATCGTCATCCGTTTCGGCGAGCCGCAGGAGACGACGGCTGGTGGCGCAGGCCGGAAGGTCCGCACGTTCAGCGAAGGGCTCATCGAGTTCCCGGGTAGAGAGACCGCGGCCGGGGCCGCGGAGAACCCGACCTGTGTTACCGCCGACGCGAGGGGCTTCGTCGTGATGCGCCCGCCTGATTCTAGGTTGCGCAAGAGCTTCCGGGTATTCCGCCCGCCGTTGCTCCGCGACGTGGAGAACGATTGGACGAGCCGACAAGGCGCGCTCGGGCGCTGGCGGCTACGCGTCCGGGCGTCGGGAGAAAGGGCGGCGGCTGTCGAGTTCGTCCCGGCGGAGAGCGGTGACGGACCGGGGTGGGTCCGTGCCGTCGCGGCCAGCCGGCGGCTGGCGGAACGGTTCCGGGCCGGCGGGGGCGGAGTCAGCCAGGTCCACGACGACAAGTCGAAGTCCTTCGATGTCGTGAAGGATTACCTGCTCGCGTGGACGGCGCTGCTCGACGACGGCGACCCCTCACACGCAATCTGCAACACGGTCGAAGTGCAGTCGCTGTCCGGCCGAACGACCGGCCTGATCGTGCTGCCGGCCCATCCGCTGCGTGTCGCCTGGCTGGCGGCCTACGACAATCTGCTCCTCCACGCCGTCTTCGACGAGGGGCAAGCGCCCAAGCAGGTACAGGATGAGCTGCGGGGGCTGGACGGCGCGATGTTTCCTGCGTTCCTTCCCAACCCGGCCGGCGGGGCGTTCGTCTTCGCGGACACGTTGGGGTTCCACGCGGTGGGCATGGTGCCCGATGACGATCGGGAGCCGAAAGCGGCGGTGGCGGTGCTCGCCTGCGCCCTCGGCGAGAGCGAATCGACGGAGACCACGCCAACCGTCGGCGGGCAGAGCGCGGCGGTTCTCGGCAACGAGATCGTCAAGTACGTCGAGTGCCACGAGTCGTCCCGGCTGTTGCGGATGCACGCTCTTCGAGCCGGCGACGGTCTGACCATCGCCCGCGCGCTGGGCCGTGTCCACCGGCATTACGGAGGCGCCGACGACGACTCGGATAGCCAGGCGGCCGAAGGCCCGGACGTCGAAGCGGCGCCGCCGCCGGCCTTCTCCCTCGAGCTGTATCCATCGCCGGAACAACGCGGCATCGCCGGGCGGTTCATCGCGGAAGCGCGGGAGAAACGCCGCAGCGGCGCGGGCGTTCTGGCGACCGACGACCGGTGGATGTTGGAATCTATCGGCCTGCCGGGCGGCGTCGCTCTGCCCCGGTTGCGGTGGGCGCGCAAAGAGTCCGGCAACCCGAAGACCGCGGCCCACCTTGCCGTCGCGTTCGACACCTTCGAGTCCCGGGTGGAGATCGACACCGATGCAGCACAGACCGCCCCGTTCCGGGCATTTGGCCTGCTGTCGTTCTTCGAGCGCAACTTCGCGGCCGTACCGACCCCTTCCTGGCGCAGCGTCGTGCCCCGGTCCGGCGGCGGGGAGAAACACCCGTCGGAGCGGGGGCACACCGAGCGGCTGGACCGCTTGGGCGAAAAGATCGAGGACGCGGTTGCCCGGCATATCGCCATGCGCGAAGTCGCGCCGACGCAGCGCGCGGGATGGCGTTGGCCCTGGGCCATGCCGCAGGCGACTGACAACGCGGGCCACGGCTCGCCGGTGTTGCGCACGTCGATCCTGGCCGAGAAGGCCGACAACATCCGGGAGCTGCACCGACTGTGCGACTGGGTGGTCACCCTCGACCGCAATGCCGGCATCGAGTACTTCGACTCGCCGCGAGACAACCGCGACATCTACGATGCGTACGTCATCGACTGCGTGCCGGAGCGCGAGGACCTCGGCTGCCTGCAACTGATCACGTCGACCAGCAATCTGGATGAGGTGCACGACCTGCTTGACAACGCGCTGGTGCGAATGGGACTCAGCCGCACGCGACGGAACGCCGAGTTCCTCCTGGAGCACCTCAAGTCGCTGAGCGGGCGGCTCGCCATCCGTCTCACCGGCAACGTCGCCCCGACCTCGGAGTTGATAGCGCTGGCGATCGCGCACGCCAACTGCCGACGGGCGGCGGAAGACGACGCCTGTTGGGCGCCACTCGACCGCGGCTTCCTCGTGCCGGTGGACGACGTGCGGGACCTGCTGCCTCCGCTACGGGACGAAGGGAACAACGGTGCCGATGGCGAGGAGCGGCTGACGCGTCCGGACCTGATCCACGTCTCGACGACGCCGCGCCGGGGACTCGCCTTCCGGTTCATCGAAGTGAAGCACCGTCGGCATCTGCGCCAGGCCCGCGCGCCGGACCTGCTGCGCAGGGTACAAGAACAGACCGTCGCACTCCGCTCGCGCTGGCACGAGTGGTACGGCCACGAGAGTGTGTACTCCGCTTTCCGTGCGGTGCGGCGCGCCAAGCTGGCCCGGGTGCTGCGCTTCTACGCGGACAAGGCGCACCGGCATGGGTTGTCGACGGAACGCTACCGGGAGATCGTCGCCGAGCTGGATCGCATGGTCGAGCGGGGCGGATACTATGCCATCCAGCCCGAGCCGGACAGCCACCGTGGCTGGGTGTTCTGTCCGGAGTACGCGGGGCTGGAGCCGCTGGAGATTTCGCCCCCGGGATGGGGTGCGCGGATCTTCCTGTTCGGTCCCGGTCGGTTGCCCGATGCCGATTTCCGCTTCCAGCCGGACCCTGCGGCGGGAGGAAGCCCGCCCGGAACCGGGGCGTCCGGGGAGAACGGGTGGGAGGAGAGTCGGCCCTCCCGTAGCGTGTCGCCGGCGGTGGATGGAGGGGACCGGGCCTCCGTCGGGGCCGTACCGAGCCCTGACGAAGAAGGGCAGGGTGCAGACGGAAGCAAGTCCGGCGCGACGACGACAGATCCGGGCAGGGTTGACCGGGAGGTGTCCGGCAGCAATGGAGCCCCCGGCGCCGGAACGACGGATCCCGAAGAGCCCACGAAGCGGACGGGCGGCGAGACTGTTCCGGACCGCAACGCGACCGCTGACATCCCGACGCCAGTGCCTGCTATCGCGCTGGGCGTGGACAGCCTCACCGGCGGCGACGTGCAGTGGCCCTTGACCATAAAGGGCAACCCGCATCTGCTCATCGCTGGACTGCCCGGTATGGGAAAGACGACCTGCCTGCTGAACCTGTGCCGGCAGATGGTGACCGCGGGCGTCCACCCGATCATTTTTTCCTATCACCAGGACATCGACGAGCGGCTTGTTGACCTGGTCAAGTCCGTGCGGTTCATCGACTTCGATGGACTGGGATTCAATCCGCTGAGGGTGACGAACCCCGAGTCGGCGCGGGCGTATCTCGATGTGGCCGGGTCGTTGCGGGACATCTTCGGTGCGATCTTCCCCGAGCTTGGCGATCTGCAATGCGAGAGCATCCGCCGTGCGATCAAGGAGAGCTTCGGCGAAGCGGGATGGACGGGGTCGGAGGTAGGGGCGCGGGAACCGGAGTTCGGTCGTTTCGTGGAGATTCTGCGCGCCGAACCGAAGCCGGACCGTGGATTGCGTACGTTGCTGGCGCGTCTGACTGAACTCGAGGACTACGGTTTCTTCGACCTCGGAGAGACGCGCGACAGTCTATGGACGAGTGACCGGCCCACTGTCGTTCGCATCCACACGACCCAAAACGACGCGTTGCAGCGAGCCTTCGCCTCGCTCGTGTTCTACGGCCTCTACAAGGACATGTTTCGGCGAGGCATTCAAGAAGGGATCACACATGCGCTGATCTTCGATGAGGCCCACCGAGCAGCCGGGCTGAAGTTGATCCCGACGATGGCAAAGGAGTGTCGAAAGTACGGCATCTCGCTGGTGCTGGCGTCCCAGGAAGCCAGGGACTTCGACGCGTCGGTGTTCTCAGCGGTCGCCAACTACCTGGTGCTGCGCCTGACCGAAACAGACGCGAAGGCGCTCGTCCGCAATGTCTCTACGGCGCGGCAGGAACGCAGTCTGATCGACAAGATCAAGCAAATGGATCGGTTCAGGGCGCTCTACTTCTGCGAGGGAAAGCAACGGCCCTCGCCCGTCAGGCTGCACTCGCTGGACTGATCGTTCGGTCAGGATGGGGCTATCGGACGCTCGTTCGGCGGCCGGCCGGGTTCTCTCCGACTCCGGGGTGGGGGTTGTCCCGTTCGCTGTTGAACTTTGCGAGTGGCAGACTCCCTGTTTCCTCCGCCAATGTTACGCCACTTCAGCAACTACGTCGTCGGGCGGGGCCAGCGCGTCGAGGGCGCCCACCAGGTACTGCAGGTCGCGGTAGCCCCGGACCCGCCGGAAGCGCGGTTCCGCCTCCACCAGCGCGCTCGCCACCCAGCGTTGAATCATCTGACCGCCACGCCACCGCTTGACGTTGCGTGTGTAGCGCTCGACGCTGCCGTTGAGGTTCTCGATGATGTTCGTCGTGCGCAGCGTACGCTGCAACGCCCCCGTCAGGCCGAGGCGCTGCACGGTCAGCGTCTCCTCGAGACCCTCCCGGATGGACGCTGCGGCGCCGGGATGGTCGCGTTCCAGAGACCCGGCCAGCCGCTTCAGCACCCGCGTCGCGCGGTCCGCCGAATCGAGATCCCACGCATCCCGCAACGCCTTGCGGACAGACGCGTGCAGCCGCTCGGGCAGATGGCCGAGCACGTTCCTGCACTTGTGCACTTGGCAACGTTGCACCACGCCCCGAGAACCGAACACGTCGGTGATGGCCCGGCGCAGCCCCGCCGCACCATCGACGACGAACAGCAACGTCCGGTCGGTCGGCAGTCCGCGCGTCACCAGGTCGCTGAGCAGACCGGTCGTGACGGCAGCCGTCTCGGTGGCGCCTTCGCGCAGGCCCAGCACGTGTTTCCGGCCCTGGGTGTCGAAGCCCAACGCGATCACCATGCAATGGTCCCGGAACACCTTGCCGTCGATGCAGACCACTCGCAGATCCAGCTCGCCCAACGCACGGGAGAGAAACGCATGCAGGCGCTTGGTCGACAGCGCCACGAACCGCCGCGACACCGCGCTGCTCGACGTCGCCCGCTCGTTCACCTCGGCCGGTACCGGGTCCAACGTGCCCGCGTAACGCCGCGTCGACACCCCAGCGGCGACCGCGGCCAGCGTGTGCTCGTCCAGCGGGTCCGTCGATGCCGCCCACTGGAAGCTCGCCAGCGGGACTTCACCCTCGGCGCTGCGCACACGCAGCCGCGGCACCTCGACCTGCCGGCCGCCGAGCGTCACCTGGCTGTCGACACTCCCGCCGCGCCACGCGGGCCGCTCGACCTGGTGGCGCCCCTTCGCGCCACACAGGGCTTCCCGATCCGCCTCCATCATCGCCTCCAGGACCTGCAGACCGGTCGCGATGCACAAGCTATGGAACGCTTCCCGGACACCGTTGATCACGCCGAGCACCGGCAGCGGCACCTGAATCGTGACGGGTTGCGAGCTGGGGGGTTGGCCGGACTTCTTCCGCCTGTCATGCTTCGCCATGGGTGGCTCTCCTCCTTCTTGAATGCACCCCTGTCCTACCACAGAACAGGGGCGAGGAGTCGCCACCCGCTTCACCTCAAGTTCAACAGCCTCCGGGACATTCCCCCGGGGTGAATGCGCGCGGGGACTTCGTCGGGTGGAGCCAAGCGGAGAGAGTAACCGATCGTTGGAGCAAGCCGGGTTCAGCGAGTCGCAAGATGTATGCGTAACAGAATGCGAGGTGTGCTGGTGAAAAGAAAGCTGCCCAAAAAGTGGTCGATAATAACCGAGAATGAGGACCGGGTACGTCGTGCAACCAGTTGGCTGAGAAAGGGTAAGAGAGCACGCTCTGACATTGAGAGATTTCTGTGTCTCTGGATTGCGCTTAACGCCGCGTATGGTTATGTGGCGAGGGGAGTGTCGGATGAGGGCGGTCAAGGCCTCACTGAGAAAGAACAGCGAGAGAAGTTCTTTAAGAATATCTGTAAGCAGAAAAAATCTACCAAGTGGCTCCGAAAGGTTTTCTTGGACAAAGAATGGGCGAAGACCGTTGATGACGTAATGAACAACGAATTCATATATGAAGGTTATTGGGACTGCGTGAGAGGCAAGAAAAGGCGTTTCGAAAAGCGGGAAATATTCGAGAACCAGAATGAAAAAGTGAAGAGTGCCGTAACTTCGGGCTCTTGGGTCTTCCTTGATGCGCTTCGTGGAGTCTTTGAGCGGTTGTGTGTCTTGCGCAATCAAATCGTTCACGGAGGGGTTACCGTCCGGAATGGGGTGGGAGGTAGACAGTTGAGGTCCGGAAGCCGGGTTATGGAGAAAATTGTACCGGTGATGTTGAAAATTATGAAAGCGGATATTGGAGAGGATCCGGGCTCAGAGACTTGGGGGCATCTCCGCTACCCGAGCCATGAGCCCCTGCCGCGGCGCCCATTGCGGACAACACGTCACTCTACGCTCTACGGGCGTAGTTGATGGCGGACCGGCGATGTATCTCGTTTGCCGCACTGGCGCGGGGCCAAGGAAGGAAGCTGCTCGTGGACTTCGTTGCAGTCCGTGGACCTGAGGCGGAATCGTCGGAGGGCACCGTCCTCTGAGACCCGAGCCGGTTCGCTATCTACAGTCGAACCTGTCCGTCTACCGAGTGTCTTGATCTATTCCGTTCGTTCACGTACCTCTGCGGCGGTTCCCAGGTTAGTTGCAGCCTGCGCCGGCCTCCCACCGAGGTGCCGAGCCGAAAGTGCGTCACTCTTGCAGCCCGGCCCGAGCCGACCAACTGGTCGACGAGCATCAGTTCGGCCAGAGATCGTACGATCTCGTCCGGTACTTGGGCATCGCGTAGAGGCTGAAGGGGATCCTGCATCTCGGCCATGAATCCCATGTCTTCTCCGGCCAGTGGGTGGGGCTCGCCATACAACGCGACGCGAAGCGCCGCATCGGTCAGATCATCCGGTGTGTACCCGTTTACCGTGACCTCGTACAAGGGGTTGCGCTGTTCCTCGAGGACGTCCAACTGCAGGCGGACCGACGTGGAACGTGCCGAGGTCGTGGTGCTCTGGACGTCGGCCACTCGAACCGTCCGGCAGCGGCCGGCCCACGTAAACAGATGTTCTCCGGTACTGAAATTATTGGAGGCCATGGCCTCGAGAGCGTGTGCCACGTCGTCGCTGTGCACGCGCGCCGTCACGGCAATCTCCGCCCCGGCATGTGTGACCTCGCTGGCTCGGAACACGATGAAGCCCAGCTTCGTCCACGGGGCGAGATCCTCGGCCGCGATGTCGCGAAGGCGCGCGCTCATTTGGCCGCGCAGATCTGCGGGGGAGTGGAAGGAGGGAACGACGTGAAACACGCGGACCTCATCCAGGAATGCTTGCTGTGGGCCCTCGCGCTCTTGAGTGTCCAGCGCCCAAACTGCTACCCGCAGTCCTTGCTGCTCAGCGTGCCGGAACTCCGTGTGGGTCGCAGAGAAGCGAGTGGGCAGAGGTCTGCCGTAGCGCTGGCCGAGAATGCCGACGTAGATCTCGCTGGTCTCGACCTCTCCCAGGTAGGCGTTCAATGGGTCCGCATCACGTCCGCCGAAGTTCTCGAACATTATCGGCCGAGCACCCGACGCTACGGCCGCTTCGGCTGCGGCCGCCCGCTCTTCGCCGAGCCCAGCCATCACGCTTGAGATGAACACTCGCCTGCCGCGGGCCCACTCACCAATGGCACCGTCGGAGGGCACTGCTGCCGCCGCGGCCCGGTCAATCAAGAGTGCGTCGTGCTCGTCGTCCTGCGGCCACATGATTTGGGTACCTCGAATGCAGCTGTGATTCGATGGGCTCTATACCTCGTACCTCTCCGCACCTGTACGGAAGACCTTGGCCCTGTGCCATGGCAGGTAGCGCTCGTGAGCGCGGCGCAGTCCACGGATTTTCGGCAACTCGTTGAGGCCAAGCGCCGACCGGGCGTCGGTGGGGAAGAGGTTCGAAGGGAGCACCGATCCGTCCCCTGCGATCGTGATGAAGCCGGCGTCGAAAGCGGCATCGAGATGCGCGGCCAGCAGCAAGCCATTGAAGACGTCGAGGCGCTCGGCGTCCGTGTCGCAGTCGGCCCAGGGCTTGATGTGGCTGGCCCGCAGGAGTTCGGCAACGTCGAGGCCGGTGAGCGCGCAGCGGCCATCCCAGTACTCGAACAAACCGCGGCGGAAGATGTCCTGCCCGACTCGCTGCACGACTAGGCGTTCCATTTCCGTCGCGCGCGGCAAGTTCCGGGTTTCGTCCTCGAAGACATGAAGCAGAGCGTCCGGCAGCGACCGTGAGAGTTGGAAGGCGCGGCGCAACAGGCGATGGAGTGCGGCGATATCGCTGACGCGCAGTGCACCGGCGGCGCCATTCGGGAGGAGATCCGTGAACGCCATGCCGAACCCCGGCAATCCCTCGAGGACGTCGGCCCGTGAAGCGGCCGCGAGAAACCGAGATTCTCCGATGGCCGTGAGCCAGATGCGCATCGACGTTTGGCTGCTGCCGAAGCAAAGCCAGTCGGCCGTGCGTTCCAGATCGAGATCGAAGCCGTTGTCGGTAGCGGCCTTCTCCAGACGGGTGACCGTGACGGCCGTTAGCATCACCGACCTCGGCCCAGCATCCCTCGCAGCCATGAGACGCGGATGCTCACGAAGGCGGGAAGCTGTTCCCTGCGGAGGAGTTGGGTGGCCCGCTGCTCGCGCTCATCCCTAGTCGCGGTCCTGTTCTCGAAATCCCGCTGGTGCCGCGTCCGCTCGCTGTCCAGCGCCGCGCTTCGGGCCGCCACGAGCGTCGGGTGATTGAGATTGAGGATGGCCCGCTGCGGCATGCCGTCGTGCTGACGGTCGTCGATGGCCAGTTCCAGAGTTCTCCGGGTCGCCTCGTCCATGTGTGCGTCGTCGCGGACGCACATCACGCCCTGGCTGGTGAAACCGACCAGGTTCTCGTAATCGAGTTCAATTGGCCATGGGAGATCCGGATCTGTATCGTCGCCCTTGAGTGGCCGGTCGCGCTTGGCGCCATCGCACGTATCCATCGTTGGGCAGGAGAGGTACAGGTTGTTCCAGTGCAGGGCGTGTTGGGGATCTCTGCTCAGCGGGCGCCAGTGCTCGACGTGAGGCGGGCCGTTGTTTTCACACAGCTCCCGTTCGCAGTAGACGCACAGTGATCCCTGCTCGCTGTACATGACTTGGCGCAGCCTGCGCTTCTCCAGCCGCCCGTATTCCGATCGGGCGAACCTTACCGTCTCGGGCCTGCTGGGTAAAGCTGCAAGGTACGCTCGCTCCGCATCCGCGAATGACCGCGGCGTCTGGCCATCGGGACTCACGTTCGCGGGCGGCCGGGCCTTCGCCAATCGCCGCATCTACTCCTCCATGAAGCCCTTGGCTCGGATGAGCGCGGGGTCGCCGTCTCCCCATCGGTCCCGCAGTTCCCGATAGATCCGATCCGCCTGCTCGGCGTCGCCTCGATCGATCGCGTCGTGCAGACGGCGCAGTGCGAGCTTGCCTTCCTCGTCACGGTCGTCGGTTCGCATGAGATCGCGGAGGATCGCGTTGGTGTCCCGACCCGACACGAACACGTCCCGCTCCTGAAGCTGCCTGTCAACCAGCCGCCGCACCTGACGGTTCGCGGAACTGCTCAGCACCTGCGGTGAATGCGTGGTGACGACGAACTGCAGTCTTGGAAACGCGCTGCGGAGGCTCGGAAGCGCCACGCGCTGCCAGCGCGGATGGAGGTGCAGGTCGAGCTCGTCGACGAGCACCACGCCCTCCACGCGCGCTGGCGCCTCGGCACCGTCGAACTCGTTAAGCATGACCGCGCGACGGGCGATGTCGGCGACCAGGGCGATGAACACGTGGTAACCGTCGGACAGCTCCGACCACGGGGCCGCGTGCCCATCCTCAAAGCGCACCACGGGACTCTGTGCCGTTGCGTCGTACCAGGCGTCCTCGACACCGGGAGTTGCCCGGACCGCCGCTTCCAGCACGGCCTTGTGGAAGAAACGCTCCGGTTCTCCCCGGTCCCTCCGGCTCACGTCTCCGAGCATCTCGTCCTGGAGCCACTGCAGCAGCGGCGCCGTGTCGAGATCCGGGTCGAGTGAAGAGTCGTAGGCCTCCCAGCGGTCCCCGACCCGCTCTACTCTGCGTCGGCGGTCCCGCTGCCGTCCCAACCGGTCGACGCCGTACCATGCGAACAATGGCCACCGTTCGCCGGGCGCCCGAACCCGCTCCAGCGCCGCAAGAATCCGTCGATGTCCCTTCGTGATCCCCACGCGTGCCTGAGCCGCCATCGACCACGTCACGGATTCGGTTGTCCCCACGTCCGCGGTCCACGCAAGCTCGCACGGGCCAACCGGCTCCCTTCGCCCCCTCTCACCGAGCGTTCGCAGCCTGATGTCGCGCGTCGGGCTGAGCCGTGCGGTCTTCGGCGACGCTCTCTGGAACACGCCGAGGCCCATGGCGAGAGCCGTGAGCAACGCGGTCTTTCCCCCGCCGTTCTCGGCGAAGAGGACGGTTGTGTCTTCCTCGATCGGCAGCGCCAACTCTTCGAAGCAGCGGTAGTTGCGAGCGCGGATCTCGCGGAGGCGGAATCGGCTCATGTCGCCCTCCTCGGTGGTCCGAGCGGCGAGTCGTAGGGTACGCCCCTCGCGGCGGCCGCCGCCAGTGCGTCGTAGGTCTCCAGCACCGTGCGTTTCGTCCGGTACTCGCCGTGCTCGCGCGTTTCCGACCGTGCGATCACCGGGAACGTGTCGAGGATGTAGCCGGCATCGTCGCGCGAGATGCCGTACAAGTGGAAGAAGGCGGCGTCGATCTCGCACCGGAGCCGGAAGCGGCGCTCGGGATCCCAGATGAAGGGCGGACCGTCGTCGCCGCAATCCTCGGCGAACGACTTCAGGTTCCACGCGGTATAGGTGAGCTCGAGAACACGCGGGAGAAGCCAATCGCGAACCGGCGTCGCGGGCACCCAGGGTGCGGGCATCGCATAGGTCGGCGGGGCAAACGCGGGAAGCTGCCGCATGGTGAAGTACTTCAGGCTGACTCCACCGACCTTCTGCCTTGCGCAATAGTCGAACGGAATGCTCGACAAGTTCGCGTAGAGGCCGGCCACGAGTTGCGCTTGATGAGACGGCATCATCACCAGGAACTTGTCGTTCACGGCAGCTCTCGGAATGATGCCCGCGATGACGGTTCGCGTATCACTCGCACGGGTGATGTCCCGCCATCCGAGCATCCAGCGTCTGTCCCAGATGTCATCCAGCTTCGTTGCCACCTCATCCCCGTGGACCCAGTACCTCGGTAGCGTTGCCCGCTCCGGATCGGCATGGGCAATGTGGTCGAGCTCGGGCAGCTTGCCCTGGTTCGCCTGGGCCTCGCTCTGCCCCTCGTAGGTTCCGAATCGGTGGTCGAACCGGTGGACCATCTTGGCCTCGTACAGAGGCAGCATGACCCCTCCGCCTTCCCGGAACCGGTCGCCGTCCCACTCGAACCGATCTCCGTCCAGCCTCCACCCGGCCGACGCCAGCTCCGCCCGCGTGCGAAACAGCCCGGAGTCGTTGGCCATGTCGAACATGCGCAGAAATCTGAGGCCCCACGGATTCCCGTCCGGGTCGTTCTCCCGCCACAGGACGCCGGCACGACGGTACATCGCCAAGTTGATGTCGGCGTCGCGCTGAGACCTGAACGTGGGACAGGTCCGCGTATTCGGATTCAGCGTGGCGAAGTCGCCGGGCGTCAGAGCGAAGTGCCGCCACCGGTCGTCGAGATCGACCGCGCGCCTCGCATAGAAGACGAGGTCGGCCTGACGGGACTCCCCGATCGTGAAGAGCGCGAACCGATATCTGTGGTCGAGCCCCCTGAAGACGAGACTCTCGTTCTCGAAGTGATGGACACTGGCAAGGGTGCTACCGTCGAGAAGAGCCTGGAAGTACTCCTTGGTGGTATCGTCGGTGACGATCCCGCTAGGCGCTATGAAGCCTGCGCGCCCGCGAGGCGCCAGCACCGTCCAGTTGTGCTCGGCGAAAAGCGCGTACGTGTTCACGTCGCCCTTCCCGCACAGCGGGTAGCGCCCGGATTGCCGCACGAAATGGCTCTGCCCTTGCGCGATGCGCGTCGCGCTGGTCCACTCCTTCCAGAGATCCGGGTCCGTGGCCGGAAGTGCCGCGATCAACTTCTTGCGCTCGGCGGCGTTCCGCGCCGCCGCGATCGAGGGCTCGCGCCTGGCGAAGAACTCCTGCTCCTGCAGCTTGACCCGCTCCCAAGGCGGGTTGCCGAGCACGACGTCGAAGCCGCCGCGTGCAAAGACGTCGGGAAACGCCAGCTCCCAGTGGAAAACGCCGTAGTCCTCGACGATTCGCCGCGTGGTCTCGACGAGCACGGGGGGCGGCGGTCCCTCCCCGTCGCGGAGCGCGAGCCAGGACGCCGTCGTCGGCGCCGCCTCGACGACGGGGCCGGGTTCGTTCTTGGGCCAGAGGAAGGCGGCGCACCACGCGTCGGCCACGAGCTTCTCGTGCCCGTAGGCCTCCGAGGTCAGGAGCGCGTTCCACTCCCGCTGCTTCGCGGCCAGGGCGGCGGCGTCCGCGTCCGGGGCCTGCTCGACGGCGCGAATGGCGTCGCGCAGGGTGACCGACTCGCTGCGAGGCTCGAACGGCAGCCGTCGCTGACCGGCGATTTCGTCCCGGTTGCGCTTCTTGAGCGACGTGGCGATCTTCCTGACGTCTCCCTCCAGGCCCGTCCACGCGGCTTCGGGCACCTGATCACCCATGAGCGCACGGGTCGCGCCGATGAGGGAGTTGCCGCAACGGACGTGGCTCTCCAGGAACGTGAGGGGCAGGCCCGGGTCGATCGACTCCATCCACAAGCTCACCTTGCAGAGCTCGACGGCCAGCGGGTTCCTGTCGACGCCGTAGAGGCACCGCCGCACGACGTCGCGGAGCGCACGCTGGTAGTCGTCCGGCGCGGGCGTTCCCCCCTCCCGGATGCGCGCGACTCGGTCGGCGAGGCGGCGCGCCGCCGCGAGCAGGAAGTGCCCCGACCCGCAGGCGGGGTCGACGATCGCGAGATCGAGAAGAGCGTCGACGGGACGCTCGGGATGCGCGCCGACGGTGCGTTCGACCACGGGGTCGAGGGCGCTGTCGAGGAGGACCTGCACGAGCTCGTCCGGCGTGTAGAAGCTGCCGGTCGTCTTCCGCGCGTGGCCCCGGCTCTCGTCGGCGCCCGCGAACGAAAAGGACCGGCCGGCGCCGGTGATCTGCGGAACCAGCTCCAGAAGCCCCTCGTAGACGTAGCCCAGCTCGTCGGCGCCCATGTCGCGCCAGTTCACGCGGACGAGCCCGGAAGGCTCGCGAAGCCATGCGAGACCGAAGAGGGCCCGGAGGAGCGCGCGGTTCTCCAGCTTCGCCGCGTCGAGGTCGGGACACTCGTCGGGCGCGAACAGGCCGGCGAGGGCGGGCAGCCCGAGACGCGGCTCCCCGCCGGCGAGGCTGCGGAAGACGATCCTGACAGCCTCCCAGAGATCGCCCTGCCGGTCGTGCGCGCTCCGGCGCACCGCCCGGTCGCGGAGGCGGCGCAGACCGTAGCCCTCGGCATAGAGGCGGCGGGCCGACTCGGACGCGTCCCTCGGGTGCAGCAGCTCCCGTTCCTCGACGGTCAGCAGGAAGACGAGCCGGTAGACCAGCCGGAGGAGCTGTTCGAAGTAGCTGTCCTTCTTGAGATCTCCCGCGTGCAGTGCAGCCCGGAGCTTCCTGTTCGCGGGATGCGAAAGGAACCCCTCCCCCAGAACCTGGAGCGCCTTCCGGAAGCCGGCGCTCAGCTTCTCGCGCGCCCGCGTCCCCTCCTCACGGCCCGCCTCCCGCCACGCCTCCAGCGGGCACGTCGCGGCCGCGTCGTCGCCACGGCCGAAGCGCGACTCGTGCGCGAGCAGCCAGAGCGCGGCGAAGTCGGGATACAGGTCCTCCGTGAAGATCCGGCCGAGGTCGGCTTCGATCCACGCCGGCCGCGTGAGGCTCGCGTTGTCGCGCGCGATGCGCAGCGAAAGCCCGTCGGTGGCGAGGCCCCAGAGCCTCTTGCCGGACGCGTTCAGCGTCTCCTGCAGTAGCCCGAACGCGCTCCGGCGGCGCTGGTCGTCGCCGAGCTCGGGCAGGAGGGTGTCGAGGCCCGCTCCCGCGCGCGCGACGACGACGGGAACCCGGCCGCCGAGAGCGAAGAACCGGACCGGATACACGCGGTCGTCGACCGCCCTCGGCTCCACGCCCGCGAGGGACGCGAAACCGAACGCGTCGCGCAGCAACGGCTCGACGAAGCGCTCGGCGAGCGCGCGGGGGTCGCCTCCCGCGGCGCGACCCGCCTCGAGCTCGCGAAAGCACGCCTGGCCGATGCGCCAGCTCCGGGCGATCTCGTCGCGGACGTCGAGCCCCTTCGGAATGCGATAGTCGGCGGGCTCCTGCGAATCGGCCCGGCGCTGCGCCACCCGACCGAGCCACTCCGCCCCCAGAAGACCGCCCTCGATCGAGAGGGCGTTGAAGGCCAGTTGAACCTCGGCCGTGCGGCTTCCGCGAGGCGCCATGGTCACGCCACCTTCGGCAGGAGCACGTAGACGCCGATCACGTCGGGGCGCGGAACGGCTTGTACGGCGGTGCTCCCGGTTGCCCGGCTGGCTTCGCGGACACGCACGTGATCGGCGAGCAGGGCGTCTGCGCGGGCAGTCGAGAAGGCTTCGATGTCCGCCGCGCGCTCGGAGAGCGTGGCGAGGGCTCGCGCAACCTCCCGCTCTCGGACGTGCCGCGGGGGATCGTCGGCGGGCGGGAGCGCGAGCAGAGCCAGCGCCTCGGGTCCGGTGATCGGCGCTGCCGCCCGCTGGCCGGCCCAGGCCAGGGCGGTCGCCTCCTCGACCATCAAAGGTTGCCGGCCCCGCCGGCTCGATAGAAGCTGGTGGCGCAGCCGCAGCAGCACGATAGTGGCGCGGGCTCGCACGCCCTCGGAGATCCAGCAGCCGGCGCGCCCGAGGACCGACGGGTCGCCGGCCGCCGCGTCGCCGTCGTCGACCGAGAGGGTCCGCCCGAGGAGCGTCTCGGCGAGCACCGCGACGAGCGGATGGCTGCGCTGCACGGGACGGCAGCCGGGCGCCGACGGGTACGCGAAGTCGATGGCGACCGTGCCCGCGATGTGCTCGGCAGCCAGACGCTCGCGGACCTCATCCGGCAGTGGTGCGGTCGGGACCTTGAAGCCCCGCCTGAACGGTTCGAGCCCGGAACCGAGCCTCGCGAGGGCGCGGCCCGCGAAGCGCTGCACGTCGTCGCGGCCGCCGACCGCGGCGAGGCTTTTGCGCCACTCGGGCAGCACCTCGTCGGGCTTGATGCGCCGCTGGGCGAAGACGGTCCGGTTCTTCCTGGCCTTCGCCTTCACGTCCTCCCAATGACTCTCGAACAGCTCGAGCTGCCGGCCCTCATGGATGGCGCTGCCGCCCCGCCGCCGCAGGAGCACGGCCTTCAACAGCGCCTGCGTGAGCGAGTGTCCCTCGTCGGGCACCGGTACGGGAACGCCGAGCTCCTCCCGGATGCGCGCCGCCTTGCGCAAGATGACCTGGAGCACGGCGCCGTCCACCGGGTTGTTGCTCCCGTAGAGGAGCGTGGCGCGCACGGTTTCGCTCGGCTGACCGAAGCGGTCGACGCGACCCTCCCGCTGCTCGTGGCGTGTCGGGTTCCACGAGAGGTCGTAATGGACGACGGCATCGAAATGCTCCTGCAGGTTGACGCCTTCCGACAGGCAGTCGGTGGCGACCAGGACCCTGCCGTTCTCGGCTGCGCCGATACCCGCCACGCGCTCCTCGCGCTCTTCCGGGGCCATCTCGCCGGTCACGGCGTCGACGGCGGCGCCCTTCACGCTGTCTTCCAGGTGGCGGGCCACGTAGCGCGCCGTCGCGATGAAGCGACAGAAGACCACCACGTTGAACCCGGAAACGACCAGCTCCTTGACGTGTCTCGAGGCGATCCTGAGCTTCGGGTCACCGCTCTGGCCCGCGAGCCTCTTCGCCTGGTCGATGAGCCGCGCCAACGCCGGGCTGTCGCCGCCGGCCGGGGGCTCGACGTCGTCCGCTACGAGCGCGTCGACGTCGCCGTCGAAGATGCGATCGAGAAGATCCTCGCGGGCCTCGTCGTCGAGATCCTCGCCGGCGCGGGTGCGCAGGGCGAGCACGGCCGCGACGGGGCTCGACCCGGCGCATCGAAGAAGCGCCAGCGTGCCCCAGAAGTTGAGACGCTGCCGTTGCTCGTCACCCTTACCCGACTCGACAACTTCGGCGCAGTAGTCGAGCACGTCGTCGAGGAACGCCTCCCAGGCGCCGCTGAGGTTGTACGTCAGTTCCTTCGTCTCGCGTCGCGGGAAGATGTTGCCGTCGCGCCACTCGGCGATGTCTGGACGCCGTCTCTGGACGAAGTGGTTCGCGAGGCGCTCACGGAGACGCGTGCGTTCGGCGCCCGTGACCTCGGCCAGGCGCTCGAAGTCCGGGGCGAGCAGGCCGAGCAGGCGATAGAAGGCCGCGTCATCGCCGCTGTGCGGAGTGGCGGTGAGCATGACGAGGTGCCGCGACGCGGTGTCGGCCAGAGCCTGGAGCAGCTCGTACCGCTGATGCCGGCCCCGGCCGGACGAGGCGCAGGTGTGCGCCTCGTCGACGATGACGAAGTCGGGACACGCCTGGAGGAAGTGGTCGCGCCTCTCCCGGGTCTTGATGTAGTCGAGACTGACGACGGTATGCGGGTAAACCGAGAAGATGCTTACGCCCGGTGGAATGCCCCGTTCCAGGCGACGCGCGCTCCGGGCGGTGACAGCCGCCGCGCGGATGTTGAAACGAACGTCGAGCTCGGTGACCCACTGGTCTACGAGATGCGGCGGGCAGAGGACGACGGAGCGATCGATGTCGCCCCGGTCGAGCAGCTCGCGCGCGATGAGCAGGGCCTCGATCGTCTTGCCGACACCGACGTCGTCGGCGATGAGCAGGCGTACGGGGTTGAGCTTGAGCGCCATAAGTAGCGGCACGAGCTGGTAGGCTCGCGGCTCGACGGAGATCTGGCCGAAGCTCCGAAAGGGGCCGGCTCCCCGCCGCAGCGAAAGCAGCAGCGCGTCGCGAAGCAAGAGAGCAGAGTCGTGCCCGCCGAGTTGATGCGCGCCGGGCAGCGGGAACCGCGCCTCGCGAACCGGCTCGTTCTCGAGCGGCAGGTGGATGAGCGTCCGATCCTCATCCGATCCCGTGACAGGACGGACGCAGAGTGTCTCCGCCGAGCTTCCGGTGAGGACGACCCACTCCCGCCCGCGGGCGCTGACGAGGCTTCCGGGCGCGTAAGCGACGTCGCTCATGGCGTCTGCCCCAGGGCGGAAGCCAGCCGTGCGAAGGCCGCGTTCCAGCCCACGGGATCCTCGAACCGAATCACCTCAAAGCCGAGGTCTTCCAGCGCCTGGAGAGCGGTACGGTCCGCATCGTTGATGACTGCGGCCACGTAGTGCTTGCGCCAGACGCAGTGCACGGACCGGGCGCCTGCCACGAATGGCTCCGAATCCGGCGCGGGAAAGCCGCGGCGGGCCGCTTCCGCGAGCCACCGATCCTCACGCGATACGGTGACGGCGACAGAAACCGCCCCCGGGGCCCCGGTGAAAGTAGCGGCGATCGGCTGCGTCCGCGCCGTCTGGGCCGTGCGCGCACGCGCCAGCCGAAGCAACATCGTGCGAGCGTCCTCGTCGCGACGATCGAGACTCTCGTGGTCCGGCTGGTTGTAGTACGACATCAGGCAGCGATAGCAGGCTGCGACGCAGGCTGTTTCAGGCTCGTCCGAAAGCCCCGACGTGGAGTCGGGCAGGGGACCGTCGCCGACGCCGAGATGCATGATCCGTAGCGCCGTTCTTGCGACGGTGGCGAGGCTCGTCTCCTGACTCACGAGCCGCGTGAGAACGCCGGCGCCGCCCTCGGTGGCTTCGTACAGGAGGAACCCGTTGCGGACGTCACGCGTGGGCATCGGCTCAGCAAGCACCTCGCCTTCCTCAAGTTGGAACACCGCCTCGATGCCGCGCAGCATCGCATGCTGCACCGTAGCCAGCGTAACTTCCGAAGGAGGGTCACCGGCAGGCCGGAAGAGGAGCGCGTTCTTGCGGTCCTGAACGCTGGGGACGATCCACTGTCGAGGCGAGGCGGTCGGATCGAGTGCGGCCCTTTCCGCATCTTCATCCTCGCTCTTGGCCCAGTACCCCGATACCGGATCGATGCGAAAGCCGAGGATCTTCTTGTCGGCTCTTCGGCGCAGGCCCTTGTTGAGGCGGGTGATCGTCGCGCCGGCACCGTATGCCATGCGCACGATCTCGCCCTCCTCGTCGGAGACTGACGCGCCCCGTACGTCGAGCTCCTGGTCGCGTATCGCCCATTCGAACGTCGTCTGCAGCTCGAAGCCCTGGCGCTGGCGTTCCTCGTCGTTCGCGGTGATCTGTTCGGCCGGCTGCGTCGCCACGTTCTCGATCCGAAACGTGTTGCCCACGACGTCGGCGCTACCGAGCGACGTTCCGCAGGCGTGGCACATCGACAGGTCGTCGGCGAAGTGTCCTGCGCCGCAGCCCGCGCAGATTCGCACGGCCTTCGTGGGCAGTTGCGCGTCAGGTGTCGCCGACTCCCGGTGACCCAGTGCAAGGAGTGCGCGCACGACCCGGTAGGCGCGCCCCTCGTGATAGACGAGGCTGCGAGGGCCGAACTCGGCAAGCGCGAGGAAGCGCGGACGCTGAAGGTAAGTCTGCCGCCCGCGACCGTCCCGACTCGCCGGGATGTACGCGAAGAGCGGCAACCTGGGGAAGTTGTATCCGGGCAGGAAGCCCTCCGTCGCCAGGTAGCGGTACGTATAGAAGTCGCTCGAGAGCGCGCTCGTCCCCCGCTGGAGCAAATTGAGCTGGTCCACCGCCTGCGCGTGCCTGGACTGCGCCGCCCGCTTCTCCCGGTAGGGGGTGGAGTAGTCGTCCATGGTCCTCCGCGCGGCGTCCCGCTGCTCCTCGGCGGCGGCAAACAGGTCACGCCAACGATCGAACGCCGCTTCGAAGCGCGCCGCCGCCGCCGCCACGAGAGCATCCGAATAGGCGTCGCGGCCTGTGTACCAGGGTGCGAGCTCTGGCGTGAGATCGTCTGCGACCAGGTCGAGGACACGCCGAATCCGTTTACCTGCACCCTCAGCGACGCGCCTGTCCTTCAGCGCGGCCGTGATATCCGGCGTGAGCGGACGCCTGGCGTCATTGAGGACGAGCAGCTCGGCGATGCATGGGTCGAGCGGTAGTTCGACGCACGAGAGCCAGACCGCCTGGAGATGGCTGTCTATCAGGTCGCGGTTCGCGAGTTCGAGGACCGGCGCACGCACCTCGCCATAGACCATCGCTCTGGGGTCGCGGAAGAAGTACTGGTCGTGCGGGCTCTGCGAAGACGCATAGGTGACGACCAGGGCTGCCTGTCCGCTGCGTCCCGCGCGTCCGCCGCGCTGGGCGTAGTTCGCGGGCGTGGGCGGCACGTTGCGCATGTGGACGGCGTTGAGTGCCGAGATGTCGACGCCGAGCTCCATCGTCGGGGAGCAGAAGAGGACCGGCAGGAACCGATTGCTCTCGCCGACCTCGCGGAGCCCCTTCTCGTTCTTGGTGAGCTCACCGCGCTCTCGATCTCCGAAGCGGAAGCGCTTCTCGCGGATCTCCCGGTTGTCGGGATCGACCTGGGCGGTGTGCTCGCGCGCCTCGAACCCGAAGAGCGGGTGCGTCGAGGTGCGGAGCATCCTCGCGAGGTTCTCGTACAGGTCGCGGAAGAACGCGTTCTGCGTGGACCCGCTCCCGTCTTTCGGCGCATCGCCCAACCGGAAGACGACACAGGCGTCGTTGAGGCGCCAACCGTGCTGGTCGAACGGCGTGTTCTCCTCCGACACGAGGCCGTGCGTCGCCGCCGCACGCAGGAGATCGTTGACGAGCCGGTCGAACTCTTTCGAGCTCAGGCTTCGAATGGTCGGGTCGCCGCCCCAGAGGCGCGTCGGGCGCAGCGTTCGTCCCAGACCGCTGCGCGAGCCGCCGCGCACGATCAGGTCCATGTCGCGGAGCGTGCTTGCCCGGCGAGTGGGTGCGACGATCATGAGCCAGCGCGCACCTCTGGGCTTCTCGTCGCTGCCGAATCCCCAGGGCAGTCGGAGCCGGCTGTGGGACTTCGCGACCAACTGCTCCAGGACGGCGGCGTCGAGGACCTGGCTGCGGATTGCCATCCACTTCCGCATGTGGTGGAGGAGCTCGCTATAGACCTCTCTCCGGACAGCGGGGTCGGCCTGCTTCAGCAGGGGGTGCGAGCCGGCGAACAACTCGTCGTCCGCGGCGAGCTCATCGAGGCCGAGGTACTCCACTCGGACCATGCCGAGCTGCTCGAGGTTGGGGTTCGTGTACCGCCAGCCGCGGCGTTGGTCGAACCAGACGCGGTAGGCGAGCACCTGCCGCAGCGTGCCCTCGGCCTCCTGCAGGTTGAACCCGCGCAGCGTGGGCTCGAGCAGCCACTCGGCTCGGATCTCGGGATCCGGCCGGTCGAAGCCGAGCGCGTGCTGCGGAGCAACGCCCAGCTCGTCGCTGCGGAGTCCCTTCGAGCCGGCATGCTGCAGCGCACCGAGAAAGCCCGAGCGGACGAGGCTGACGAAGAGGAAGTCGTTGAAATGCCCGGCCTGGAGCGCGGCGTCCTGACGGTTGTCGGTGAAGCCGAGGAGCTTTCGCGTGTAGGGGCCCAAACCCGACTTGGCGCCGTGCATCCAGCGTAACGCGCTGGCGACGAGAACCGTGGTCGCCGAGCTACGGCCCTCTGCCGAAAGAGAGGCGAGACGAGTGCGATCGCGCGCCGCGCCCCCCTGCGTGTTTCCGCAGCGGAGGCAGAGTCGGAACTTGCCGGGCAAGAGCCACACCGTCGTTCCCGAACCGACGCGCCCGTCGGGCGCGACAGCGAAGCGCCTGGCGCGCGCGTCGCGGTAGTACGACTTGAGCCGCGGGTTGCCGCCGGCGTCGAAATCGAGCCACGTCTCCGGGTAGTCTTCGTCGCGGTCGGCGAACGTGAAATCCGAATCGTTGGGCGGGTGCGGGGTCAGGAAGCCGAAGATCTCGTTCTCGTGCCCGTCTCGTTCGGCATCGTTTTCCCTGGTCGGTGGCGCGTCGTCGATGTCACGCGCGAGGAAGACTATGGTCCCTTCCTGCTGCACCAACCGCACCGGGTGGTACTCGTGCCCGCATTCGCGACAGAAGTGCACCGCGTAGAGGCGCTTCTCCGCGTGGCCCGGCAGAAACTGCTGACCATCGACGGTCACTGTTCGGGTGCCAGGCGGCTCGATCGTTCCGTAGGCGTGCCCGGCGCCCGAGATGAACTGGTGGAGCTTGAACGCGAAGAAGCTCTTGTCGTTTGCACGAGGGTTCGATGTCCGTGCACGCTCAGGGACGCTTGACACCAGAAGAAGGTCTCGCAACGCGTCGCGGCAGGCGGCCACGGTTCGACCGGATTCCTCAGCAAGCCTGGCCACCGCCTCGGTCACCTTCATGGGTCTCGCCCGGATCCAGCGCTGGTCGGCCTCGGAGAACGAGATGCCGAGACGTGTCTCCACCCACACCGCGAGCGGGTGCTCCCGGAGCGCCGCATCGGAGATGTCCGGGGGTACGCCGGCGTCGATGGCCCTGCCGAGGTGGGGCCGCACCGAATCCGCGGTGGCGTTCGAAACGGTGATGCGCTCGAGGGTCTCGGTGATGACGTTGCTTTCGGCGATCCCGCTCCCGAACAGCTTCGAGACCACGCCTGCGACCACGCGGCTCCTGTCGTCGAGCGAGCCTTCGCTCGCCATCGTGGCCGAGGTGCCGATGCACAGCAGGTTCTCGGGCTGGAGACGCTCACGGACACGGCGTACCAGCAGCGCGACGTCGGCACCCTGGCGGCCACGGTACGTGTGGAGCTCGTCCAGAACGAGGAATCGAAGGCCCGCGCAGTTGCCGATGACCCGGCGGTCGATCTCCTCCTGCCGCGTCATGAGGAGCTCGAGCATCATGAAGTTGGTGAGGAGGATATCCGGGGGGTCGTCTGCAACCCGCCTCCGCTCGTCACTCTTCTCCTGTCCTGTATAGCGGGCGAACGTGATCGGCTGGTCTCCAGGCACCTGGCCGATGAACTTGTCGAGCTCCTCCATTTGAGAGTTCGCGAGCGCGTTCATCGGGTAGACGACAACGGCGTGCGTGCGCGGTTTCCCACTCGTCCGCCGTGCTCTCAGCACGTGGCTGACGATTGGGATGAAGAAGCAGAGCGACTTTCCGGACCCAGTGCCGGTCGTCACCACGAAGCTCTCGCCGTCTGCGGCGAGCGCGATGGCCTGCTCCTGGTGCTTGTACAGGGACAGCGGCCGACCGTCTGCGCGGAAGATGTCGACGGAGCCGGGGTCGACGACGCCGCTTTCCGCCAGAGCGCCGACGTCCGTCGAGCGCTTGTAGCTCGGGTTAATCTGGATGAGCGGCTCGGGCCAGTAGCGCTGCTCGGCGTAGATGGCCTCGATTTGCTCGCGGATGTCCTGAGCGTGGATCGTCGTGAACGACGTCGCGAAGCGCTTGTACTCGTCGACGACGCTGTCGCGGAGGGAAAAGACATCCAGCACCGGGGTGCCGTCTACCCGTGCGCGGACTGAACTCGAACTCGGTGAGCTAATCGGGGCCATCCCTCGCTTCGCGTCTCCGGGCCAGATCCCGCCACGCGGTTCACGTTGCGTGGCGCTTGGCTCGCGGGGAGGATAACGCAATCGGACCGGCAGAGCCCGGGGTCTTCACGACGCTGATCCGGGCCACGGTCGGCGGCAATTCGCTCAGACGTTCATTCGTCGCAAACATCGTGGTCGACGAGGCTGCCGGGAGCGAACGCGGCGCGCGTACTGCGTGACTACCACGCCGGCCGGCTCGGTGGGGAGGACATGAGAGAGCAGATCCGCAACTTGTCCGGCCGTTAGCGCGGACGAACCGGGCGGGTCGCGGGCTTCCCGCATCCAGCGCCCATGCAGGCCGCGATCTGAAAAGGTGGGCGTCAAGCCAGCGGTAATCGCGGCGACCTATTTCGTGTCCGCCAGAAAACCCCGTAAGTGATTGATTCTACGGGATCTCTGTCGGATTTCAAGTGGCGGAGATCGTCGGGATGTCGTATTCTTGGGAGTAGTTTTCCGAGAATCGGTCCACTTCGGGCACATCTTCGCGGCATTGACATCATGAGAGAAGTTCACAGGTCGCAGCTCCAGCTCGGTGAGGTAGCCATCGACAAGGTCTGGATCAACCCGAAGTCGCGGGACGATATTCCCGCGGTGTTGAAGGGGCTTCAACACATCTGGTGTGACGAGGTGTCGCGCGAGCAGTTGTATGCGCTGCTGGACGAGCATATTCTGCCGGAGGCGGACCGCACGGTCGGGCGGCCGGGAATGGACCTGTGGCAGGTCCTGGTGCTGGGAGTCTTGAAGCAGGGGCTGGGCTGCGACTTCGACCGTCTTCATGAATTGACGAACCATCACGATACGATACGCGCGTTCCTGGGCCACAGTGACTTCGGCGACAAGACGCACTACGAGTACCAGACCGTGGTGGACAACGTGTCGTTGTTGACGCCGGAGTTGTTGTCAGCGGTGGGGCGCCTGGTGGTGGAGAGCGGTCACAAGGTCGCTAAAAAAAAGCCTGGCGAGCCATTGCGCGGGCGGTGTGATTCGTTCGTGGTCGAAACCGACGCGCATTATCCGACGGACGTCAACCTGTTGTGGGACGCCGTGCGTTGTCTGGTGCGGGAGACTGGGCGGGCGGCTGAAAAATACGGGATGCATGGTTGGCGTCAGTGGCGCCATCTGACCCGAGAGGTCAGGAAGCTGTTCAACAAGGTGCGCTCGACACGGCGGGCGAAGCGGCATCCGGAGCGGGTGGAGGCGTATGTGGAGCGCTGCCGGGCGCTGGTGGAGCGGGCAGATTCGACGCTGGACGCGTTGCGGGAGCAGGGCGCGGCCGAATTCACCTGTCGCTCCATCGCCGGCTTTGTCGCTCACGCCCGGCGCCAGATTGACCAGGTGGAGCGGCGGCTTCTGCGTGACGAGACGATTCCTCACGAGGAGAAGGTCTTTTCGATCTTCGAGGAGCACACGCGGTGGATTTCGAAAGGCAAGGCGGGCACGCCGGTTGAACTCGGAGTTCCTGTCGCTCTTATCGAGGATCAGTATCAATTCATCCTTCACCACAAGATTCTATGGGAGGGCGAGGACGTGGACGTGGCGGTGCCGATGGTGCAGGAAGCGCAGGCACTGTATCCGGAGTTGCGGGCGTGCAGTTTCGACCGGGGCTTTCACAGTCCTGCCAACCGGGTCCGGCTCGATGGGCTGCTTGATGTCAACGCGTTGCCGGGCAAAGGATATCTTTCGAAGGCCAACCAGGAGCGGGAAGCCGAAGAATCTTTTGTGGCGGCGCGGCGTGCGCACCCGGCGGTCGAGTCTGCCATCAATGGATTGGAGCATCGCGGACTCGACCGTGTTCGAAGCCATGGCGCGGATGGGTTTGCGCGCACGGTTGCCTTGTCGGTGCTGGCGGCCAACCTGCATCGCATCGGGTTGCTTCTGCAGAAGCAGGAGCGCAAACGACGACAACGCGTCGCCTGACTCAGCCGGTTCTTGCAAGACCACCGGGTCGCGAGCCGTCGCAAGACGGCAGGGTGTTAGTGTCCTTGGAATAGGGCGTCCGGGCTGATCTTCTGCTCTTCGCTGCCCGCAGCTCGCCGGACTGCCTCCCTCGCGATCGGATTCGCCCCCCGAAAACATGTCCACGATCAATGAACTCGTCTCAGAATTCCGCTCGAAACGGGGGTTTTCTGGCTGGCACTATTTCGTTCTCTCGCGGTGAGTCTCCACGAGAAAAGTCGCTACGGCTCCGGCCGCGTTCACCGCAAGATTCGCATGTCGTTGGGACGGACGCACCCGCAACGCTCCTCCTCTCCCGTGCGAATCAGACAGACGATTGCGCAACGTTCCGATGCCGTTTACGAGCGTCATCACGCCACCCAGGATCCGTTTGATCGGTTCCTCCGCATGCTGGTTTGGGGCAAGATTCAGTGCACTTGCTGCCTTCCCGTACAGCTTCGGCAGGTCGTCATCGTCACCATATTCCAACGAATGCTCGTCGAGAATACGTTTGGCTACGGCTTCCAACAAGGTCCTGGCGAGAGTGATCGCACCCTCTGGGTCATTGGTTCTGCGCGATAGCGCTCTTGACCACGTCGCGTATACGTGCTCGGCGTCAAATACCTCCAGCGTGTCTGACGTAGTCAGGTCGCTGGGCGCCCTATCAAGGCCCTCCAAATAGTCGAGAAGTGGAGTAAAGGCCTCACCGATAATCTGGCGGCGCTCGGCGTAGGTTGACGCCTGCTTCTTGATAAGCGGCCAGAACGTCGAGAGTCTTCGACAGGTGCGGACAAACTCTGGTAGCAGACTCTTGATTTGTTGATCGCGCATGAGCTCCGTACGCAGATGCCCATACGTGTCTTCGTCCAGGGGGCCTCCAGTTGCCGCGTCGACCAAAATATTCTCCACTACCTTGGCTCGTTCGGCGATGGATTCAGGAAGGTCTTCTTCGTTTACCATTGCTCTTCCTGCTACGCCAGTGGATTCAGCGTCAAGCTACACCGCTGTGCCGTGAAGACCGCCATCTCTACGTCCCGGGCGCGCCACACGACGTCGGTGCGCCGGCTCAGCTCGCACGCGGTCGACCGGCACCAATCGATCCATGACTCAACAAACGGCCAGTGGCTTTCGCTGAGAACCTGTCCGGGCCTCAATTCGGGAGGGCAGATGAGCTGGGCGCGGCCGCCCGAAGACGCGTGCGATGTGCCGGACGTGCGGGCCCACCTCGCAACGTGGACATCCACCATCGGGAACCTCGCAGGGCAAATGAACGCCGGGAACGTGGCTGCCGTCGCCACCACGGGACTCCTGAACAGCTTTTTCCTGAACGTCCTGAACGTGTCTCGGCTCGGGTTCTCAATGTAGTTCGCGCACGTCGACCAGAGTTCAGCCACGGGGACATTTTGCCTGAACATCGCGTGAGTGTGCTTGTCGGCGATTCCGAGGCGACCAGAGTAGAGCTTCCAGAACAGAACCTCAGCCCATGCCTCCGGATGCTGGCATGCCTGCCCTCGGAATCGGGTCTCGAATCCCATCGTCTGAAGGGGATCGCCAGGGCAGATGTTCAGTTCGAACCAACCGTCGTGTTCGGGAGCCCCGGCGAACTTCCGCAGGTCGACCGGGTATCGGTATTCATCAAGCGCGCGCTTCCATGTGTGCGGCATGTCAACCGTTGCGCTCCCGGTCTGGGGAGGCCGTAGTCTGGTCAGCCTGCATCAGGCGATCCGCGAACGACTCCATCGGTGTTCGCCCAGCGCGGATGTCCGTGATCCGGTCACGCCACCGACGGGGAATCGCTTCGAGTCCGAACCGTGCGCCGAGCAGAGCGCCGGCAACCGCCCCGTTCGTATCCGTGTCGCCGCCGGCTTCGATTATGTTCGCCAAGGTGCGCTCGAAGCCGGTGGCACGCCAGTACACGGTCAACCCGATCAGCAACTCAGCAGCGTGTACCCATGGAATATCCGTCGGTAGGGTGCCTGCTGGAGCTGCGCTCACTCGTGTGGTCGCCGTGCCAGCACTACGAAGGTCAACGCAATCCGATGCGGGGCCGGTCGACGCGGTCCGTGGGACGGGAGACGGCGAATATCGGTCAATGGTGGACCCTATTTGGACCCTGGTGAGGCGCGCAATGTGACCTGGATCCTCGCAAACTGTTGATTCTATTGGTGGGCCGCGCTGGGATCGAACCAGCGACACCCTGATTAAAAGGTCGGTTTCCGCCGATCCAGCCGCGTCCGGTGGCGTCCAACGGTGCATTTTGCTGAGGAATTCGCGGACGTTCGCTTCCAGGGGTGTCCAGGAATCGCACGGGCGTCCGCCCCGTAGGGTGTCACTTTGGGTGTCAACTTCGGACCGATCTGGGATGTAAGACATCGTGAGGGGCGACGCTTGTCACCGAGCTGGGACCGTGTGGTCGGCCATCGATTCAGAGCCGCAGGCGGTCATTCGCCGCCGCCGAGTGGACTGAAACCAAAACGCACCGCCGCAACACGCGAACGCCGGCCGGAACTGTCGGAGGCAAGAAGAATCCGGCCGGATCGCCGAGCGTGGTACGACCACAGAGGCGGTAGTCGCGGCGTGTTGCGGCGCGAGGACCGGACGGGCAAGAATCAGCGAAGGAAACGGTAGCGACCGCCGTGGTCTCCATTCGGCCCCCGTTGTGTGGGAGAATTGCTCGATGTTCGACACGCATGCCGTCGCCCGTTCGCTGACCGCGGCCGACTTCACGCCGGCCCAGGCCGACGCTCTCACCGATGCCCTTCGCGCGGCAGCTGAGCAGGGCGATCACGTCACGGCGGACCAGTTCAAGGCCGGCCAAGCCGAGGTGCGAGCCGAAATCGCCAACCTCGACACGCGCTTGTCGACGCAGATGAGTCGCATCGAATCGGAACTGAAATCCGACATGAAGCTGCTCAAGTTCGGGTACGGGCCGGTCATCCTGGGATTGCTGGTAAAGCTCGTGTTCTTCCCGTGACATAACGGCGACCCGGCCCGGCCGTGGCGCTGGCCACGTTGATGGCGAAGAAGCGGCGCACCCGCCGATGAGGCGCTTGGCATGACAATGCGCCTGCACGCGGTGCACGGCCGCTGAACAGAACGAACGGAGCCATCGCGGCCGGCACAAAGGGGGCGCACCGTCCACAACCGTGTGCTCGCACAGCCCGCTGCGCCGCTCGAGGCTTCAGCACTCCGACACGAAACCTGGCGGTTGGCGCCTCCGCGGTTGCGGTGGCGGTGCTGGGCGTCATCGCCCCGGTCGCGCTCGGCTACGCGCTGTCGTCCGTCTTCCTGCCGGGCGGCGGGGCGTGGTACGTGCATCTGTTTCTGGGCGCCACGCTGGCGGCGACCAGCGTCGGGCTGACCGCCCGCGTGCTCAAGGACATCGGCAGGCTGGATGCACCCGAATCGAACCTCATCCTGGGCGCCGCGGTGGTGGACGACATCCTGGGCCTGATCGTGCTGGCGATCGTCCTCGGCCTGGTGCACGCGGCCGACGCCGGGGGCGCGATCGAGATTTCCGTGGGGCCGATCCTGCTGATTGTCCTCAAGGCGGTCGGCTTCCTGGGCGGGTCGGTCATCGTCGGGCGGCTTCTTTTCGTCCCGCTCATGCGGCTCGTCCGTCTGGCCCGCTCGCCAGGCCCACTGCGCTACGGGTAAACGACCGCTCCGCCCCTCAACGTATAGCGTACGTCGGCGAACGCTCGAACATTCTGAGACGGATCGCCGTCTAGGACCACCAAGTCCGCCGGTTGGCCCGGAGCGATGCGCCCGGTCGTCGCTGCCCCGCCGAAGATCGCCGCTGGCGTCGTCGTCAGCGCCGCAAGGATCTCTCGAAACGTCATTCCGGCCTCGTCCATCAGCGCGTACTCATCGCTCGGGTCGTAGTCGTTCATGCCGCCGGCATCCGTGCCGAAGACGACGGTGCCGCCGGCGCCGCGCCAAGCCCGGAGCTGGCCTGTGCTCGTCGACGCCGAGCGAGCGCGCACCGATGCTGGCTCATCCCGCAGTTGGTGTTGCCAGACCTTCAGCGTCGGGATGAGGGTGACATCTGCCCCCTCGATCGCGGCCAGCACCGCGTCGTCCCACGGACCGGACTGCGGCGTCGTGTGGGCGACGACATCGATGCCAGCCCGCACCGCGGCGAGCAACCCCTCGGCGTTCGTCGGATGAGCGAACGTCGGCTTGCCGTGGCGATGGGCCTCGTCCACGGCGGCGCGAATCGTGTCATCGGTCAGCGCGGCGAACGGTGCGGAGGGTTGGACCGGAAAGACCTTGATGCCGTCGGCGCCCGCATCGAGCAAAGCCCTCGCCGCCGCGCGCGCTCCGGCCGCATCGCCAACGACCGGCGCCCGGAACCGCATGACTCCGAGGGCGACCAGCACGTCATCCGGCGGGATCCAACCGTCACCAACGATCGCCGCTCCTGTAGATAGAATGCGTGGTCCGGCAACTTCTCCCGACTCGATCCGGGCGCGAATGCGCCGCGTGTTCTCCAACCGCGACGAAAGGTCGAAGACGCTCGTGAAGCCGTAACGCATCAGCATCGCGCGCAGCTGATCCGCGAGTCGCGGGGCTGGAATGTTGGCCGCGTCGGTCCACTGGTTTTCGAAGAAGTGGACATGGCTGTTCCAGAAGCCGGCGGTGATCGTCGATCCAGCACACTCCAGCGTGGCGATCCTATCCGGTACCCGCATCGTATCCCTCTGCCCGACCGCGGAGATCCGACCGTTCTCGATGACGACGACGCCGTCAGGGATCGGCGGCTCGGTGGGGCTGGGGTAGATGGTGGCGCCGACCAACGCGACACGCGCTTGCTGGGCGGGTGTTGCGGCCGTATCGGGAAGGCCACCGACGAGGACCGCCAGCGTCAGCGCAGTGACGCGGACGCCGGTCCACGGTCGCACGACGCCAGTGTAGCCGGGAACGAGCTCCCGCCCGGCCACCAGCGGCGAAGTTCGGATGCCGCCAGTGGCAGCCGGTCGACTCGAACCCGCCCGGGCGAGCATTGTCGGCAGCGCGGGGATCTCGCGGGGTGACGACGACCTGGGCTCGGCCGCCGCAACACAAGAAGTCCTGAAGCCGAATATTCCGGACTATGCGAAGACCAAGCGGGATCCATCCCGGAATTGGGAATGTCCCAGTAGCTGTCGAAATTTGACGCGGCGGTTCCTCTTGGGAGGCACTGGGATGGCGACGAGACGCCGGGGAGTGCCCGCTGTCCCCGACGTGCCCGACGTGCGAAGGCCGGGGCCGTCAGGAACCGCCCAGTCGCCAGGTTGCGCCATGAGCCGATCTCCAAGTGCTTTGCGCACTCCCGAGTGAAGGAGGCTCACAGTGATTCGACCCCTTGGTCTGCTGCTCGCTCTGCTGCCGGTCGCTGCTGCTGCGCAGCCCAATGTCTCCGTCGGGACCAGCGCGACCATCGGCTACCGCCAGTACCTCGACGTTCCCATGCAGTGTTGCCCGCCCTGGACGTGGGTGGAGTTCGGCTCGGGACGCTTCCGACTCCATCTCGACTACCTTTACAGCTATCGCGAGTCGGAGGGCCGCGGAGGGTACTCGCTCGATGGAGACAACGGGAACGCCGACCCGTTCGGACTCGGCGGCCCGCAGAACGCGAGCCTCCTTTCGCACAGCCTCCGGGTAGCACGACGCCACGAGGCCGGCGCGATGCTGGCCTGGACAGCCCGCCAGCGCCCCGAGTACACGTTGAACGTGCTGGCCGGGGTGTCCTACTGGAACTCCCACGTCAGCGACTGCCTGGCGCGGGAAGGCCCGATCGAGCAGGTCATCCCGACACCGGAGGAATACTCCTACGATCCGGACCGCATCGTGTACGCGTGGCGCCTGACCGAAAGCGACCGGGTCAAGTGCCGGGAGAGGCGCGGGGGCTCGATCTGGGGCAGCACTGGAATCTGGCCCAGCGCCGGCGTCACCCTCGACGTGCCGCTCGGCGAGAGGGCCTACTTCCGCGTGGGGTACAGGATGCTGTTTCAGGCGACAGTCGGGCTCGGGGTGAGGTTCTGAACCGGAGGGCGGGTGGATGTCGAGAATGCCTTCCGCCCGGTCAGGTTCGGGAGGTGCAAGAACGATGGGATGGGGGCACTCCTCGCGGGTTGCGGCAAGCTGCGCGGAGCACTGGCGATCAGCACCGGAGGGCGTAGTTTTCGTCACGGTTCCTTCACGTTGACACCCCACGATCCGGCGGGAAGCAGCGGGAGCCGACGATGACGAGGAGACAGACCGAGGAACACCACCCGCGGCGGCTCGGGCGGCTGCTCGACGGGCGGACGACGTTCACGCTCGTCTTCCTGGTCGCAGACGAGAACGCCGAGCGCGAGCGGATCGGGGCGCGCATCGCCAGCCTGATGGGCGGCGAGACCGTGCGCATCGGGGCCGACGACGAGGCGTCGACACCGTCGCTGCTCGGGCGGCTCGCCGGCGAGGCCGTCGCCGGCCCGGTGCAGCTGGTCGAGCCGGGCGCTTGGCCGGAAGGGTTCCGCACGTTCTGCCGCCGGCTGAACTACGGGCGGCCGAAGTTCGGCGAACAGGTCCGCCGCGGGCTGCTCATGTGGATGTCGACCGCGGAGCTCAAGGAGCTGAGCCAGCAGGCCGGAGACTTCTGGTGCTGGCGATCGGCCATCCTCGACTTCACCGGGGGCGAGACGGACGAGAAACCGCCGCTCTGATGACGCCATGACCACGCCCCCCGCACGCGCGGGGATGGACCCGACGCGGCGCGTGAGGCATTCCGGAATGCGCGGGCTTCCCCGCGCACGCGGGTCGGAAACGCGGGGCCGGGCCGGAGACCATAGCAGAGCGGTGCGAGAGGTCGATGTCTTGCCAATGACGACGTATGCACCGGCGAGCGGGTGCTCGCCGCCACCAACCGCGGTTCCTGCTCAATCGTCTCGAGGAAGTTCAGCGGCGCTCGATCGTCGTCTGTCACGTTCACCGGGCGCCGTTACCGCCAGCGAGTCGTGACAGCGAGACCTCGGCGCGCTGCGTTGGTCGCGGCAGTCGTCAACGGCAGGCTCGATCGAGAGGCGTTCATTTTTGCGAGCGACGTGCTACTGTCCGCGGCGTGAGCATGGAAACCGCCGCAAGACCGCGGCTGCTCCGCCTGACGCAGGCCCGCATCGGCGACACGCTGCACGTCGGCAATGGCACCGTGGTGGCGATTGTCAATGCCTTCACGACCGTGAATGCGGAGACCGACGCGACGGTCCGCGCGGTCGACTACCTACCGGATCGCGCAGGACCTCGGCGACTGGAACAACGCCGGGAATCAGCTCGAAGCCGGCCGGATTGTGAACGCCGCCATCCGGAGGCACCTCGACAACAGCCACGGCGTGACCAGACACGTCGCACGCATCACGAGGGGCGAAATCAGGTTACCGGCGACGCCAACGCCCGCGTGGGCGCGAACGTTGATCCGACAGATCGAACAGCACCGACCGACCACCTGACGAGAACCCGGCGCAGCGACGAGGAGTGGTGTCCGCACGAACGCCACGAATACGGCGAACCGTTCCGCAGGCTCCAGGCACGGGGCCACCGCCTGCTGGACTCGACGACCGAAGGACCGTCCGCGGCGGCGAACCGGAGCTGCCAGGCGAATGGTTCGAGCGCGCCCAGAGGAGTTGGCGAAGGGCAGGTGCGGGAACCCTCGCCGAGGAGAAATGGGAGGCGCTGAAGGCCACGGTCTATCGCGCGCTGAGAGCCACGCCGATGTCCTGCAGGACGCCATCGTCTACGGCTCGAAGGCGCGCGGCGACTGGAACAACGACAGCGACATCGACGTGCTGGTCATCGCGGCCGACGGCACCGCCGAGCACTACAAGGCGCTCAGCAATCTCGCCTACGACCTGAGGTCACCGCCGACGCGCTGCCGGCGACAGGTCGCCGACGTCGGCGCCGGGCATCGCCTCGTCGGCGGCTGAGGCCTCGACCCACAGCCGGTCGAGGTCGCGCGGCCGTCGGATCCAGCCGCCCCGCGCTGCGACTTCGAATGTTCGTCGTCGAGGGTGGAGAGCACTACGGGACCGTCGCGCGGACGATCGACATGCACCTGTCAGCCGAGGCTCGGGTCGTCGACGTCGTCGTCGCGACGAACGAGGACATCAAGCGGTAACCGCGCCACGCCGTACGACGTGATCAAACGGCCTTGCACAACGGCAGGGTACTGTATGGCAACGCTGGCACGGAGAACGGACCGGGCGACCGCTGAGAACCAATGAGAGGGCACGAGGCAGCTGCGGCGCGGCTGCAGAGGCTGTACGCCGAGGAGCTGCTGCTGCTGCTCCGACCGGAGGTGTACGCGTCGATGGACGAGACCCCATCCGTGGACGAGCGGCAGGTTCGATCACTGATCCGGCACGCCCGTGAACGCAGCCCGATCGTCTGCGAAGTACCGGATGAGACAATCTGGATCTGGTCGGACCTGCACTTGGGCGACATGGGCACCATCAGGGCCTTCGACCGGCCGTTCGAGAAGCCGTACGAGATGGACCACGTGCTGCTCGAGGCTTGGCGCAAGGAGGCCGAGGCAGACGACACCACCATCTGCCTGGGAGACGTGAGCGTCGATGGCTGCCTGCAGGAGCACCACCAGGAGTGGTGGGAACAGGCGCCCGGCGCCAAGTGGCTGGTGCTCGGAAACCACGACGTCGACCCGGTCAACGAGCAGCGGCAGGTAGCGGTTCAGCGGACCGCGGTAACCGTGTTCGCACCGGGCGACCCACCGCTGGCGCTCACGCACGTGCCCCTGATGCAGGTGCCCCACGGGTGCGTGAACGTCCACGGTCACATCCACAACCAGGCGTCGCCGACCAGGCACCGTCACATCAACGTCACCGTCGAACACCTGCGCTACCGGCCGGCGAGGCTGAGTGACATCCGCCGCCTGGCGCGGCGGCTGCTGGAGGGACGGGACGTGCCGGGACGGAACACCCGGGAGCGGCTGGACATCGTTGCCGCTACGATGCCGTGAACGGGCCGCCACGCCGCAAAGGCGGACAATGGCGTCGCTGAGAACGCCACTGTCGAGTCCGATCGGAGCCTGTGGATCGCGCTACGCGTCGGGCGCCGCCCGGCGCGCGGGCCGGGCGCGGGCCAAAGCCCATGGAGGAACTCGCCGATCGCCTGTACGACGGGCCGGCGCACAAGGGACGCCGGGAAGCGGACTCCAATGGAGCGACGGCACCAAGGGCACCAAGAGCGGATGCGCCGTGCAACACGCGCGGCGCTCGAGCGAGACCGCAACGATGGTCCGAAGCCTGAAGACCCGACGACGATAATGACCGCGAACGAGCTGAACGAAATCTACCAGGCGCAACTCGAGGTCCTGGCAACCACGACTTCACCAGGCGGGGCAAGGTCGCGCAGACCGGCTTCGACGAGGCGTGGATGACGCTGCTGGTCACCACTGACCCGCCGCTGGCGTTCACGCACATCCCGCTCGGAGACGTACCGGCGGGGACCGTCAACGTCCACGGGCACATCCACAACAACGAGCCGTTGCGCTCCGGCCGCTACGTCAACATCTGCGTGGAGCACACCGACTACCGACCGCTGCCGCTGCAGGCGATCGTGCGGCTCGCCGCCGAACTGGTCGACGGACGCGAGCCCGCGGGCGAGACGACGGTCGAGCGTCTCCGGGCGATCGGCGCGCTGGGCTGAATAAGTGACCGATTGGGAGCCGGTTTGCGGGAGCGTCCGCGGTGACATAGTCACGGTCGGAGACATGCCGGAAACACTGCGCAACGTCGGCTTCCAGAGGTCCGTGATCTCGCCGCGTGCGCCCTGCCGGATGATCGCGGCCCTCGCCTGCGTCGTCGACTGCCGCTTGACCGCTGTGCTCGACACCGAGGACTGGCCGCGGTGGTACGCCATTCGACCGGGCCGCCGTCTGGCACGAGATACGGTGGTGGCTGTGCCGCTGGTCGTCAGGTCCTCTCGTCAAGGTGTGTAGAAGGGGCATTCTACGCACTTGTCAGTGGCAAGTGGGCGAGGGCTTCAGGCGGGGTCCGCTCGAACGGATCGGCCGTGCCGGCGCCACCCTCCAGCGCCAGACCGTCCTATGCTATGCTAAGGCTCTCCATGCAGTCGACCAAGGTGCGCCCTCAACCTCTCCGGCCACTGGCGCTCCCCGCCGGAAAGGCCCGGTTTCGAGGACGCCGCCAAACGGCTCTATGCGTGATTCGCGCCACAACCATTGCACGCCTTCTCGATCCTAGAGGGAACAGCCAATGCCGAACGAGTTCTTTACCCTCGAGAGTATGCTTACACTTTCTGGTGCCACGGGTGCCACCCTGGTTATTGCCAACGGCGTTCAATACGCTTTCGGTTTTGGCCCCAAGTGGCTGGGGCTTCTGATCGCACAGGCGATAACTATTTCCGGTGCTCTCGCTGCCCTCCCGGCAGGCGAGGCGGCATCGTTCTCCCACTACTTTGTGGCAATAGTCAATGGCTTCCTCGTATTTTGTGCCGCCGCCGGAGGCACGCACGCCGTTGGCGCACGTGACCACCACGTTCTCACGCCACGATCACTAGCTCAGGCCGATACGCCCCAATCCGGTCGCCGCTCGTTCTGGACACCTTGGTTCTGAGGATTCCCCGCATGCAACCTACTGACCGCACCGCGATCTCGCGGACAACGCGTTGTTTACTCGTGGCCGTGGGACCCTACCAATCGCCGGCATTGGCAGACCTCAGGTATCCGGCGCGCCAAGCCGCAGAGCTCAAGGCAGCCCTCTGCAATCCGCACGGCTGCGCCATTTCGCCTGAGAACATAACAGTCTTGCTAGATAAGGACGCAACTCGTGCGAACGTTCTCACGTCCTTGCGCAGCATGGCAGCCATGGCGGAGCAGACAGCAGAAAGTCTGCGCGATACGTTGCTGTTTTTCTTTGCCGGCCACGGCGTTACAGCGTCCGATCGCTTCTATCTGTGTTCTTGCGATACCGACCCGCAGGATCTAGACGCGACAGCTGTATCGTCCCTCGACCTCCAACAGATTTTGGGCGCCTCGGCCGCGCGTGGCGTTCTTGTCATACTTGACTGTTGTGAGGGCGCCAGTTTTGCCGAAACGGCGCCAGCCTTGTTTGCACGACTTGACGGTAGCGATTATCGGATTCTAATCAGCGCGTCTCAAGCTGACCAGCCATCCCTTGAATGTGACGGTGTTGGTACACTTTTCACGAAAAACCTCATAGCCATTCTAAACGGTCGGATAATTGCAGGCTCCACGCCTGGCCAGATATATCTGGCCGACCTACTTCGAGCTCTGCGTGACGGCATAAACGAAGACATAGAACGCGAACTACCTCAACTGCGAATGCAGGAGCCCGTATTCGTGGGTGTCTATCCCCGGGAGCCTCTGCTATTCGTTCACCATGGACTGAATGAGCGCAAGCCAATCCAGACGTTTCGCTATTCGGGCCGTTACGTGCGGCGACTCGTGAAGCGCGCTTTGGGCGGTGTATTCCTTGCGATTCTGTTTGTTATGGGCACTTGGCGAGCCGTCCTCGACAGCTATGAATATGCCTCGCTTGAGGGGGATACCTTGCTAGTTTGGGATGGTCATCCGAGATGGAATGCCTTGGGTTACCCACGGCTCACTTGGTCGTTCCGGGCCGATCGCGACGGGTTTGTCGATACTAGCGACCTCCGGAGAAGCGGCTTGACCGTCTCGGCCTTGAACGAGCCCGTACTGCAGAAGGTCCTCCCGCAAATGACGGCCACCCGACGGGCTCTTTATTACCATTGGGTTGGGGATTCGCGCGCAGCGCGCCAACATTTGCTAGTTGCACTTGATTCGCAGGAGACGACGCCAGCGGAGCGTCAGCTTGCTGCCAGTACGTTAGTCGGAATTGCGACGCCTGCAGACGCGGAGGCTGTTGGTCAGATGGTGACTGCCAATCAGCCGGACGACGTACTGCAACACCTTGTGGCCACGTTGGCTAGGATTGCGCCCGACGATGCGATTAGGATGCTGTCAGACGATTCGCGGCTCAATGAGCCGCCGTTCCACAGTGCGGCGTTGATGCACTTGTCCTTAGGCGATGCGGATCTAGTACATACGTATCTTACCGACCTCCTGGAAACCGGCGAGGGATCGAGGACCGCGACATATGTTATTGACGCCAGCTTGCGGTTGGGGCTAACGCTGGATTCGGATGACTTGTTCGCCGGAGTCCTGAATGTCCGGTCGTCGTTTGATATAGAAGATCTTGTGAATTATGGCAGGGTGGTCGCCGGGGCAAATGTGGGGTCACTCGTGACCGAGTTTCTCCGGGCAGCAGTGACCGCCCAGGAGTTTGATGAATTTGAGGTGTACAATGCCTTGCGAGTGTACGCGGCGTCTCCGGGAGCGGGACTCGTCGAAGATTTGGGGAGACTGGAGGGGCGCCTTCAGGAGTTCACTCGTACGGCCCTTTATGAGGCCCTGCTGAACGCCGCGAACGATGGCGCGGGAGTGCGACCGCCACTGACGAGGAGATTTGTGCCTCTGCACTTCAAGTACGGCCTGATGGATCCAGTGGAAGCCAATAGGTGGATCGACCGGGACAACGAGGCGGAGTGCTTGATGGCGATCTTGGAGAGCGGAGAGGAGCGTTACCTTGGTTTGGCGCGGGAAAGGCTGACGGCGGACTATGCGGTGACGAGACGGCTGGCGATGCGGGTGCTGCGACGATATGGTGCGGACTTTGAGGGTCAAGCTGGCCTGAGTGACGTTGATGCGTCGGTTCAGCGAATTGCGCACGAATGGCTGTTGGATGTCGATGAGGATGAGGGGCTAGACGCGTTGTTTGGGCGGCTGGGTGACGGCGGATGGAACTATGTGGCCGAGCTCCTGGCGCAGAGGGAGCTAAATGAGGCACGAATGCAGCGTTTGCGCCGTTTAGTAGTAGACGCACGAGTGGCCGGAACGAGCGAAGTTGGCGAGCCAACCCTAAACGCCGTTCGGGTATTGGCCGTTCGAGGTACAGTGGACGAGGTCCTAGATCTACTTTCCGACCGACGGCGGTCTGTAAGGAATGCGGCGTTGGAGTATGTTGGGGGGAATCCGGTGTTGGCGGAGATTGCAGAGGCGTTCGTGATGTCGGCGGGTCGGCCCGCTGAGACTGAAGGTAGGTTGCTGAGTACTCTCGAAATGCGCGCGGAGTTGCTGACAAGCGTGATGGGAGTGCCGGAGGAGATGCGGTTTTGGCGAGGTAACCGATTGTTTCAGATTCACAATCCCGACCTAGGGATAGTGTTGTGGTTGCGTCGGTTGTTGGCGGCGGAAGAAGCGGCCTCCGCTAGTGGTGTGCCCCAGGAGTGACTTACGCACTTCCTGGCGGCGTCGAGCGTGGCTCAGCAGGAACTTGCCCAGCCGATGGGCTCCCGAAGTTGGTCCTTCTTCCCAGCGTCTCGCGCCCGACGACGAGGTCACGGAGCGCTTCCTGCTCCGCATCCGGCCCGCGTTCTTGGTGCTCGTGCTGACCCCCTCGCTTGCGCTTCCTGCCCTGTTGCTCCAGGTGGTCTCCGTTCGTCGCTTCGCCACTGAGGGGCCTTCGCGACGGCTCCCTGGAGGATTACAATGGCTTATTGGGAGACGGCCGCGATGACAGTGTGCTACAGTGAGCCCCAACGGGGCACTTCGGGGCACAGACGCCGTCGGCGCAATGCGGTGTTGGTGGGTAGAGTTGTTGAGGGACCGATGAAGGGACTTAACTGGGAACAGTTGCTTTGCTCTAAGCGAAGGAAAGATACACACGATAAGCCTGAATCGGCAGGTACAGGCATTGAACGGGAAGAGATAGAGAGGGACTACGACAGGATCTTATTCGCGGCGCCGACACGTCGTTTGGCGGACAAGACGCAAGTATTCCCTATCAGCCCGTGGAAGAAGTCTGTTCGCTGAGCGCCGCTGTTCAGGCAGCTTGGCGATAAGCGATTGAGCCGACGAGCGCCGTCGGTGTCCATTTGAACCCCCAGAGTCGCCTCAGAGGCCCCCAGCAGTCGATCAGACGCCCGATCAGGCGGCAAATCGCCGAAACAGCCCGCCCCTGCAGGCTCCGGGGCGTACCGACGCCGGTCTGGTGGCGCAACAGCAGCCCGATGTTGCAGGCGGCCGCCTGGAGCAGCACGCGCTTGCGGACATTCTCGTGACCGCGCACCCACACCCGACGCATACCGCCCGTCTCATACATGTGCGCGAAAGTTCGCTCCACCATCTCGCCCCGGCGGCGTTGCAGGCGGCGACCCCGCCGCCCGCGCACACGCCGGCGGTTTGCATACAACGCTTTCTGCGCAGCTCGCTTCTCCGGCGGCGTCTCGCCCGTCCTCTTGTCCTGCCAGCGGCGCCGGCCGCGCTCCGGTTCCGATACGTGGCTTCGAACACCTACCTCGCGCAGCCCTACCAGCGTCTCGTCGCTGTGATAGCCCTTGTCGGCCACCACCTCTTCGACCCCCGAACCCTCCGGCTGCACCAACTCCACCTGCTCGGCCGCCGTGATCAGCGTCTCCGGCAGCGTCGCCGTATCGCCGTCCGATGCATCCTGCACCGTCACCGAGACGATGGCGCCGGTGTCCATGTCGACCCCGTGCTCGGCCTTGTGAGCCAAGTGCGTCCGGCCGTCCTTCATCTTCGCGATCTTCGCGTCCGGGTCCTGCGGCGATTTCCAGTCCTTGTTCGACGTCTTCTTGTTCTTCCGGGACCGGTCGAACCGAGCCAACTCGGCCCGCGTCGGGGTCTCCACACCGGACGCTTCCGCCAACCGCCGAATGAACGCTTCGTGGGATTCTCCCGTGTCCCGCCGCTCGATGCTCCGCATCGCCGCGTTCGCTTCCAGCGTCGTCGCATCGATGCCGACCGTCTTCCCCCGAACCAGACCCGCTGCGGACAGCCGCTCCAGAACCCACGTGAAAACTGCCTCGTGGGTCTCTACGTCGATCCGCCGCCGCGTGCGCGACAGCGTCGAGTGATCCGGCGCCGCCTCCGTCAATTCCAGGTCCAGGAACGACCGCAGACTCAGCGAATCGGCCACCCGCCACGCAATCCCCCGCTCCGACGACAGACCCTCGAAATAGCCGATGAACAGCATCCGGAAATACCGACCCGGACGCAGACTCGGACGGCCCAGCCGGTCCGCGTAGAAGGCCGAGCACAACTCCTCGACGAACGCATCGAAGCCGGAATCCGCCAGGACCCGGTTCAGCCGCTCGAAGTAAGGATGCCCATCGCTCGTCGGGAGGTCCGACGTGTCCACCCACATCGGCGCCGCCTGGCGCGCCGCCGGTCTCTTGCCCATTGCCATGGTCGTTCAGTGTACGGGTTCGATCGCGCCGGGACCAGGCCGGATCAGCGACTTTCGCCACAGGCTGTTAAGGCGATAGCGGAAATGATTCAGGCCGTGACAAGGGTGTTTGTCGACAGCGTGTCCGATCTTATGTCTATGTCCATCGTGGGTCGGTTCAAGCTCATCCGGAATTCTAGCTGCACCCATCTTTGTAGAGCCTTGAAGAAGTTTGACCGGAGATACGGTTTTCAGAACCCGGCCGTGTTGAGAGTCGAACTTGTAGGGGACAACTATATCCGTGAGACGATGGACATGTTGTGGCACGGCATCAATAACCATGAAAGGAGCGATGCGTTCGCGAAGTACGCGTACCGTAGGATTTCAGAGAACTACAGGAGTCTTCGATTAGCGCATCGCCGGGTAATGAATACGGCGGGAAATGAGGCGCGGCGGATCGAAGCTCCCCGTCGAAGCGCTTCCGATTTGAAGGCGGTTCTTTGGCGGCGGGTTGCACTGCATACGCATCGCTACTACCGTCGCAATTAAAGGCGCGGCGGACCAAGGCCGGTTCCGAGATGGCTTGGGTGCGCCGGCCCGTTCGCGGCAGCGAGCAGCCCGAAGCGAGGGTAGGCGAGATGTGTCGTGCCGGCGCCGCCGGCCTCAGGACGGCGGCGCCGGCGCGAGTACGTCGGGGACGATGGGCGTGGGGGCACGCAGCATCGTCGTGATCAAGTCCGGCAGGTCGAGCTTGCGTTGGCGGGCGGTGCGCACGACGGTGGCCAGCACCTGCTGCGTGTCGGCGCCCTTGCGCGTGCGGTTGCCGCCGCAGACCTTGCGCGTGACCACCGCCGGCCGGATGGCCTGCTCGGCGCGCCAGTTGGTGGCGTCGATCGACGGGTCGCACAGGAAGAGGAACACGGCCGGAAACTCGTTGGCCAGGTGCTTGGCGAAGCGTTCGGCATCCTCCCGCGGCGGCGGGGCGTCGACCAGCCGACCCAGCCGCGCGGCGAGCCGACCGCGGGCCGACGCCAGACCGTGCTCGCTGACCTCGCCCGCGTTGCAGCGGTCCCGCAACGCGAGACCGTCCTGCAGGACCGCCTGCACCGCGCCCGCCCACACACTGTCGGGATGGTCCTCCTGCAGTTGCTTGCAGCGGCGAAGCAGATGGGCCAGACAGCTCTGGTGCGTCGCGTGCTTGAAGCCGCGATACGCCACCCACCCGTCGCGCACCAGCACGCCGGCGAAGTCCTCGCCGAGCACCGCCGCGGCGGCGTCGAACCCGCGGCCGTCGCAGATGGCGTAGACCGTCGTCTCCCGCGGGGTGAACGCCCACAGCCAGTGGCGGACCGCGTTTATCCGCCAGCCCGTCTCATCGGGCGTGACCAGCGGACTCTGGCGGATTTGCTCGCGCAGAGCCGCATACGCGGGCGCCGCCGCGGCGGCCGTGCGGTGCAGCAGATGCACCAGCCCGCCCTCGGTCACCGACACGCCGAACTGCGTCCCCAGAACGTGGGCGACCTTCGCCAGCGGCATCCCCAACTCGGTGTGCAGTTCAACGACCAGCGCGGCGATGTTCGGACCCAGTTGAACGCCGGCTGCGCCCAGAGCGTCCGACGTCTGCAGCGGGTGCCGGCCCTGAACGCGCCGCTGACACTGCGTGCAGTGGCCCACCGCGACCCGGAAGTGCCGAATGATCGGCTCGACCTTCGGGAGCTCTTCCTGATACTGCGACGTCACATGGCTCGTCGCAACCGCCCCGCCGCAGTCGGGACACGCCGCCGGGACCGGCGCCGAGTGCGTCTCGTCGACCTGCGCCGGGCGACGGCGGCACCCGTGCCGGCCGTAGCGCGCACCGGGCCGCCGTCCGGGACGACCACCGCGACCCTGCGGCCGGTCCTTGGCGAACGGGGCCGCTTGCCGCCGCCCGGCGCGGCGCTCGCTCTCCAACTGCTGTTTCAGATGGTCGTTCTCGCGCTTCAGCCGCTCGATTTGGCGTTGCAGGCCGTCGATCTGTCGCTGCTGGCGATCGTTGTGGAGCTTGCCGTCCCGCTCGCGCCGCGTCAGCTCTGCGCGGAGTCGGTCGAGCTCGCCCTGCAGGTTCTCGTGCGGATTGCGGTCCCCGGTCTTCACGCCAAGGTTATGCCACAGCTCCGAAATTTGTACAAGTCAAAAATTTGACACCCGCCCTCGGCACCCGCTAAATCAAGACGATCAGACTGACTCGATAGAGCAACCGCGTCCAGAGGCGTCCATTTTGAGCGGATCCGCTGTCGGAATTTGTTGGATGCACTTTCCACCTCTCCAAAGGCCGTGTCGAAGCACATAGGTCGTCTATCGCGGGGGAGAATACCGCTAGCGTCTTCGTCTTTCGGCGTCGCGAACTCGTTTCGGAACGCTCTGTGTGCGTTTGTTGTTACGGTGCCGTGGGAAGGGAGGCAAGCCTGCGATAGCTGTGACGACAGGATTCCAGCGACGTACATTCGACGTGCCGCGAACCGGCGTCCCTTGCATCGATCTCCCGACCCGAGCCCGGTGTGCAGCGGCCGATGCTGTCTTCGCCGATGCCAAAGCCCTCCTCTCGTCCAGCGAAGCCCGGGAGATGAGCGAGAGCGAACTCGAACGGGACCTGCGGCGGCGGGGCCAGGATTTGGTACGCGAGCTCCTGCAAGGCCATCGCGACCAGCGCAGCCCGAAAGAGGCTGCTGGTCCGGCCGAGGACGACACCAGCGGTGTCGAGTGCTCGGAGCCGCGCGAGCACGAAAACCACGCCGAAACGGCCTCCGGCACGATGCAGGTTGTGGGTCTGGGGTGCGCGCGGCGCGGTCACGACGGCTTGCATCGGCTCGATGCCGGGCTGAACCTGCTGCCGGAGCGCTACCTGGTCGGGATGCGCCGCGGCGTGACCATCGCGACCGCCTCGCGGGCACCACCGCGTACGCCCTGGAAGCCACCGTTGTACTTGACATCATCCACGTGGGAGCGGCGACGCGGCGTGCGGTGCTCGTCGCCGGCTCATCGAAGGGCCTGTCGGCATTTGGTCCGCGACCCGATGGGAGTCGACCGGCGCGCGGTGACACTCGGCTGCAGTTGCGGCGGTTCTCAGCCGCCGCGGGCGGCCGTAGCCTTGATGCGTACTGAGATGCGTACTGAGGCCTCTCACGAAGACTGATTGGGCCGCCAAGAGCCGCACCCGCTGTAGGGGTACCCACAGGGAACGCGACTTTTGCGGACATTCCGCGGAATTCTACCCCATCTCGGGCAACTCATGGGCGGCACTTCGGGGTGCATGCCGTTCGGCTGTCGACAACTCATCGCCGCACGAACCGTGCGAGCGGCGTTGACTCTACCCTCAGGCTGCGGCGATGCCGGGGTGCTGGCATGAGGCGAAAACAACGGGTTCCGGCGTGGTCGCACCATCGTCGGGCCGGGGGCGATGGGCATTCAGCACCGATTCCGACGGGTCGAAGCCGCCCGGGGTTTGTCGGATGCGTCGATTGGGCGAGCGGGGCAGAATCGCTTGCGTTCAAGCCTTTCGGGCATGGCCGCCATCCTCCCGTCGTAGAACCGGAAACATGTCGAAAAGGAACTCGGCGACGGCCTCCAGCGCACCGTCGATGTGTACTACGTCGCGCAGTTGCGGCGGCCTTCGTCGTCGTCGTCGGCTGCCACGCTGGCCGGGCCGGCGCCTTGAGAATCGGCGGATCGGCGGCACGCGACACCGAGGTGTCCGCCGGCCGTGGTCGCCCGGATCGCCGAGCATGGGACCGCGTCCTGCTCGCTTCGCGCCGGTCGAGCCGGGCGGCTGGTGGCCGATCATCAGCGACGACAGTGCGGTTGTCCGGCTTGCGCCGAGGGTTTCGTCGCCTGATGGGCCACGCGGCAGGCGTGGGCGCAGGCTGTGCTTTCGGCGATCATCGCCTCGCTGGTTGCCTTCAGGGTGCAAAACGGTGCGGACGCTCGCTGCATCGTCGTTGCCTGGGTCGCCATCGCTGTCGTCGCCACCGTTTCGGTCGTCACCGCTTCCGTGCCCATTCGCCGTGGCCGTCGCCGCCACCGCCGAGCGGCAGCCGGCGGAACCGCTCCGCATTGACAGCAGCACCAACGGAAACTAGCGTAGAGACGGAAACCCATGGAGAGCCCTGGAATCATCCCCGTAGTGCTGACGGCAATGGGGACAGTCGTAGCGGTGCTTCTGGGCGTGTGGGGAATCGTCGCACGGTACGACGGCCGGGTGCGAAACCGGCTGGACACGCTCCGCGACCGGATCGACGCGCAAGGGAAGGAGACCGCGGACCAGCTGGGACAGCTCCGGGAGCGAATGGCCAAGCTCGAAGGTCTCCTCGAAGGGCTCCGGGAAGCAGTCACCGGAAAACGCACCGCATAGCGGCCCGGCAGTCAAGAGCGCCCACCGAGAAGGTGCCCTCAGTCGCACGCCACCGGCGGCAGCCGGGAGCGTCAAGCACACCGCAAGGGCCGCACCGCCGCCGGTACGAAGACCGGCCGCAAGCCCGAAGAGCATGCACGACGGAAAGGACACGGCGGTAGTCGGCGCCAGCAGCGGGCCGATTCTGACCGGCGCGGCATTGGCCGCTGCCGGATATTCCCTGGCGGCCGGAGAGGCGGCCCTGTTCTCGCCAATCTCGACGGCAGCCCTCTACGTGATCGCCGAGATGGCGAATGAGACTCGGGCCACCATTCCGGAGTCGAAGAAGCTGGCCAGCACACAAGTGGGCCGCTGGGTGGCAGTCGCCGCCGCGGCCGGGCCGCCTGCGCGATGTCCGGCCTGGGCCACGGCCGAGGCGGTCGACGGCCCCGAGAGCGAGCAAGGCCGGCTGTGGGTGCGGCCAGCGGACGACGGAAAGGCCGAGTTCGTCGTGCTCGACGAGGCCGACACGAACCGCGAAACGGAACTGCCGAACACTGCGGAGCTCGCCAAGTGGATCGCGGAGCGGCCGCCGGCCCCGCGCGCGGCGATGAACCCAGCCTCCTGACCCGGATCCGACGAGAACGGTGGTTCCAATCAGCGTTCGCAAGCCCAGCCGTCGTTGTCACGATCCATGCGGCGTTGGTACGCACAATGGCCGCGGCGAACGCCGTTAGTGGATATTTCGGTGAAGTGGAACAGCGATTTCGCGGATCTGGAACACGGATTCCGGCGAAGTGGAATGCTCGTCGGAGCGTAGCGACGTTGCTCAGTCAGTTCCCTCCCATCGGTGTCGCGGCGGATCGTCGAGATCCTACTCGTGATCTCGTGCTCGAGAGTACAGACGAAAGTGCCTGTGGGTCATGTGGGCGGCGCGTGCGCCGTCCAAAGGGTGTGGGAAACGCGCCCTCGCTGACGGTCCAGTTCGGCTGAGCGTCTCTTCAGGGACAGGACACTACGAAATGGCACTTCCTTCTGTAGTCTCGATGGTATTGTTTAGCTTTGTGTATTTGCATAGATGCCTAAGGAATAGTTCCAATTCCCGCAAATCGATTTCGTGCTCACGGTAGTCTTCTGCTGAGATCACCACAGCCAGCCTATCGCAGAACTTGATTTCCGAACACGCTGCGATGAATGACTTTATAATCTCTCTCACCATTTCTTCTCTGCGCGGCACAGCAATACGGCCTCTCCCGGTACCCAGGATTGGCACTGCAAGGGGTTCTATACCGCCCCGCTCGCTAATGTAGTGCCACAGTGAACCTAGGCCTTCCAATACTTGTTCCCGGCTACTGGATGCGACACTATGTACATTCATGTCTGCAATGGCTAAGAAGTAGGCCACGTGCCCGCTCGGTTCTATCCGTGCAACGGTGCCATTCGGATACTTCTTTTTCTTTCCGCGGCGCTCGTCACCTATAGCACTGAAAGTTGCATCTTGTAGCGATGCTTCGAGATCGTGGTCTAAATGCGCTTCTGAGCCGTAGTGCTTTGCTAAGAATTGTCCTTGCAGGCTATCTGGCGCGATAATCCCTTTCGAGATGCTTGTATCGAATGTTGTGTTCGTAGGAATCACAACGCCACCGCTTGCAGCAAGAACGTCGCCAACTCTTATCTGCACCTTGGTGTCGCTGAAGCTTAACCTTTCCTCTACATATAGCTTTGGCCACGATTCTATCGTTGCGCATACCACTGCTGGCAATCCTACCGCCCACCAGCTCCCGAATATCCATGCTGCTTGTTCAGGATAATAGTGTAGTGCTATTCTCGTGACTGTCCACGTCACCCCGAGTGCTGCTAGAAATGAACGGGCAAAATCCCGCCAAGTGTGCTTCCAGTGCGCTTTGGAGAACCATAGTGATACTGCCAGCAGCTTCATCATAGGCCTAGCTGCGCGTACACGCTGTCTTGGTAGTAGTAAGGGCCGGTTGCGCCGTTACCCTTCAAAGTCTTATGTCGTGTTGGCCAGCATTCCAGAGCGTGCTGAACGATCGCCGCCTTGAAGCTAACATAGATGACTAGTTCATCTCGTATCACAGGCGGGCATGTTAATCCGTCCTGTCGGCGTTGTCCGTTAAGGTTGACTCCGACTATCGGGAGTCCCAGATGCAACGCCTGTTCCATTTCCCACCGAACGAACCGGTATAGGTAGCGCGTGTTCTGCCCAATGAGTACTACTAGAACCTTGCTATTCAGTAGCCTTTCGCGAAGCCTGCGGCGAATGGTTGCTGTCAGGCTACTATCCCGTCCAGTATTCAGGTCATGCGCATCAAAGAAGTTGAATGACATGCCGTCATTCTGCTTCCACGCCTTCATCAACCAGTAGTAATGAATATCGCTGTCTCCATCAAAGCACACGTAGGTCTTGTTCCTGTAGGCCATATCCTACTCTTTTCCCGCTATTTTCCGCGACCCTTTTGATAGCCTCGTGTCCACAACTAATCCCCCGGGTATCTTCGCCCGCTCTTCCTCCGCGCCTCCGTTCTTCACCATTTGCGTCTAGCCCGCCAACCGTACCCGGTCGGGCCTCGTGTGTCAAGGGTTCTCAACGGCGTTGCGCCGCGCCTTCGGCGGGGCTGCGCGTGCTGCGTGACTCTGTCGCTATTGTATTACTCTACTCCGAGCCTCTTGCAGAACCCTGCAGAGAGGCGTTTTTTTTGGTCCGACAAGCGCAGGCAGGATGCCGGTGGGGAGTTACGCTTGACGAGAGGGTAACATGGTAGCAGCTCGGCGTTGAGCGTGTCGCTCACCGCTTTGGTATTCGCGGGAGGCCAACTGCAGCATGCCCCGTATGCGAGATTCCTTCGCCCCCTACTGGCAGTCGATTCAGAATGCGCTGTTTCCCGATCTGGAGCAGGAGTTGGGACCACTGACCGCCATGCAGCAGCAGTTGGTGCAGACCTTGGAGGTCATCCGCATCGAGCAATGGCTTCCCCCGCGGTTCCGGGCGCCGGGGCGTCCGCCGAGCGACCGGGCCGCGCTGGCGCGGGCATTCGTGGCCAAGGCGGTCTACGACATGCCGACCACGCGGATGCTGCTGGACCGCTTGGACACCGACGTGGCGCTGCGACGCCTCTGCGGTTGGGAGCGTCGGAACCAAGTGCCGAGCGAGTCGGTCTTCTCGCGCGCCTTCGCCGAATTCGCCCGCTCGCAGTTGCCCCAACGGGTACACGAAGCGCTGGTCCGCAAGACCCACGGCGACCAGTTGGTGGGCCATCTCTCCCGGGATTCGACGGCCATCGAGGCCCGCGAGAAGCCTGCCGTCAAGGAGAAGGCGCCGACGCCTCCCAAGCGCAAGCGGGGACGGCCGAAGAAGGGAGAAGAACGACCGAAGCAGCGCACACGGCTCGAACGGCAGGGCACCATGACCCTGCCGGAGATGCTTGACGACCTGCCGACCGACTGCGATGTCGGCACGAAGAAGAACAGCAAGGGATATCGCGACACCTGGGTCGGTTACAAGCTGCACATCGACGTGGCCGACGGCCAAGTCCCCATCAGTTGCGTGTTGACCTCGGCCTCGACGCACGACAGCCAGGCCGCCATTCCCCTGGCGATGATTTCCGCCGAGCGGACGACCAACTGCTATGACGTGATGGATTCGGCCTACGATGCCGAAGCGGTGCGCGAACACAGCCGCTCCCTCGGCCACGTCCCGTTGATTGACATCAACCCCCTCGGCGACAAGGCGCTGGCTGAGGAGCTGAAAGCTGAAGCCCGGCGCCTGCGGTGCATCGGTTTTCAGCTTCCTGAACAGGTCCGGTACAACGAACGCACCGCGGGTGAGCGCGTCAATGGCCGACTGAAGGACGAGTTCGGTGGCCGCCATGTACGCGTCCGCGGCGGCTCGAAGGTGATGTGCCATTGCATGTTCGGCATCCTCGCCCTCACTGCCGACCAGCTCCTGCGCCTTGTGACATAACCAACGCGTCGGCGGACCCGCGCATCCCATCGCCTTCGCTGGGCCGCCATCAGAGCAGCTACCCGTGTCCCTCAACGCTCGTCGGAGACACCGTCGGAGCCGGCTGTCTCAGCCCTCTCCGCTTGAACACGGTCCTGCAGATCCAGACCGGAGGCGACCAACCGGGCGATGGGACTGCAGATAGGCAGGACCGCCATCGAGCCCATCGAGCCGCAATCCCCAAGAGAGTTCTGCAAGTGGCTCGTTGTTTGGATGAGCTTGCCAAATCGCGAAGATCTTCAGCCGAGCCATCGCCCGGTGTGGCCGTCCATCGAGGCGGCGGAAGCGGAGCTGCGACAGCAAGCCGAGCGATTGGCCGAAGAGGAGGGAACCGAGGTCCGCGCGATTGTCGTCGACGGTTCGTTGCGGTGATTCGGGCCGGGGGAGCGTGCGGGACATGATGGACGGCGCGTGTGTTGTGGGAGGGAGTCATGACGACGATTACCATTGAATTGCCGGCTGGGCCGCAAGAGCGAGAAGCGGGAGAGGCCGCGCACCGGGGCAGCGACGCCGCTCCGGCCCGACTGGTTGCCGGTGCGGTGGGTGCAGGGGCTGTCGATCTCCTCGGGAACGCTGGCTTGAGCATCACGGTGCCGACCACAGAGCACATCAGTCCCCGCACCGGCACGACCGAACGGTTACACCGGTGACAATGGCTCCCCCGGCCGTGGGGGGCGGTCGAGCGTGGGTAGAATCGTGGGCGGACGCGGCGTACCCTGGCAGAGACTCCAATGAACCCAGGGGTTCTTCGCTGTATTCGGGCTCTCGTTGCCATGAGCGGACCACCCCGCGCGAGGTCATCGAGGCGGCGCTGGCTCACGCCGAGACGGCCGAGGCCGTCGCGGTGCATGGGATGGCCATGACGGCGGGGATCGAGCGGGAGATCGTCGATCGGAACGGCCATGGACGGAACGTGGCTCACTTGCGGGCGCTCGGCGTGGTGCTGCCCCGCATCTCGGACCTGGCCGACCCGCCATCGCGTCTGGCAGGCAGGGCCGAAGAGATCACCGGGGTCGATCCCGACCGCGCGGATCCGCGCAACCTCTTCCGCGTCCATTGGCACAACGGCACCGATCGCAGGTCGCTGGTCGAGGTCCCCGAGCACATCGTGCTGCCCGCTGCGCTCACCGGGGTGCCGGCCAGGATCGTCGTGGCATTGGGCAACCGATTCCCGCTGATCGGCGCCCACAAGGTGCTGGCGGCGTACGGATGCCTCATTCCCCACCTGCTGTCCGGCGTCTTCGACGTGTCGCGTCACCGTGCCGTATGGCCCTCGACCGGCAACTACTGCCGCGGGGGCGTTGCCATCGCGAGGCTCCTGGGGTGCCGGTCGGTCGCGGTGCTGCCCGAGGGCATGAGCCGGGAACGCTTCGACTGGCTCGAGCAGTGGGCGGTCGATCCGGGGGACGTTCACCGCACGCCGGGCACGGAGAGCAACGTCAAGGAGATCTACGATGCGTGTCGGGTCCTCGCCAGGGACAATCGGAACCTGATCCTCAATCAGTTCGCGGAGTACGGGAACTACGTGGCGCACCGCGCCGTCACCGGCCCGGCGCTCGAGCGCATCTTCGCGGCGCTCAACGAGGACGGCAGCAAGTCGGCGCGTGCGTTCGTATGCGCGTCCGGGTCGGCCGGAACGCTGGCGGCGGGCGACCATCTCAAGCGCGCGCTCGGCACGCAGACTTGCGTCGTCGAAGCGCTGGAATGCCCGACGCTGCTCTACAACGGCTACGGCGAGCACAACATCCAGGGCATCGGCGACAAGCATGTGCCGCTCATTCACAACGTCATGGGCACCGATTTCGTGATTGGCGTTTCCGACCGGGGCAGCGATGCGCTCAATGTCGTCTTCAACACCGTCGCCGGCAGGGCCTATCTGTCCGGGCACAGGCACGTCGGCCAGGAGGATCTGGCGGCGCTCGGCGATCTGGGCCTCTCGTCGATCGCGAACGTTCTGGGTGCGATCAAGTACGCGAAGTACATGGGGCTCGGTGCCGACGATGTCGTGCTGACGGTCGCGACTGACGGCGCCGCAATGTACCGCTCCGAAGTCGAGAATGCCCGGGCGACATGCTTCGCGGGCGAGTTTTCCGAGATCGAGGCGGCGCAAGCGTTCGGACAGCATGTCCTCGGCGCGGGCATCGATCACGTGAGCGAGCTGACCCGCTTCGAGCGCGAGCGGATCTTCAATCTCGGCTATTACACCTGGGTCGAGCAGCAAGGGACCGGCCTTGCGCAGTTCGATCGGCGGCGCGACGGGGAATTCTGGGAGGGACTGATGGACCTGGTCCCCGTGTGGGACAGCATGATAGACGACCTGAACGCCGCAATCGATGGGGCCACGAAGGCTGTTTCGTGATCCGCTACCCCAGGATGTTCGTCACCAGCGTCAGCAGGACGCCGCCGGCGATGACCGAACCGAGCTGACCCGCGGTGTTCGCGCCCATCGCGTGCATCAGCACGTGGTTGGTGAAGTCCTCGTCCTGCGCCACCTTCTGCACCAGCCGGCCGCTCATCGGGAAGGCGCTGATCCCGGCGGCGCCGACCAGCGGGTTGATGCGACCGCCGGTGACCAGGGCGAGGATCTTGCCGAAGCAGAGGCCGGCGACGGTGTCGAGCACGAATGCCCCGAGGCCCAGGAGCAGGATGAGGAGCGTGTCGACCTGGAGGAACGTCTCCGCCTGCATCAGGCTGCCGATGGTCAGTCCGAGAAACAGGGTCGAGATGTTGGTCAGCGTTTCCGAGGCGGCGCCGGCGAGCTGCGGGACGACTCCCGATTCCTTCATGAGGCTGCCGATCATCAGCGTCGCGACGAGCGGGGCCGACTGCGGCACGAGCAGGCCGATGACGACGGTGACGACGATCGGGAAGAGGATCACGGCGGCGCGCGGCACCGGCCGCGGCGCGTAGGCCATGCGGATGCGGCGCTCCTTGCGCGTGGTCAGCAGCCGCATGATCGGCGGCTGGATGATCGGCACCAGGCTCATGTAGGAGTACGCGGTGACCGCGATCGGCGCGAGCAGCTCCGGAGCCAGCAGCGACGAGACGTAGATGCTCGTCGGGCCGTCGATGGCGCCGATGACCGCTATCGACGCCGCCTGGTTCAGCGGAAAGCCGATGACCGTGGCCAGCAGCAGCGTCGCGAAGATCCCCAACTGGCCGGCGGCCCCGAGCAGGGCGAAGATGGGCTGCGACAGCAGCGGTCGGAAGTCCATCATCGCGCCGATGCCGATGAAGATGAACAGCGGAAACAGCTCCGTCTGGATGCCGAACTCGTTCAGCAGGTAGAGCATGCCGCCCGGCTCGTTCATCGGCGAGTTCGGCAGGTTGCCCAGCAGCACGCCGAAGCCGATCGGCAGCAGCAGCGTCGGCTCGTATTCCTTGGCGATGGCCAGGTAGATCAGGACGCCGCCGACGGCGAACATCAAGAGGATTCCGAAGTCGAGAGCCATCATGGGCGTGCAGGCAGTCCGGCCGGGAGGTTTGGTACCAGCGCCCCGAAACGCCGAGCCGGCTCGGCGTTTCGGCCCATCCCCCCCGCTCCAGGAGTCTGTGCCTCAGAACTCACTGCGTTGCGTTCCACGGCGCAGGCTCCTAGCGCGGCGTCAGGGTGACGAGGGGTTGGCCCTGGACGACACGGTCGCCGTCCTTGACGTGCACCGTGGAGACGGTGCCCGGCCAGGGTGACCGGATCACGTTGAACATCTTCATCGCCTCGATGGTCAGCAGCTCGCCGCCGCGCTCGACCGACAGGCCCACGGACGCGACTACCTTGGTGACTGAGCCGGGAATGGGCGCCGTCATCGTGCGCGGGGCATCGCCGCCCTCTTCCGCCGACGGTCCGGAAGGGAAGAGCTGGGGCGTCGTCGGCTCGTCGGCCTGCGCGGGATCGGCCTCGGCCGCCGGCGCCGGCTCCGAACCTGCGCTACTGTGCGTCGGCTCGACGTCGACCGAGTAGGCGGTTCCCGACAGGCGGGCCGTCACCGGCCTGGCGCGCGGGTCGTCGATATCGACGTCGTACACGCGGCCGTCGATGGTGACACGGTAGCGGGTCACAGGCGGGCCCTCGCCCGTTCGGTCGGTTGCCCGAGCCGTTGCGCGCGGTGAATTCGCCGCCACGCCGGCACGCCCGACTCGAGCGGTATCGGGCGTGCGGCGCGGGCCCGCGCCACCGCCACGGCGATGGCGACGGCCTGGCGCTGCCGCTCCTGTTCCGCCGCGGCCTCCAGCCGGGCACGCTCGGCGGCCTTCGTCCTCCCGGTGCCGCTCCCTCCCGGCAGCTTGAAACCGCCGTAGAGCAGGGGCGACGTCAGCGCGTACATCAGGGTGACCAGACCGCCTAAAGCCAGAAACAGCAACGTCGAGCCGACGCCGGCGATCTCCAGGACCGTCCGCAGCTCGGGCGTCATCGCGCAGACCTACAGCGGAATGTTGCCATGTTTCTTGGGCATAGCCGCAGTCTGCTTGTCCTTGAGGAAGTCGAGCGCGGCGACGACGCGCGCACGCGTTTCGCGCGGGTGGATCACGTCGTCGATGTGTCCGGTGGCGGCGGCCACGAACGGGGAATTGAACTGCTTCTCGAACTCGTCCTCGAGCCGCGCGCGCTCCGCGTCGCGCTTCGAGGGCAGCTCCTGCTTCAACTGGCGCGCGTAGAGGATGCTCACCGCGCCCTTGGCGCCCATGACCGCGACCTCGGCGGTCGGCCACGCGAGGCAGACGTCGGTGCGGATCATCTTGCTGCTCATGACGATGTAGGCGCCGCCGTACGCCTTCCGCAGCACGACCGAGACCTTCGGCACGGTGGCCTCACTATAGGCGTACACGATCTTCGCGCCGTGCCGGATGATCCCGTTCCGTTCCTGGTCGGCGCCGGGCAGGAAGCCGGGACAGTCGATCAGGGTCACCAGGGGAATGTTGAACGAGTCGGCGAACCGGATGAAGCGGGCGATCTTGTCCGACGCGTCGATGTCCAGCACGCCCGCCAGATGCTCCGGCTGGTTGGAGACGATCGCCGCGACTCGTCCCTTGAGCCGGATGAACCCGACGACGGCGTTCGGGGCGAAGTCGGCGTGCACCTCCAGGAACGAATGCCGGTCGGCGATGCGCGTTATCGCGTCGCGGATGTCGTAGGCTTCCTCCGCCGCTTCGGGAATCAGGTTGTCGAGCTCCGCCACGTCCGGCTCGAGGCTCTGCTCGGCCTCGACGATCGGGGGATCCTCGGCGTTGTTGGACGGGAGGTAGCCGAGCAACTGCCGAGCCAGGTCGAACGCGGCGTTCTCGTCGTCGGCCACGAAGTGGGCGACGCCCGAGCCGCCCGCGTGGGTATCGGCGCCGCCCAGGGTCTCCGCGTCCACCTCTTCGCCGGTGACCGTGCGGATGACGTCCGGGCCCGTGATGAACATGTAGCTGCTGCCGCGGGCCATGATCACGAAGTCCGTCAGTCCGGGAGAGTAGACGGCTCCGCCCGCGCAGGGCCCGAGCATCAGGCTGATCTGCGGCACGACGCCGCTGGCCTGCGTGTTGCGCCAGAACAGGTCGCCGAAGCCGGCCAGACTCCAGATCCCTTCCTGTATGCGGGCGCCTACCGAATCGAGCAGCGCAAAGACCGGCAGACCGCTCGCCGTGGCGGTTTCCAGCAGGCGACCGACCTTCAGTGCCTGGGTCTCGGAGAACGAGCCGCCGAGCACCGTGAAGTCCTGCGCGAAGACGGCCACCCGACGGCCGTCGATGTATCCGAAGCCGGTCACCACGCCGTCACCCGCGTGCCGCTGCCGGTCGAGCCCGAACGCGGAGTGCCGATGCTCCACGTACGGCCCCAGTTCCTCGAACGACTTGGGATCGAGCAGCCGGTTGATTCGCTCGCGTACCGTCAGTTTTCCGCGCGCATGCTGCGCGTCGATGCGCGCCTGGCCGCCGCCCATGCGGGCCTGGGCGCGCCGTTCGGTCAGTGAATCGTCGTTGCCTGCGGTCGACGCGGTCGTCTCCAGGTTGTTCGCATCCGCCTCGGCGGAATCCGCATCCGGATCGACGCGCTTCTTGTCGCGCCGCCGCGCCAGCGCGCGCACGGCGGCAACGAGCCCGGCGCCCGCCTTCGTGGCCGTGACGGCGCGGGCCTCACCGGACGTCTTGCTCGGTACGCCGAGGACCTTCGAGCGGGAAGCCTTGCCGCTGTCCGGCGGCGTTCCGGCCGACGGCGTCTCCGCCGGGGGCGAGGATTCGGGGGGCTCGGGAGCGCTTCCGTTGTCGGACATGGTCAGCCCTCAATTCTAGACCAAACGAGCCTCGCCCGCCGCGATCCGCCCCGGACGCCCCTGTACACGGGGGCATGGGCGGCACGCGCCGATCCGGGTCGAGGGCGGTCGGCATACCGGGTTCCGCCGCCGCCGAATGGGGGTACGCTGTGCGCGGAATTCCGGGTGGGAACGCCCGCGGCGCCGGTTTCATCGTCGGGACATCTTGGCCGTCTACCTGCGTTTCGTCGCCGGCACACTGGACATCGGTGGATGCACCGAGGTGGAGGGCGCCCGTTTGCCCGAGGCCTGCCGCTGGGACGCGCGCACGCGGCGTTTCCGCGCGCCCGCCGTCGCCTACGCGCGGGTGATTCGGGCCCTCGTGCGGCGGCGGATCGCGTACCAGGACGAAGCGCGACAGTACGGGGTGCTCGACGAGGGATTGCAGGTGCGCCGCCAGCCGCGCCCCTTCCAGACGGAGGCATTGGAGTCATGGGGAGCCGCGCAGGGCCGCGGCGTGGTCGTCCTGCCGACGGGTGCAGGGAAGACCGAAGTCGCACTGCTGGCCATCGACCGGGTGCGGCGGGACACGCTCGTCGTGGCGCCGACCCTCGATCTGGTGACGCAGTGGCATCGGCTGCTGGGCGAGAGGCTGCGCCGCGACATCGGCGTCGTCGGAGGCGGGGACTATCGGGTCGAGCCGGTCACGGTCTCGACGTACGACTCCGCCTTCATGCACATGGAGCACCTCGGCGCGCGCTTCGGCCTGGTGGTGTTCGACGAGTGTCATCACCTGCCGGGTGAGGCCTATGCGCTCGCGGCCCGGCACAGCCTGGCTCCCTATCGCCTCGGACTGACCGCGACGCCGGAGCGTGCGGACGGCCGCCATGCCGACCTGGAGTCGCTCGTGGGACCGATCGTCTACCGCCGGCAGGTACGCGATCTGACCGGCGACTACCTGGCGGACCACACCGTGGAGCGGATCTTCGTGGAGCTGACCGGGGACGAGCGACGCGAGTACGACGAGGCGCGCGGGATCTACCGCGAGTTCGTGGTCGGCCAGGGCATCCGCATGTCGGATCCGGACGGCTGGTCGCAGTTCATCATCCGCTCCTCGCAGAGCATCGAGGGCCGGCGGGCGCTGGCCGCCTACCAGCGGCAGAAGCAGCTTGCGTTCGCGGCGCCGTCCAAGCTGGACTACGTGGAGCAGTTGCTGCATCGGCACAGGCGCGACCGTGCGTTGCTGTTCACCGAACGCAACGCTTCCGCCTGCGCGCTCTCGCGCCGCTTTCTGGTGCCGATAATCACCCACCAGACGAAGGTGTCGGAGCGGGTCCGGATCCTGGAGGACTTCGCGGCGGGTCGCTACAACGCGCTGGTCACCTCGAAGGTCCTCAACGAGGGAGTGGACATGCCCGCCGCCAACGTGGGCATCGTGATATCGGGCAGCGGGTCCGTGCGCGAGTACGTGCAGCGGCTCGGCCGCATCCTCCGCAAGCAGGGAGAGAAGAAGGCGGTGCTGTACGAGCTGGTGGCCAACGACACGTCGGAGGTCCTCACCAGCGACCGGCGCCGGGAGCGCGATGCTGACGGCTGATCTCGTGGGGGCGCGGCGTCGCGGGGGGCGTATCGAGGTTCCGCCGCTGCGGCCTGCCGAAAGGGAACGGGCGCTGGCCGTCGCGGAGGGCTGCGTCGCGGCAGCACGCGCGGCGGTCGGCGGCACCCGTGCGGTCTTCGAGGCGGCCTGCGACGATGTGCCGTACCGCCCGACCGACTACCGGCTCGTAAGGGGGCTGCGCAAGCTCGTCCAGGATCGCTGCGTGTTCGAGGCGCGGGACGATGTCGATCCACCTGCGCTCCGGAGGATGGTCTTCTCCCGCGCCGCGGCCGTGCGGCGCGCCCTGCCCGAGGCGGAGACGTTTGCGCCCGAACCGGCGATCGCGGCGGCGGCGGCCGAGCTCGGCCTGCCGGAGGGGGACGTGCGGGACGCGCTGTTCGCCGACCTGAAAGAGAACCACGTCCTGACCAGGTTCGATGGAATCGGCGGCCCGGCGTTGGTTGCTGCCTACGAGACGGCCCGGAAGCAGGCGATACTCCTGCGCGCGCTCCGCGTCGTCGTCACGCTGCGGCAGCCCGATGCGCGCGGTCTGCGCCTGTTCTTCCGGCGGCTGAAGTTTCATCGGCTGCTGCACGTCGCGACCCGGCTGCCCGACGGCGCCTGCCGCGTGGATATCGACGGTCCGTTCAGCCTGTTCCGGGCGGTCACCACCTACGGCCTGCAGTTGGCGCTGCTGCTGCCCGTCCTCGATGCCTGCGGTCCCGGCTGGGAGCTCGACGCCGAGGTCCTGTGGGGACCCGAGCGGCGGCCCGCCACCTTCCATCTCGAGGGCGCGCCGGTCGTGGATCGGGTTCGCGACGACGAACGGCTGCCGGACGAGGTCGCCCGGCTGATCGAGCGTTTCCGGCAGATGAAGACGCCCTGGTCGGTCGAAGTCGCCCACGCGCTGCTCGACCTGCCCGGCGTCGGCCTGTGCGTGCCGGATCTGGTGTTCAGCCATCGCGATACCGGCCACCGCGTCTACTTCGAGGTGCTGGGCTACTGGAGCCGCGAGGCGGTATGGCGACGTGTGGATCTGGTGAACGCGGGGTTGCCGGACCCGATCGTGTTCGCGGTCAGCAGCCGGCTGCGGGTCAGTGAGGAGGTGCTGGACAGCGAGCTTCCCGGCCAGTTGTACGTCTACAAGGGCGCCATCGGCGCCCGCGCGGTGGAGGAGCGCCTCGACGCGAGCCTCGAACGGGCGCGGCTCGGGTAACCTCCGGCGGGCGCCGTCGTCGGTGCGGGCCGTCTGGTGCGCGCAGCCACTCCGGGAGCCGTCGCTGCGCACGGTCTGGCGCTTCGGCCTGACCGCCGCGTTCCTGTTGGCCGGGCTCGTTCGCCGCTGGCCTCGGCTGGCCGTTGGTGACTGAACCAGTCAGGGGTGTTCGTCTCCGCGCTCGCGCGCGGCCTGGCGGGCGTTCCAGATGCGGGCCAGCCGCTGGGCCTCCGAGATCTGGTGCCGGAACATGTCGGGGTCGAGGCGCAGTTGCATCCGTCTGGCCTCGTATCCCTCCGTGGTAGTCAAACGCTCGGCCGCGAGTTCGTACCACATGTAGGCGAGCACGTTGTCGCGGGCGACGCCGTCGGCGTCGGCATAGCGGTTGCCGAGCTCGAACAACGCCTGCGCGTCGCCGTGCTCGGCGCGTTCGACGAGCTCGTCCGCGGTGGGACGCAGCGGGTCCGTGCGGGAGCCGTCGAGGCAGCCGGCAGCGACGGCGGCGACCAGGGCGAAGATGAAAGGTCCGCGCATCGGTTCGGCTCGGCGACCGATCAGCGGGGGTATCCGTGGCGCCGCGACCGGATACCCCCGGGCGCATTGACGATCAGCCAGATGACATCGACCGCGAAAGAGTACACCAGCAGGGCCAGAGCGCCCGTGGCCGCACGGGCGGCGAGGTCCGGGGGCACGAGCGGCGCGAGGCAGACGATCAGCCCGACGCCCTGGACGACGCAGATCGCCTTGCGGCGCAGGCTGTCCGGCAGATCGGCGGTCAGCGGGGGCCAGAGCCGGCCGGCGGCCACGAACAGATAGCGGAGCGCGCCGATCAGCAGTACCCACGCGTCCACGCGGCCGGCCCGCCAGACGAGCACGGCGAGCACGAGCATCAGGAACGCATCCAGCTCCATGTCGAACCGCGCCCCGAACCGCGTCTCCTGTCCGCGCCGCCGCGCCACCAGACCGTCGACGCCGTCGAGTGCCAGCGCGACCGTCGAGATCGCGACGATCCACCAGAGAGCCGCTGCCGCGGGCGGCGCCGGCTGGAGGATCAGGCCCGCCAGCGGCATGATCAGGGTGGCGCGAACCAGGGTGATCTGGTTCGCCGCGCCCAGACCGGGCGGCGGCAGGTCCCGGGGAAGAAACCGTACGAGCAGCGCAGCCATCAGGGTATAGATGCCCAGGACGTCGGCGAAGTATTGTGGTGGGAGCTCCAGCAACCGGGAAGTGGTGAATGCGCAGGCAGCCAGGGGCAGCAGGCCGAGTGCGACGTCGGCAAGGGCGCGGACGGGACCGGTCGAGCCGTGCGTCCGCCCCGGCCGGCGGGCGCGAGGCGGCATGACGATCGTCCGATAAGGTTTCTTGACAGCACCGACCCCTTCATGTCGCTCATGGCGCCCATGCCGACGGCTCGTTCGTTCTGGATCCGCGAACCCGGCCACGGTCAGATTCTGTCCGCCGAGCTTCCGTCGAGGCAAGCCCGCGACGTACTGGTCCGCACCCTCTACAGCGGCATCAGCCGCGGCACCGAGTCACTGGTCTTCAAGGGGCAGGTGCCGTCGTCGCAGCGCGCGGCGATGCGCGCCCCGTTTCAGGACGGGGAGTTTCCCGGCCCGCTGAAGTACGGCTACAGCAGCGTCGGCACCGTCGAGGAGGGCCCCGACGGGTTGCGGGGCCGGACGGTCTTCTGTCTGTATCCGCATCAGGATCGCTACTGCGTGGCGGCCGAAGCGGTGCACCCGGTACCCGCCGGGGTGCCGGCGTCGCGCGCCGTGCTTGCCGCCAACATGGAGACGGCGGTGAACATCGTGTGGGACGCCGGGCCCGGGCCCGGCGACGAGATCGTGGTGATCGGCGGGGGCGTCGTCGGCCTGCTCGCGGCGTTTCTGTGCCGGGATCTCCCGGGCGCGCAGGTAACGGTGGTCGATCCCAACCGCTCGCGCGCATCCGTGGCGGCCGCCCTCGGGCTCGCTTTCAGACCGGAGCCCCCGGACAGCGCCACGGCCGATCTGGTCATTCATGCCAGCGGACACCCCGACGGTCTGCGCGCGGGACTGGCGGCTGCCGGACACGAGGCGACCATAGTCGAGGCGAGCTGGTACGGCGCGTCGCAGGTCCCGCTGCCGCTCGGCGAGGCGTTTCATGCCCGCCGGCTGACGCTGCGGAGCAGCCAGGTGGGGCATGTGCCGCCGCATCGCGCGCCGCGCTGGTCCCGCGGCCGGCGACTGGAGCTGGCGTTGGCTCTGCTCGCGGACCCCGGGCTCGACGTGCTGGTGACCGGAGAGAGTGAGTTCGATGCGCTTCCCGCGGTGCTCGCGGCGCTCGCCGACGAGCCGGGGGATACGCTCTGTCATCGCATCCGCTATCCGGGCCCGACGGTCGGGGCTGGTGCCGGGAAGCCGGGCGGACGGTGACGACGGAAGGAGACAGAGCCCGTGTACAGCCTCAACGTCCGCGACCCACTTCATGATCGCCCACAGCTTCACCGGTGAAGCCTTCGGGCCGGCGCAGAAGCTGCACGGCGCCACCTACGTCGTCGACGCGACCTTCGCGCGGCCGGAACTCGACGCCGACGGCATGGTGGTCGACATCGGCCGGGCCAGTGACGTCCTGAAGGCGATC